>DATFAY010000001.1:0-2765 GCA_035254085.1 Piscinibacter sp.
GGTCGAGCTCCGCCTCGCTGAGCGTACGACCCCACACCGAATGGCGAATCAGCCAGTCGACATCGTGCGGCCGCTGCCGGCCGCTGTCCTCGACGACGCTGAGATGCCGGGTGGTGTTCATCGGATGAATTTTCCGCCACGTCCGATCATCGTGAGCTCGACAAAGCGTGACGCGTTGCGCCCCGGCTGCTGGAAGTTCACGTCGAAGCCGCCCAGGTCGAGGCGGTGGATCGACCAGGCTGCATCCAGGAAGGACTTGCGCGTCAGGTTGCGGCCGGCGCGGCGCAGCCCCTCGACGAAGACCCGCGCGTTGATGTAGCCCTCCAGCGCGAGGTGCGAGGCGTCCAGCGAGCCGGGCGCGGCGCGCCAGGCCTGCTGGAAGTCGCGCACCACCGGGACCACCGCCGTCGTCGGCATGGGGACGACCTGAGTGACCGCGATGCCGATGCCGTCCTCGCCGAGCGCGGTCAGCGTCGCGCCCGAGCCCATCACCGACAGTGCGTACAGCGGCAGGCCGCGCCGCTCGGCGCGGATGGCGCGCACGAACCCGACCGTGGGCTTGCCCGCCAGCGCGAGCAGCACGGCTTCGGGGTCAGCCGCGGCAATGGCCTTGGCGGCAGCGGCAGCGTCGGACGCATCGTTCTGGATCGGCGCCGCGGCCACCTTGCTCAGGTGCTGCCGGGCGATCGCCTGGTCGGCCGCCTGCAGGACTTCCTTGCCGAAGGAATTGTTCTGGTAGGCCACGGCAATGCGCTTGATGCCGATCGTCGTGAGGTGCTCGATCAGGCGCTCGGTTTCCTCCGGATAGCTCGCGCGCACATTGAGCACGTTGCGCATGTCGGCCGGCCGCGCGGAGCTCGCGCCCGTGAGCGGCGAGAAGCACGGCACGTCGGTGCCGCGCAGCAGCGGCAGCATCGCCTCGATGATCGGCGTGCCCATGCAGCTGAACAGGCCGAACAGCGCCGGGTCCTTCAGGAAGCCGCCGACGTTGTCGAGTGCACGCTTGACGTCGTAGCCGTCGTCGCGCGAGACCAGCTCGATGCGCCGGCCGTTCACGCCGCCCTGCGCGTTGACCGCATCGAAGCAGATCTTCGAGCCGCGCTGCATCGCCGATCCGATATCGGCCAGCGGACCCGTGAGCGCCACCGTCTGGCCCAGGCGGATGGTCTCCTCGGCCTGCGCGCGCACGCGCGGCGCCACACCCAGGGCGGCGGCCGCTGCCGCACCCACGAGGAGCCGGCGCCGCCCCTTCGAAGACACACCGCCGAGGGATGGAAGACGATCGTTCATGGCACTGCTCCTCGCATCGACGATGCGTGGGCGCGATGCTAGGCAGCCGATCCGGCGCGTCCTGTCGTCGCGACGACAGCACGCCGCCGGTGGCGTGCGGGCTTTCCCGCAGCGGCGCAACGCCGCGCCCGCGCACGTGACGGAAGTCGCGTCGCGCTGCGCGGCGGCGGCGCGGGGCCGCGCTCGTATCATCGGGCGCATGCCCATCTCGCTGGACGGTCAACTGGTCGTCGCGATCTCCTCGCGCGCGCTGTTCGATTTCGAAGAAGAGAATCGTGTCTTCGAAGCCTCGGACGACCGCGCCTACATGCGGCTGCAGCTGGAGCGCGTGGACAGCCCTGCCAAGCCCGGCGTCGCCTTCTCGCTGGTCAACAAGCTGCTCGCGTTCAACGTGGGCGACACGCCGCGCGTGGAGGTGGTGATCCTGTCGCGCAACGATCCGGTGTCGGGCATGCGCGTGTTCCGCTCGGCCAAGCACTACGGGCTGCCGATCCAGCGCGGCGTGTTCACGCGCGGGCAATCGCCGTGGCGCTACCTGCGTCCGCTGTCGGCCAACCTGTTTCTCTCGACCAACGAGGCGGACGTGCGTTCCGCGCTCGGCGCCGCCGTGCCCGCGGCGCGCGTGTACCCGCAGTCGGCGCGCGCGTCGGGTGCGCATCCGCACGAGGTGCGCATCGCCTTCGACGGCGACGCGGTGCTGTTCTCCGACGAGGCCGAGCAGGTGTTCCAGCGCGACGGGCTGGACGCCTTCCAGAGCCACGAGCTCGACCAGGTCGACACGCCGCTTGCGGCCGGCCCCTTCAAGCCGCTGCTGGAGGCCTTGCACCGGCTGCAGCGCGAGCCCGCCGGCAGCATGCGCATCCGCACCGCGCTGGTCACGGCCCGCAGCGCGCCGGCGCACGAACGCGCCATCCGCACGCTGATGGACTGGCACATCGATGTCGACGAGGCGATGTTCCTGGGCGGCCTGCCCAAGGGCGAGTTCCTGCGCGAGTTCGAGCCGGATTTCTTCTTCGACGACCAGACCGGCCACATCGAGAACGCGCTGGCCCATGTGCCCGCCGGCCACGTCGCCGCGGGAGTGCGCAACCTCGTGGCCGACTAGGGCCTCGCCTCGGCGCTGCTCGGTTGCACGAACAGCGCGTTGCGCAGGCCTTCGAGGTCGAGCACGCGCACGCCGCCGTATTCGATGCGGATCAGGCCGCGGTCCTGCAGCAGGCTGAGCGCCTCGTTGACGCGCTGGCGCGACAGGCCCACCACATAGCCCAGCTCCTGCTGCGTGATGCGCAGCAGCTGGCCCACGCCCGGGTACAGCACCGGGTGGAACAGCGCCGCCAGGCCGCGCGCGACGCGCGAATCGGTGTCGTCCAGCCGGTCGTGCTCGACGGCGGCGATGAACTGCCCCAGCCGCTCGTTGAGCTGGCGAAGCACGAAGCGGTTGAAGGGCACGCTGGTGTCCAGCAATTCGTGAAAGG
>DATFAY010000002.1:0-16696 GCA_035254085.1 Piscinibacter sp.
CAAGCCGAGCGCAAGCGCGCCGAGGCCGAGCAGCTGCGACGCAAGATCGCCCAGCGCAAGCACGATCTCGCCAAGGCCAAGGAGGAGCAGCGCCGCGCCGAAGAGCAGCGGCGCAAGGACGACGAAGCCTGGGCGCGGGCGAACCCGGGCCTGGGCCGGACCCAGCAGCCTATCTCCACGGACAACGTCGTGGCCATCGAGCAGGACATCCAGGCGATGGAGAAGGCGCTGAAGGAAGCCGAGCAGCAGGCGGCGAGTTCCGGGGCTCATTCGCCTTGAGCGCGTCGACCCGTTGCGCGTTGTCGTCTGCCGCGGCTCTCGGCTTCGCGATGCTCTTGGCTGCACCGGCGGCGCTGGCGCAGAACATCGGTGCGCCGGTGCTCAGCGAGAAGGCACCGCGGCCTGCCTTGCCCGGCGTCACGCCCGACAGTGCGGCCGCGTCGCTCGTCAAGCGCGCCGACGAGGCTTACGACAGCGGAGGCTACGAGGAAGCGCTGCGACTGTACGAAGACAGCGCATCCGCCGCCCGCATGCAGCCGAACCAGGCGCTCATCCTGTGGCATCGCATCGGCCGCACGCAGACCAAGCTGCGCCGGCTGGACGACGCCATGGCCTCCTTCGACCGCGGCCTCGAGCTCGTCGCCGGCGCGAGCGCGTCGGCGCGCGCCTTCACCGAGCCGGTGCTTCGAGAAGCCCGCGGCGAAACGCTGCGCGCGATGGGCAAGCCCGAGTTCGCCCGCGCCGAGTACCAGCGGGCATTCGAGGGCTACGCCGCGCTCGGCAAGCCGATCGAGACGGCCCGCATGCAGTCGGAGATCGGCTCGACCTTCGCCGACGAGGCTCGCTTCGACAAGGCCCTGGAGCACTACGCCGATGCGCGCAGGCGCATGCAGGAAGCGCGCTCGCCCGAGCTGGGCCGGCTGCTGGTCAACACCAGCTCGCTGCTGACCTGGCTGGGCAAGTACGACGACGCCAACGCCTTGCAGGAGCAGGCCGAACGCGCCTGCGAGGCTGCCGACGACGCGCTGTGCCAGGCTTCGGCGGCGCACGTGCGCGGCTTCACCCGGTTCCACGAAGGCGACTACGACGGCGCCGTCACGGCCTCGCGGCGCGCGGTGGCGCTGTTCGGGCCGGCGCCGACCGCCGAGCGTGCGCGCGCCCTGAACAACCTCGGCCTGTCGCTCGTCGCTCTCCATCGCCCCGAGGAAGGGCTGCGCGCGCTGACCGAGTCCCTGGACATCCTCGAGAAGACGAACGGCAGCGCCAAGGACAAGGCCACGACCATCGACAGCCTCGGCACCGCGTACCGCGTGATGGGCGACACCCGGCAGGCGAGCGCGCTTTACCAGGACGCCCTTCTGCGCTGGCGCGCCGCCGGGCACCGCGAAGGCGAGCGCGACACGCTGTCGAATCTCGGCCAGCTCGCCTCGGACATGAAGCAGCGCGACGCGTCGATCTTCTTCTACAAGCTGTCGGTGAACCTGGCGCAGTCGCTGCGAGCCGACGCGCGGCGACTCGAAGCCGGCTACCTCGACTCGGTCACGCGCCGGCTGGCGCCGTCGTACCAGACCCTGGCCGGGCTGCTCGTCGACGAGGGACGGCTCGCCGAGGCGCAGCAGGTGATGCGCATGCTCAAGGAGCAGGAGCTGTTCGACTTCCTGCGGCGCGGCGGGCCGGCGGGCAACACCACGGCGGCGCTCAACGGACTCGAGCAGGACAAGCAGTCGGCCTACGACGGCATCCAGCTGCGGGTCTTCCAGCTCGCGCGCGAGCTGGAAAAGCTCAACGCGAAGCCTTCCGCCTCGATGAGCGATGCGGACAAGGCGCGCAAGGCCGAAGTCGAGGCCCTGCTGCAGCAGGCACGCAACGAGCTCGAGGTGTTCTGCCGCCAACTCGATGTCGGGCTGGCCGCCGTGGCGCCGGACGCGCCGCGGGTCGCGGTCAACAACCTCGTGGCGCTGCAGGCCTCGCTGCGGCGCCTCGGACATGGGGCGGTCCTGCTGCATTTCGTGCCGCTCGAAGACCGCCTGAGCATCATCCTCACGGCCGGCAGCAATCTGGCGGTGCGCGGCTACAGCGTGGCGGTGACGCAGACCCAGCTGAACCAGACGGTGGCGCGATTCCACGAGGAGATCCAGGCGCTCAGCCCGGCGGCCACCGCGACGGCGCAGACCCTGTACGGCTGGCTGATGCCCGAGGCGCTGCGCCGCGACCTCGCCGACGCCGACGCCAGGATCCTCATGGTCTCGCTCAATGGCGTCCTGCGCTACCTGCCCGTCGCCGCGCTGTACGACGGCAGGCAATGGCTGGCCGAGCGCTACGCGATCGCCATGTACACCGATGCGGTGACCGCGAGCCTGGAGCACACGCCCAATCCGCAGTGGGCCGTGCGGGCCTTCGGCATGACTCAGGCCTCCGAGGGACTTCCGGCGCTGGGCTGGGTGCGGCAGGAACTCCAGTCCATCGTCGGCGACCAGGGTCTTCCGGGAAGCACCGACCTCGACGCCGACTTCACCGTCGACAAGCTGCACGACGCGGTCTACCAGACGCAGCCGCCGGTGCTTCACATCGCCAGCCACTTCGTGTTTCGCCCGGGCACCGAGGACGACAGCTTCCTGCTCCTGGGTGTGGGGCGGCTGCCGCTCAGCACCATCAAGCAGTGGCAGTTCAGCGGCCTGGACCTGCTGACGCTGTCGGCCTGCGAGACCGGCATGGGGGGCGGGCGCAACCGCAACGGGCAGGAGATCGAAGGCTTCGCCGCGCTCGCGCAGGCGCAGGGCGCCGACGCCGTGATGGCCACACTGTGGTCGGTGGCCGACGTCAGCACGGCCGCCTTCATGCAGTCGTTCTACAGGACGCGCCGGACGCAGCCCGGCCTCACCAAGGTCGAGGCCATGCAGCGGGTGCAGCAGGCGATGCTGCGCGGCGAGATCACGCCGAGCTCGGCGCGCGAAACGATCGGCGTGCGCGGCACGGTCGAGGGCGGCACGACGGCGGCGGCGCCTGCCGACTACCGGCACCCCTTCTTCTGGGCGCCGTTCGTCCTGGTGGGCAACTGGCGATGATCCCCGAGGCGCTCAGCGCCGCGGCGCGAACGGCCTCACCCAGCGGTCGCCCAGGTCCTCGATGCCGCCGGCGCCCTTGGTCGAGACCCATTCGCCGTTGACCAGCTGCGCGAATTCGCCGGCCACGTACACACCATCCGCCGCCGTCAGCTCGAGCTTGTCGTCGCTGGTCCATTGCGCCGAGAGATTGGCGCCCACGTCGCCCACAGTCTCCCTGCCGAGGATCTTGCCGGAGTACTTGGCCTTGATCTCCGGCTTGATGGCGGTGTCGAAGTCCATGGTGACGCGGTAGCCGTCCAGGCGCAGCGCGCGGCGCATGATGATGCGGTTCGGCGCCGCGATGTCGCTGCGGATGGCGGCATCGGAGATGGCCTTGAGGCGCGCGTTGTAGGGCCCGGCGACGATCGTGTCCCAGGCTGCGCCGCGGCTGGTCACCTTGACCACCTTGCCGCGCGAGAAATCGGCCTTGGCCTCGGCCGAGGCATTGGCCACCGAACTGATCACGCTCAGCCCGGCGTTGGCGCTCAGCTTGGAGCTCTGGCTCAGGTCGCAGGCGAAGGTCTTGCCTTGATCGACCACCGTCATGTCGATGCCGAGGTCCTGCATGCGCCACTGCGGCTGGTAGCCGCCCGAGTTGCCCAGGCGGCTCCACACCGACCCCGGCCCGATCTGGTTCGAGGGCCCGAAGTACAGCACCGACTTGCTGTTGAGGTCGCTGTCGGCGCAGCCGTTGACGAATTCCTTGGTGGCCGTGCCCGAGTCGGGCGTGTTGCAGCCCGCCACGGCCAATGCCGCGGCAAGGATGGCGTGGGCGGCATGGCGTCGAAGTGTCTGCATGATGTCTCCTGGTGGTCGTCGTGAAGGCGCGCGGGCGTCAGCGCCCGGTGCGGATGTCCAGCGGGGACAGGTCCTCGCCGGCCGGCGGTGCGGCGCGCGGCGTGGGTTCGCCGTCGAAGAAGAGCTTGATCTCGCGCTCGCGGCGGTTCTTCAGTCCCTCGATCTCCCGGCCGCCCGCGCGGACCCAGCGGCGCAGCTGCAGCGGCACCTGGTCGAACTTCTGCGCATTGACCACGCGCAGCAGCGTCGAATCCTTGAACTGGGCCGGGCCCACGTTGTAGACGAAGTCGCACAGCGCCGCGTACTTCGCGTCCGACAAGGGCACGCGCACCGTGGCCAGCACGGTGCGCTGCGCACCCGCCATGTCGTGCGTGAGGATCTCCCCCGCGCGCGGCTCGCTCACGCCGGCGCGGAATTCCTCCGACTCGCTGCCGTCGCACGGCAGCCGCTTGACCAGGTGCCCGTAGGCGATGGAGCAGTAGTTGGCGACGTCGTTGTAGAGCCGGGCGCGAAAGCCCTCGGACACCTTCGTCACCTCGAGTCCCTTGGGATACACCGGCCGCATCTCGACGCCCGCGGGCAGCACGTCGCGGCTTTCGGGCTCGAGGAAGATGCCCGGCGTGATCGCGTCTTCGATGCGCTGCACCGACGATGTCGCGCAGCCAGCCGCCAGGGCGGCCACGGTGGCGAGGGGGACGATGCGCATGGCCGGTCCTTTCGTGTGCAGTGTGCTGCTCGTGGTGCCGCTCAGCGCGCAGCGATCTCGAAATCGACGCTCGCCGCGCCCCAGGTCCCTGTCGTCTCGACCTCGCCGCGCCGGGCGGCGGCCGTGGCGAGCAGCGACTCCAGCCGCGACTTCGGCTCGTCGCGCAGGCCCGATTGCTGCAGCGCCTGCACACGCACGGGCCCGTCGCTCGCCATGAGCATCAGGGTCTCGCGGCCTGCCTGGCTCAAGCGATAGAAGCGCCCCGGCGCGCGCAGGCTTTCGCCCGGCGGGATGCGCGCCGCGTCGGACCCCGCGCCCGGCTCGGGCATCACCGGCTGCACCGCGAGGTCGGGGCCGATGGCGATGACGTATCCGTACCAGCTGCGCTCCGCGTCATGGTTGTCGAGCTCCACGCTGAGGCAGTCGCCGAGCACCGGCTTGGTGGCCAGCGCGTCCACGGGCGAAGGTCCGAAGCGCGCCCAGCCGCTGCCTGGCGCGCTGCCTTCGGCGCACTTGCGCGTGTCGCCCGCGGGTGGGCGAAGCACGGTGACCCGCATGCGCACCGGCGTCGCGTTGCCCTGCGCCGCCAGCCGGCGCACCTCCTGCGACCAGGCGAATCCGCGCAGGTCGTTCACCAGGCGCGACATCTCGTCGTCGTAGCGCGCCAGCTGGAAGCGCATGCGCTCGTCCATCAGCGCGCCCTGCCGGGACACGACCCAAAGCTGCGGCGCTTCGCACCGGCCACTGCACTCGCGCGGCTCGGGCAGCCGGCGTGCGGCGCCTGCGCCCAGCGGGCGATCGGCGCCCTCGCGTGGACGCACGAGGTAGAGCCACCAATCGGCGCGTTCGGCTGCGTCTTCGATGACGAAGCCCGACAAGATGCCGCCAGTCTGGTCGTCGATCGCCTTGCGCAGCTTCGCGACCCATTCGGCATCGGCGCGAGGGTCGGCGGCGGCCACGTGCAGCCGGATGCGCGGTGCGACATAGGCATGCAGGGTCTCGCTCGCCAGCTGGCCGGCCCTCACCGCCCCGCTCTGCACGCTGGCCGTGCTCGTGAGCGGCTCCACGCTCGTCAGCTTGAGCACCGCGGGGACCGCGTCGGCGGACACGATGCTGCGGTAGGTCGATCCGACGCTGGCGCCGCTCAGCGCGCCGGTGTTCAGCACCGCCTTGCCGCCCTCGACCGAGACGACTTCAACCGAAGGTGTGAGCGCGGCGAAGCGGCCCGCGAACACCGCGCGGTCGGCGCGGCCTTCGATCTGCGGCCGCTGGTAGATGGTGGGCGCGGTGGTGATGCGTGCGTTGGCGCGGTCGAACACATCGCCCCAGGCCTCGCCGGGCCGGCTCTCGCGCAGCGCCTGCGCCCAGTTCCACGTGAACACGCCATAGCAGCGGCCGGGGTCGTCGCAGGCGCCGCCGCTGCGGTGGTCGAGCTCGACCGCCGTCTCGAAGTCACGCGCGGCCCCGATGCGCACGCCGCCCGCCGGCGGCGGCACCGGCGGCAGCTTGCCCAGCAGCGGATGGGCGCGCACCACCGGCTCGCCGCTGCGCACGCCGGTGCGCAGCCCGCGCGAGACGGTGCCCGAATGGCAGGAGTCGGACACGAAGACGACATCATCGGTGAGCTCGTACAGCGGCTGCAGCCACTGCGCGATCTCCTTGTCGAGCACGTCCCAGTCGTCCAGCCCGGCGAGCTTGTGGGCTCGCGCGCCGAACGCGACCCAGGTCTGGTCTTCGCCCCGAGGCTCGGCCGGGTCGGGCGCCGTCGAGCCGTGGCCCGAGTAGTGGATGTAGACGAAGTCGTGCGGCTTCACGCGCTGGCGCAAGGCGACGAATTCGCGCTCGATCGCGCCGTGCGTGGGATTGAGCAGCAGCCGCACGTTCGCCGGCGGCACGTGAAAGCGCGTGGTGAGTACCTCGCGCATGAGCTTCACGTCGTTCTCGGGCCCCTTCAAGGCGGCCAGGCCGGCGGCCTCGTAGTCGGCGATGCCGATGAGCAGGGCGTGAACGACCGGCGGATCGCCGGCCTCGCCCGCCGCCATGGCGCTCGCGCCGGCAGCGGCCATGAAAGCCGCCAGGCCCCATCGCCGCAGCGAGCAGCACAGGCGGGCGGCTGCAGCGCGACACCAAGCGTTCATCTCTCCTCCGAGAGCGCACCGGCGCATCGCCGGCCAGTGTGCGCCGCTGCCCGGCGGCGATGTATCCCTAGACCGCAGAACGCAAGACGGACTTCGCTGGCGCCTGCGCAGTGGCCGGGACGATCGGCTGCTCCAGCGCCCGCTGCAGCCACGCGGGCAGCACGATCACCGGGCCGATGCCGCCGCCGGACGGCATCACGGGGCCGACTTCCTGCGCGAAGCGAAAGGCGTGCGTCGGGTCGTACTTCGTCTTGACCGCGTACAGCCCGGCTTGCGCATCGGCCCAGTAGCACGCGCCGTAGTCAGGCTGGTCCAGTCGCGGGTAGTTCTGGTAGATCTCGCCGTTCCACATCGGCTGCATGAGGTTCATCCAGCCGAGGAGGAAGGCCTCGGCGGCGGGCCGCTCGCTGTCGTCGAACCAGAAGACGTCGAGCACCGCGTTGAAGGCCGCGCCGCGGTGCACGAAGGCGTTGCCTTGCGGCGGATAGGCGTTGATCGCGCCACCGTAGAACTCCATGTAGAAGTACGACAGCGTGTTGGGCGAGGTGACGTAGAAGTCGAGCAGGCCGCGCCACTCGGCCGCCGCGAGCGGGCGCGTCACGTAGCGCGAGGCCTTGTCCTCGAACGGCATGGGGCTGTCCGGCGGCAGGCAGGGCATGCCGTAGGGCACGTTGAGCAGGTCCACGTTCAGGTTGTTGAAGCTGTCCATCTTCACCCATTGCGTGATCGCGCCCGGCAGGTCGCACAGCGGCTGGATGGCGGCCTGGCCCTCGCTTTGCGACCCGACGTACAGCCCTCGCACCATCAGGTACGGCTGCTGCGGCCCGCCCGGCGGCAGGCCGCCCTGCGTGCCCGGCTGATAGCACAGCGAGACCTGGATGTTGAGCGCCGCCGGCAGGTTCGCCAGCATGTAGCCCGACTGCAGCGCCATCAGCGCGCCGGTGGCGTTCTCGAAGTCGGTCTCGGTCTGCAGCGGCCAGATCAGCGCCCAGCCGAACACCTGCCCGAGCGGCCGCAACCGATAGCGCACAGACAGCAGCACGCCGAAGTTGCCGCCGGTGCCGCCGCGCATCGCCCACCACAGGTCGGTGTTGACCGATTCGCTGGCGATCACGACGCGCCCGTCGGCCAGCATCACGCGCATGTCGATCACGTTGTCGCAGTTCATGCCGAAGGTGACCGACGTGAAGCCGTAGCCGCCGCCTTGCACGTAGCCGCCGATGCACACGTCGGGGCACTCGCCGCCCGGCACGTGCAGGCCGCTGGCGCCAAGCACCGAGTCGAGCTTGCTGAACGGGCAGCCGGTGCCCACCGTGGCGATGTTGGCGGCAGAGTCGACAGTGGCGTCGTCGAGCGCGCTCACGTCGATGAGGGCGCCCGACCCTGCCGAGAACCCGGCCGTGCAATGGCCCCCCGAGCGCACCGTGAAGGGCAGCACGAGGTCCTGCGCGAGCTGCAGCGCGATCGCGACGTCGCTCTCGACGGCGCAGTAGATGATGACGATCGGGTAGGCATCGAACACCGGGTTGAAGAGCTTGCGGTCGGTGTCGTAGTCGGGGCTGCCGGGCAGCACGATGTGGCCCTGCAGGCCGGCCTGGGCCGTCTTCAGCCGAGCGCGCGGAATGCGCTCGAAAAGGGCTTCGTCCAGGCGGTCCCAGCGATCGAACAGCGCGCGGTCGCGCAGGCGCTTGCGCGTGAATTGGTGCAGCATCGTTCCTCCCTGTTGTGGCCGCGAAAGATACTCGAAGCGCCCGCAAAGCGCCAAGCCTGGGCGGGATTCCGATACGATCGCCCAGCGACGAAAGGGCTGGCCGATGCTCGTGGACCATGCGCCCTACGCTTGAGGCAGTGGCATGAGATTTGGCGCGATCCGCAGTGGCATGGTTCCGGGCGGCGAGGACTCCTGATGGAGGGCACCCGCAACGGCCTGGGCCGCGGTTCGGACACCCTCCTCGCCGCCGCCTACGCGGCGCTGGATCAAGGCCGCATCCAGGAGGCGAGCGACCTCGCGCAATCGGTGCTCGCGCCCGGTCACGAGGTGGATCCGCATCTGCAGGCGCGCGCCCTCGCCTGCCTGGCGCACTGCGACCGCGTCGCCTCGCGCCTGCGACGCGCCAGTGAAGCGAGCCGGCGCGCCGCGCAGTTGTTCGAGCAGCTCGGCGACGCGCAAGGCGAGGCCAGCGCCCTCACGACGCTCACCCACGTGAGCATGCTGCTGGGCCGCAACGACGAGGCCGTCGAGGCGGCGCTGCTGAGCGTGCGGCTGTGCGAAAAGCACCCCCCGCAGCCGCAGACCGTGCTGGCGCACAACTGTCTCGGCCTGGCCTATTCGTGGAGCGGCGACCACGACCGCGGCGACGCTTCGCTCGAAACGGCCGTCCAGGTGGCACGCCGCTGCGTGCCGCAGGTGAGCGTCTATCAGCCGCGGCTCAACCAGGTGTGGGTGGAAGCCTCCCGCCTCGTCGACGAGCGCTACCAGACGGGCGGGATGAAGAGCCTCGCCCGCTTGAACGACCTGCTTCAGGAATGCTGGGCGCTCGAGCGCGAGGGCAATGCGATGGCGATGCTGCCGGGCCTGCGCGCGATGGCGCGCACGATCTCGGTCGCCTCCTCGGCCTTGCTGGCGGCCTGGCAGGGCGACCTGCCCGCAGCGACGAACGCGGTCGAGGCGGCCGAGCGGTCGCTGTCCAGCGTCATGACCTGGCTCGACTCGTTCGTGCGCTGGTGCGCCGCAGAGCTCGCCTGGTCTCGCCGCGATTGGGCCGGCACCGAGGCGCACTTGAACGAGATGAAGCGCATGGCGCTGGCAGTCGAGCATGAGCAGCTTGCCTGCCGGGCGCACCTGCTGCTGGTGCAGGTCTACGAGCTGCAGGACAAGCACGAGGCGGCGCGTCGCGAGTACCGCGCGTTGCGCCAGCGCGAGCGACGGGTGATCGCCGAGGGCCTGAGCAGCCGCGAGTCGCTGGTGTCATGGCAGCTCGGCGCGCGCCAGAGCGAACGCCATCTGCAGCAGGCGCTGGTCGTCTCGCGTCAATTCGAGCGCTGGTCGCTGGAGGACGCGCTCACCGGCATCGCCAACCGCCGCCACTTCGAACAGTCGCTGGCCGAGCAATTGAAGAGCGTCGCCGCCGACCGGCCGCTGGCGGTGGCGATGGTCGACGTGGACAAGTTCAAGTCGGTCAACGACCGCTTCACGCACCGGGTCGGCGATCGCGTTCTCAAGACCATCGCCGCGATCATGTCCTCCCAGGTGCGCGACCACGACCTGCCCGCGCGCTGGGCCGGCGACGAATTCGTCATCCTGTTCGCCGACACCGCCGAGCCGGCCGCGCGCCCCATCTGCGAGCGCATCCGGCAAGCGGTGGCCGGCTTCGACTGGGAGTCGATCGCCTCGGGGCTTCGCATGTCGGTGAGCATCGGGCTCGCCCAGGCGCGCGAGGGCGACACCGTGGAGTCGGTGCTTCACCGCAGCGACGAGTCGATGTACCGGGCGAAGCCGGCACAGTGACCGGCGGCGCTACTTCGTGAGCGACGCGCCGTCGATCATCACCGCGTATTCGTAGCCCCCGCCCAGGTTGACGTCGTTGCGCACGACGCCCTTGACCGTCACGACGTCGCCCACCGCGGCGGTGTCCTGCGTGGTCGCCAGGATGTCGTTGCTGCCGTCGGCCGCGGCGCCCGAGCCGTCCTGCAGGTGCAGCCAGTTCTTGCCCATGATGTGCAGATTCACCTTGACCACCCGGGCATGGACCGTGACCGCCTTGTCGCGCAGCGCGGCCCGACCCTTGACGACCTCGGCCACCGTCCTGGCATCGCTGCCCCGGGCCTTGGCCACCGGCTCCGCGGGCTTGGTGGCGGCCGCGGGCGCCGCCTGCTTCGCTGCGGTCGCGGCCGTCGCGCCGGCCGGATCGACGAGCTGGCCGAAGACGATGCGGTCGAACGTGCGGTTCAGGCCCTTGCTGTGGAAGTTCTCCATCATGCTGGCGTTGCCGATGGTGACCTTCGCGCCGTCCTTGATCGCGGCCTTGGTCACGGCCGCCCAGACTTCACCCTCGGGGGTCTTCAACCGCAAATAGGTGTAGTCGCCGACGTTCTGCGTCTGCGCCACTTCGCCGCTGATGCTGCCGCCTTGCAGCGTGGGAGCGGCCACGGCGAACGAGCCGATGAAGGCGAGCAGCCAGGCGGCGCGGGCGATGGGATGTTTCATGGGGTCGGCTTGCGATGAATGGAACCAGCGGCGATCGTGCGGCCCGGGGCACGTGCCGGCGTTGATCGATATCAGCCGCGGCGCAGCTACCGGCCCGTTCCGACCAGTTCGATGCGGCGTTGCAGGCGCTGCACCTCGGCGCGGTCGCCGGCCTGCTCGGCGCGCAGCGCCTGCACGCGCAGCCAGGCGAGCAGCGGGCGGCGCCAGCCCTGCGCGGATGCGGTGTCGACCGCGAGCGCGATCATCTGCGGGCTGGCCTGCCCGGCCTGGAACAGCACCGCCACCGCGATCAGGCGCGACAGCGGATCGGCCATCTCCTGCAGGGTACCGGGCGAGATCGCCCCGCCCGCCACCGCGGCCGCCGCGGCGCGCTGAGCGGGCGGCAGGCGCTCGATGTCGTCTCGGCCCAGGCGGTGCGCCGCCAGGTATTCGGCATAGGCGACCTCCGGCGGCGCGGCATCGGCGCGCAGGCGCTCGAACCCTTCGCAGGGCTCGAACACCAGGCTCGCCACATGGGACGCACAGCGCATCAGCTCGGCGCGCGCCACCAGGTCGGGCCGGCCGGTGCGGGCGACCTCGCTGCGGGCACGATCGAACTCCTGCGCCTCGGCACGACTGTCGCCCGCCAGGTACGCGCCCACCGCCCTGTCCATGGCGCCGCGCGCGTTGTCCTGCCAGTCGGGCGCCGGAGGATGGCTCGCGCAGGCCGCGAGCAAGGCCGTCAATGCGAGACTGGCAGGCACCATCAAGCGGCCGCCGCAGATCCGGCTTCGCCGGTCTGTTGGGGGCGCCCCCTGGGGGGAGACGCCGAAGGCGTTTCGGGGGGGTCGTTTCATTTCAGCTTCAATTCCGTGTCGCGGGCGAAGGGCCACTTGCGATTCACCTCGTTCACCAGCTGCTCGACCTTGCGCACGGTGGTGTCGACCTCGCTGCGCAGCGCGCCCAGGTCGGTGGTCGCCACGCGCGCGTTCTGCGCCACCGCCTGCGCTTCGGCGAGCACGCCGTCGACTCGCTTGAGCGTCGCGCGGGCGTCCGCCAGCATCGCGTTGAGCTGCACGATGGTCGCGCGGCTCTCGTGCACCACGCCGTCGGGGCCGAGCACCTGCGCGTCGGCCTTGGCCGCCATGCCGTCCAGCCGCGCCAGCAGCGTGTTCACGCGGTCCAGCGTCTGGCTCAGCTTGCGCGCCTCGGCATCGCCGCCCAGCAGCACGCCGGCCGCGCCGCCGGGCCCCGACAGGCGTGCCGTCAGCGACTGCAGGTTGCCCAGGCTGCCCGCCAGCGCGGAGTCGGGGGCCGACAGCTGCGTGAGGTTCTGCACCAGCTCGCGCGCGGAGGACACCAGCCGCGGCAGCTCCGCGGCGGCGTCGCCGATCAGCACCTTGCGCTCGGCACCGTCGGGCAGCGGCGGATCGGTGAGCACGCCACTGTAGGCCTTCAACGTCGCGCCGCCGACCAGCCCGCGCACCAGCGTGAACACGCTCGACTGGCGCAGCCAGTGCGCGTCGGCCTTGGGCACGTCGATCACGATCCGCGCGCTGCCGTCGGGGGCCAGCTCGATGCGGCGCACCCTTCCGATCGGAAAGCCGGAGAAGGTCATGTCCATGCCGACGCGCACGCCTTCGGAGTCGTCGGCCACCAGCACCAGGCGCTGCGTCGCCTCGAAGGCACCGCGCGCGTACAGCAGGAACACCGTGGTGCCGATCAGCAGTACCGCGAACAGCGCGAGCAGCAGCCCGGCCTTGAATTCGAGGTGCGGCGCGGCCGCCTGAACCGGTGCAGGCGGGCCTTGCTGCGGATCGGAGGAAGCCGCGTCCATGCGAGTCCTAGTAGTAGTTGCCGACCAGCGAGGCGGCCTCGATCAGCACGATGACGAGGAACATGCGCACCAGCCCGCGCAGCTCGCTGCTCACGCCGGCGTCGGGGCGCGGCGTGTCGTCCAGCACGGAGGCGATGGGCATCAGCGCGACGGTGATGCCGAAGAACACGATCTTCAGCCCGAAGATCAGCGACACGCCGGGCCCGAACACGCGGCCCACGGTGTGCGTATAGGCATCGAAGCCGGCGAGGGTGAAGCCGTAGACCGAGACATACGCCAGCACCAGCGTCACCACGCAGCTCACCGCGGCCAGCAGCAGCGCGCAGAACACGCCGGCCCCGACCCGCGGCAGGACCTCGTCGCGCATCGGGTTCCCGCCCTCGCGCAGCGAGCGCTCCCAGTCACCCCGTGCCCGCAGAGCGCCGATCTGGGCGGCCAGCGGAAAGCTGCTGCGCAGCGCAGCGAAGAGCGCCGCGGTCAGCGGGATGAGCTCCAGCACCAGCACCCGCACGACCATCTCCAGCGCGTACTGCGACAGCCCGTAGCTCACGGCCGTGACCAGCACGATGCGGATCACGATCAGGCTGAGCAGCGTCGCGAGCACCGCGAAGGGCAGCAGCGCGGGCGCCGTGCCGAGGTACACGTGCCGGGCCAGCGCGCGGCGATTGGACTCGCCGTAGCTCGACGGCGACAGCGCCAGCGCGAGCAGCAGCGCGCCCAGGTGCACCACCCTCCACCAGCCGGCGGCCCAGCGGCCGGCGCCGCGCGCCAGCTCGGCGAGCGTGCGGGTGAACGGGATCGTCGCGGCCATGCGCGATCATAGGCGGCGCCGGCACGGCGTCGCCGCGCCGGCGTGGTGTCAGGCGGCGACGGCGTCCCAGGGCGCGGCGTCCGTCGCGACGGCATCGCCCTGCAGCGCGGGCGGCTCGTCGCGCTCCAGCGCGCCGCCCAGCGCCTCGACCAGCGCGGGCAGCAGCAACTGAAGCTCGCCGGTGGTGATGGCCACGTCGGCATCGAAGCCGTTGTCGGCCCCGGCCTCGGGCGCGGCGCCTTCGAGCACCACGTCGAGCAGCTTGATCTTCTTGAGTGCCAGCGCCTCGGTGAGCACGAAGCTGACGCGGCTGCTCCAGGTCATCGCCAGCTGCGTGGGCAGCTTGCCCTGGCGGATGTGCTCGCCGAGCTCGTCGATCTCCAGCGTGTGGCGGGCGTAGCGCACCGCCGCCTTCTCGCTGTCGGGCTGCTTGAGCTCGCAGTCGCGATCGAGCGTGAAGCCGGGCGGCGCTTCCTTGCTGGTGAGCCAGGCGGACATCGCCGTGGCGGGCGACAACTGCGTCTGCAGCGGGCTCAGCCGCAGGCCGCCGCCGAGCAGTTCGACCAGCCGCGTCACCACGCCATCGGCACGCTTGGCGCTGGTCGCGCCGATCAGCACCAGCGACGCCTTCGGGTCGAGCCAGACCAGCGTCGCGGCGCGCTTGGGAAACGCGCGCGGCAGCAGGTCGTGCACGATCTGCTCCTTGATCTCGCGCGCCTGCTTGCCCTTGGGCCGGCGGCCCGTCTGCTGCTCGATCTGGTCCAGTCGCGCTTCGAGCTCTCCCTTGACGACGGCAGACGGCACGGACTTGCTCTCGCTGCACAGCTTGAGGATCAGCTGGCCGCCCACGCTTTCGATCAGCGCGCCGTGTTTCTCGCCGCGCGGCTCGACCCAGCCGGCCGACTCCTTCTGCGTGGCGCCGCATTCGGCGAAGCGTGCACCGTCGAGGCGGGCTTCGATGTCGGCCAGCGAGGGCCGCTCCCATTGGTCGATGCGATAGACGAGGGCGTTCTTGAACATGGGGACTGCGCAGTTGAGGCGCGGATTCTAGGGGAGCGCCGCCGCTCGGCGCGCGTTCAGCGCAGTCGTCTCGGCGAGAGTGCGTCGGGGTTCACGCCATGGCGTGCGAGCTCGGCCGGCAGCGGCTCGCCGCGGATCAGCGACGCGGCCAGCTCCGAGGCCGCGGCCGCGCTCTGGATGCCGTAGCCGCCCTGCGCCGCCAGCCAGACGAAGCCGGGGCAGGCGTCGTCCGCGCCGATCACCATCTCGCCGTCGGGCACGAAAGAGCGCAGGCCTGCCCAGGTGCGGGTCGGCCGGCGGATGCGCAGGGTGGTGACGGCCTCGATCTGCGCGATGCCCGTGGCGACGTCGATCTCCTCGGCCACCACGTCGTGCGGCGGCGTCGGGTCGGCGTTGGCGGGCGAGCCCAGCAACTGGCCGGCATCGGGCTTGAAGTAGTAGCTCTCGTCGACGCCGACCACCGTCGGCCAGGCCGATACGTCCATCCCCTCGGGCGCCTTGAACGTGAATGCGCTGCGCCGATGCGGCACCAGCCCGATCGGCGCAGCGCCGAACATCCGCGCCACTTCGTCGGCCCAGGCACCCGCCGCATCGACGACGACGCCGGCGCGCACCGTATCGCCGCCGGCCAGCCGCAGTTCCCAGCGATCGCCGACGCGGGTCGCGCTCTCCAGGCGAGCATCGGTGCGCAGCCGGCCGCCCTCGCGCCGCAGGCCGCGCAGGAACCCCTGGTGCAGCGCGTGCACGTCGACGTCGGTCGCGTCCGGCTCGAGCAAGGCGGCGTGCACGAGCTCGGGCCGCAGGCAGGGCACCCGCGCGATCGCGGCAGCCGCGTCGATGGTCTCGAGCGACGGGCAGGTGAGCCGCAATTCCTCCTGCGTCCTGGCAAGCAGCGCCTCCTGCCCATGGGTCGCCACGTACAGCACGCCGCGCGGCGCGAGCAGCGGCTGGTCGGCAAAGCCGGCCGGCGGCCGCTCGTAGAAGGCCCGGCTGGCCCGGGTTAGCGCGCGCACCGCGGGCGGGCCGTAGCTCTCCATGAACATCGCGGCCGAGCGACCGGTCGAGTGGTAGCCGGGCTGCGACTCCTGCTCCAGCACGAGGACGCTGAGGTCGCTCGCCAGGCGATAGCCGAGCGAGGCGCCGGCGATGCCCGCCCCCACGATCACCAGATCGACGTCTTCCATGCGGGCGATTCTCCACGAACGGCCCTTGCCGCCGCGGATCGCATCGCCGGCCATGCGTCTCGATATATCACGTCATGATATAAATCACGCCGTCCGGACACGGCGGCGTCATGGTCTCTCGGATTGTGCGAACTTTCGCCGGTGGGAGCCGCTCGAACGGCGACCAAGGCATCGAAGGAGACCGTTGTGGAAGATCTTGACGTGACGACGGGCAGCCAGGGACAGCGCATCGACCTCACGAAAGACGTCGAGGTGGCCTACTGGTGCAGACTCTTCGACATCGACCACTCCCAGCTGCGCCGCGCGGTGCAGCAGGTGGGGCCGCGTGCCGACGCCGTGTTCCGGCACCTGACGCGCTCGCAGGTCGCCGAGCGCACGGCGGCAACCAACGGCCACGCCTGGTCGGGCCGCGCCGCCGACGAACGGCCCAGCTGAGGCCGCCCGCACCAGAGTCCATGCCGAAGAGCCCTGCCCTGACCAAGACCGATTTCGAGGCGCTTTCCGAGTTTCGCTACCAGCTTCGACGCTTCCTGCGATTCAGTGAGAGCGCGGCGCAAGCCGAGGGATTGACTCCGCTGCAGTACCAGCTGCTGCTGCACATCAAGGGCTTTCCGCAACGCGACTGGGCCACCGTGGGCGAACTCGCCGAGCGGCTGCAGGCGCAGCATCACGGCGTGGTCGCGCTGGTCACCCGCTGCGAGTCGGCGGGGTTGGTCAGCCGCAGCACGGACGCCACCGACCGCCGGCAGGTGCGGGTGCGCCTGAGCGCCGAGGGCGAGCGCTGCCTGCGCCGGCTGGCTGCGCTGCACCGCACGGAACTGGCGTCGCTGTCGCAGGTGTTCCGGGTGGGGCGCATCTCGGCGTTCAACGACCGCGACTAGCCCGGCCAGCGCGCCCGAGGCGGATCATCCG
>DATFAY010000003.1:0-5964 GCA_035254085.1 Piscinibacter sp.
CGCCTGGCGAGCAGCCGCCTGCGCCGCTCGGGCGACATGACGCTGCTGGACACGACCGCGCTGGTGCACGAGTCGTACCTGCGCTTCCAGCGTGCCGGCGAACTGGGCTTCGCCGACCGCCGGCATTTCCTCGCCTACGCCGCGAGGGTGATGCACACCGTCGTCATCGACGCGGTCCGCGCCCGGCAGGCGGACCGGCGAGGCGGCCAGGCGCTGCACGTCACGCTCAACACCGAGGTCGGCGACGCCCTGGCGACCGGCGAGGACGAGGTCCTGCGCGTCCACGAGGCGCTCGAAGAGCTGATGAGCGTGGACGCCCGCCTGGGCAAGGTGGTCGAGATGCGCTATTTCGGCGGCTTGTCGGAAACCGAGATCGCCGAGTGCCTCGACATCACCGAGCGCACGGTGCAGCGCGACTGGCAGAAGGCGCGCCTGTTCCTGGCCGCGGCACTGAAGTGATCAGCCGGGCGGCGCCGGCGGGGCAGCCGCCGCGGCGCTCTCGGGCTGGCCGCTCCAGTCGGCGCGCAACTGGCGCCGCTCGGCCTGCTCGCGCTCCTGGGCGAACTGCTCCTCGAGCTGCGCGCGGCCCTGCTTTGCGGCCGTGATCAGCTTGGCCTGGTCCTTCCAGTGCGGCGCCATGGCGATCACCTGCTCGACGTTGTGGCGTCGAAATCGCAGCGCCAGCGTGCGCGCCTGGTGCGGCTCCCAGCCGAGCTGCTCGAGCGCGCTGCGCCCGCTCATCAGCGCCGAATCCAGCGTCTCGCGCTCGATCAGCGTGACGCCGGCGTCGCGCAGCGCGTACAGGTGGCGCACGTTGCGCGCCCGCGCGACGATCGCGAGCTGCGGGAAGTGCTCACGCAGCATGCGCGCCAGAGCGACGCTCTGGTCGACGTCGTCGATGGCGATCACGAACACCCGCGCCTTCTCGACCCCCGCGGTGCGCAGCAGGTCCAGCCGCGTCGCGTCGCCGTAGAACACCGGCCAGCCGAAGCGGCGCATCGCCTCGATCTGCTCGGCGTCGTGGTCCAGCACGGTCGGCGTCACGCCGTTGGCATACAGCAGGCGGCCCACGATCTGTCCGTAGCGGCCGAAGCCGGCGATGATCACCGGCTGGTGCTGCGGCTCGTCGATCTCGGGCAGCGCACGCCGGCGCCCGTCGGCCAGGCGCGGGATCCACCAGCGGTCGGTGGCGACCAGCAGCAAGGGCGTGAACAGCATCGAGATCGCCACCACCGCCACCAGCAGCGAGCTCACCGGCGCGCCGATCACGCCGGCCTGCGCGGCGCCCTGGAACACCACGAAGCCGAATTCGCCGCCCTGCGCGAGCAGGATGATGAACACCGGCCGCTCGGGCACCGGCAGCGGCATGGCACGGGCCATCGCCCACAGGACCAGCGCCTTCAGTGCCAGGAAGCCGGCCACCAGCGCGACGATCAGCCCCGGCCGCTGCAGCACCACCTGGAAGTCGATGCTCATCCCCACGGCGATGAAGAACAGGCCCAGGAGGAGGCCCTTGAAGGGCTCGATGTCGGTCTCGAGCTCGCGCCGGTATTCGCTTTCGGCCAGCAGCACGCCCGCCAGGAAGGCGCCCAGCGCCATCGACAGGCCCACCGCGCGCATCAGCGCCGCCGTGGCAACCACCAGCAGCAGCGAGGCGGCGGTGAAGATCTCCGGCGTGGCGCTGCCGGCGATCCAGCGCAGCGCCGGGCGCAGCAGCAGGCGCCCGCCCAGCACGATGGCGGCGATCACGCCGATCGCCTTGGCCGCGCCCAGCCAGCCGCCTGCGTCGTGCACCTGCGCCTGCATGAGCGCCGCGGCCCCGAGCGTGGGCACGAGCGCCAGGATGGGGATCGCCGCCACGTCCTGCAGCAGCGACACGCTGAGGATGCTCTGCCCCGAGGTGGTGGCCAGCAGGTTGCGCTCGGCGAGCACCCCCAGGCCGATCGCGGTCGAGGACATCGCCAGGCCCAGGCCGGCCACCAGCGACAGGCGCCAGTCCACGCCGGCGACCACGCCGACCAGCGCCATCAAGAGCGCCGAGCCGAACAGCTGCACGCTGCCCCAGCCGAAGATCGGCTTGCGCAAGGACCACAGGCGGCGAGGCTCGAGCTCGAGCCCGACCAGGAACAGCATGAGCACGACACCGAACTCGGCGAAGTGCAGCATGTCGGCCGGGTCGGTGACCAGCCGCAGCCCCCAGGGTCCGATCAGGATGCCGGCACCGAGGTAGCCGATGATCGAGCCGAGCCCGAGGAAGCGCGCCAGCGGCACCGCGATGACGGCGGCCCCCAGGTAGACCAGGGTGCCGGTGAGCCAGGATCCGTGTTCCATCAGGCGGCTCCCGTCTGCAGGGATTCGTGCGGGCGCGCCTCGTCGGGCACCTCGCAGGCGACGCATTCGGCCAGCGATTCGAGCTCGGGCCAGTCCGGCCAGCTGGTCAGGCGCTGCGCATACACCTCGGCCTGCTGCGCCAGCTCCTCGCGCGTGATGCGGTGCGCGCCTTGCACCAGCATGGGCGGCAGGAAGCGCATGCCGCACAGCGTGGCCGTCTGCTCGTACGCGGGCAGGAAGGCATCGAAGAAGTAGCGGTTGTAGCTGGCGGGGCTGTACGACTCCTGCGATCCGCCCGTCGAGCCCACCAGCCACAGGTCCTTGCCCCGCAGCGCCGTGCCGCCCGGACCGTAGGCCCAGCCGAAGGCCAGCACCTCGTCGACCCACAGCTTCATCAGCGGCGGCATGTGGTACCAGTGGATCGGATGCTGCCAGACCACCAGCCGCGCCTGCGCCAGTTGGGCCTGCTCGGCTGCCACGTCGATCAGGTAGTCGGGATAGAGCCGGTACAGCTCGCGCACCGCGACCCGCGGCCCAGCCTGCTGCGCCGCCCGCAGCAGGCCCCGGTTCACCCGCGACTGTTCCATGCTGGGATGGGCGACGATGACCAGAACCTCGGCGGAAGCCGCCTGCGGCGCAACGATGGAAGGCGTTTCGGCCATGCTGTGGTTAGTTCGAATGGCGACCGCGCCGCCGTCGCCGCTAACATAACCCGAAAGCGCTGACGGCCGCCGGGCCGGCACGCGACACATTGGGGGCCGACGGCAAGCGCGGCCTGGGGGCAACACAAGGAGACCTTCATGCCCGTGATCGTGGTCGCCAACCCCAAGGGAGGCGTCGGCAAGAGCACGCTCGCCACCGAGATCGCCGGCTATCTGGCCTCGCGCGGGCACCCGGTGATGCTTGGTGACGTCGACCGCCAGCAGTCGTCGCGCATCTGGCTCGGCCTGCGCCCGGCCGGGCTGCCCGCGATCCAGGCCTGGGAGGTGAGCCACGACGAGGTGGTGCGCCCGCCCAAAGGCACCACCCACGTCGTGCTCGACACCCCTGCCGGCCTGCACGACAAGCGGCTGGACGCGGTGATGCGCATCGCCGACAAGGTCGTCGTGCCTTTGCAGCCGAGCATCTTCGACATCCATGCGACGCACGCCTTCCTGCGCGAGATCGTCTCCAGGAAGCGCAGCGCCAAGGTGCATGTCGGCGTGATCGGCATGCGCATGAAGGAGGGGACCATCTCCGCCGACCAGCTCAAGCACTTCCTCGGCACGCTGGACGTGCCGGTGGTCGGCTACCTGCGCGACACCCAGAACTACGTGCAGCTCGCGGCGCGCGGCCTGACGCTGTGGGACGTGGCGCCCAGCCGCGTGCAGCGCGACCTGGAGCAGTGGCAGCCGATCATGCAGTGGCTCGACGCCTGAGTCCCCGCACGCCGGCGCTGTCTCCTGCGTGAATGCGCAGTCCGTGCAACTGCGAGATGCTGCGCGTCTCGCCACCCTACTTCCGAGGACCCCGATGAGAAGCTTTGCCACGCTCGCCGACCTGCAGCCCCTGGTGGGCCAGGAGATCGGCGTGAGCGACTGGATCACGGTCGACCAGCAGCGCATCAACCTGTTCGCCGACGCGACGGGCGACCACCAATGGATCCACGTCGACCCGGCGCGCGCCGCGGCCGGGCCCTTCGGCACGCCGGTGGCGCACGGCTTTCTCACCCTGTCGCTGCTGCCGGAGATGTCCGCCTCCGCCTTCCATGTCGAGCAGGCGCGCATGGGCGTCAACTACGGCCTCAACCGGGTGCGCTTTCCCTCGCCGGTGCCCGTGGACAGCCGGCTGCGCGGGCACTTCAAGCTGCTCTCGTACGAGCCGATCGAAGGCGGCGTGCAGATGGTCGTGGAGGTGACCATGGAGCGCGAGGGTTCGGCCAAGCCCGTGTGCGTGGCCGAATCGATCGTTCGCCGCTTTCCCTAGCGCCCGCACCGTTTTGACGCTGGGCAAACCCCTTTCTTGGGGTGCTCCGCGCGGCGTGGCCCTCGCTTAGCATTCGCCTTCCAACAAGGTACCAGGGAGCGAGGCGATGAAGGTCCTGTTGATCGACGATCACCCGTTGATCCTGTCGGCGCTGCAAACGGTCATCCAGGGGTTGGGCGACCACGTCACCGTGGTGGGTGTTCACAGCGCACGCGCCGCACGCGAGACGCTGCACGGCCCCTCGGACATCGACCTCGTGCTGCTCGACCTCCAGCTCGGCGACGCCGACGGCTTCGACCTGCTCGGCGAGTTCCGCAGCAACTATCCCGCCTTGCCGGTCGTCGTGGTGTCGGCGAGCGACCGCACCAGCGACGTCATCCGGGCGATCGACCTGGGCGCGATGGGCTTCGTGCCCAAGCGCGCATCCAACGAGACGCTGTTCGAAGCGCTGCGCATGGTGATGTCGGGCGGCATCTACGTCCCGCCGATGAGCCTGCGCTCGCGGCGCAGCGAGAAAAGCACGGGCGACACGGCGCCCGCCGCGCCGCGCGTGGCCGGCCACGGCGCCGCGCCGCATTCGAGCGTCGATGCCCTCGGCCTCACGCCGCGCCAGACCGAGGTACTGGCGCTGCTGCTCAAGGGTCAACCCAACAAGCTCATCGCACGCGAGCTGGGCCTGTCGGTCGAGACCATCAAGGACCACGTGGCCGCCGTGCTGCGCGCGCTCAACGTGAGCTCGCGCACCCAGGCGGTGCTCGCCGTGAGCCAGATGGCGCAACCGCAGCTCGTTGCGCCCGGCTGGCGCCGGTTCTCCTGAGCCGCGGCGCCGTGTCGTCGCCATCCGGGGCCGTCATGGCCGCGCTCGACGCGGGCGTTCCGCCCGCGGCCGCGCGCAGGGCTCGCCGCATCGCGCCCGTCTTTCCGGTGTCGGACATCGTCCAGGGCACCTTCGACTTCATGCCGGCCACCCTCGCCGGCTACCTGGCCGGCATCGGCATCACGGCGATGCTCTACTGGCGCGACGCGCAAGGCAGCGTCATGCTGGCGTGGCTCAGCGTGTTCGCGATCGTGTGGCTGTCCCGCGGCTGGATGGCGTTGCGCTTTCGCGCCGCGCCACCGCACGAGGGCCGGCAATGGCAGCGCTGGCGCGCGGGATGCAACATCGCCACGCTTGCCTCGGGAGCGATGTGGGGCCTCGCAGGCTGGGTGTTCTATCCGCTGGGCGGTCGCATCCAGGAGATCGGCCTGCTGATCGTGATCTACAGCTTCTGCGTCGCCGGCGTGCCGGTGCTCGCCACGCAGCAGCGCGTCTACCTGGCGTTTGCCACGCTGTGCTTCGCGCCGCTGGCCGCGCGCATCGCGATGGAGGGACGAGCCTATGGCAGCGAGCTCATCGGCATCCTGTTCGTCATCATCAGCCTCACAGCCGCGCTCACCCACCGCTATCGCCAGGCCATGGAGCGCGTCCTCGAGCTGAAGCTGCACACCGACGAGCTGCTCGCCCAGCTGCGTGTCGAGAAACTCGGGGCCGATGCCGCCCGCCGGGAGGCCGAGGTGGCCAACCGCGCCAAGACCCAGTTCTTCACCGCCGCCAGCCACGACCTGCGGCAGCCGCTGCACGCGATGGGCCTGTTTGCCGAGGCCTTGCGCCAGAAGAGCCACGACGAG
>DATFAY010000004.1:0-8090 GCA_035254085.1 Piscinibacter sp.
CGCCACTTCAACGGCGTGCTGCTGATCGCCTGCGTGACATGGCTGGCGGTGGCGGCGGCCCGCGGCATCGCGGCCGGCATCATCGCCAGGCATCCGAGCGACGTGTCCGACAACCTGCAGGCGCGCCGCATCCAGACGCAGACGCGCGTGCTTTCGCGCATCGCCAGCGGCGTGCTGGTGGTGGCGGGCTGTTCCTTCATCCTGATGACCTTTCCCGGCGTGCGCCAGCTCGGCGCGAGCCTGCTGGCCTCTGCCGGCGTCGTCGGCCTGGTGGCCGGCATTGCCGCCAAGTCGGTGTTCAGCAACCTCATCGCCGGCCTGCAGATCGCGCTGTCGCAGCCGATCCGCATCGACGACGTGCTGATCGTCAACGGCGAATGGGGCCGGGTCGAGGAGATCACCGGCGCCTACGTGGTGCTGCGCATCTGGGACGAGCGGCGGCTGATCATCCCGCTGCAGTGGTTCATCGAGAACCCGTTCGAGAACTGGACCCGCCAGAGCGCGCAGCTCTTGGGCACCGTGATGCTGTGGGTCGACTACACGCTGCCGGTGGAGCCGCTGCGCGCCGAGGCCCGGCGACTGTGCGAGGCCTCGCCCGACTGGGACCGGCGGGTGTGCGTGCTGCAGGTCACCGACGCCAACGAGCGCGCGATGCAGTTGCGCGTGCTGGTGAGCGCCGCGTCGTCGGGCCAGGCTTTCGACCTGCGCTGCGCGCTGCGCGAAGGGTTGATCGGCTTCATTGCGCGCGAGCATCCGCAGGCCCTGCCGCGCACCCGCGCCTGGGTGCAGGGGATGCCGCCGGCATGAAATCCGTGCGGCGGGTACAATGCGCACACCAGCGAGAGACACAGTCACTCCGCTGCCGTCACTTCTGACACCGAGCCCCGCGCTCAACCCACCTTCTGCCTGCGACTGGCGCCCGATGCGAATCGAGCGACAGGCCGATCCCCGCTGGACCCCCATGTCGTTCGATTCCCTCGGCCTCGCCGAGCCGCTGCTGCGTGCCGTGCGCGAGCAAGGCTACACCGTTCCCACCCCCATCCAGGCGCAAGCCATTCCAGCCGTCCTCTCGGGCGGCGACCTGCTCGCCGGCGCACAGACCGGCACCGGCAAGACCGCCGGCTTCACCCTGCCCATGCTGCACCGCCTGGCTGCCAAGCCGGCGGTGCGCGATGCCAAGGGCCGCCTGCCGATCCGCGCCCTCATCCTCACCCCGACGCGCGAGCTTGCCGCACAGGTCGAGGAGAGCGTGCGCACCTACGGCAAGTACATGAAGCTCACCTCGATGGTGATGTTCGGCGGCGTGGGCATGCAGCCGCAGATCGACAAGCTGCGCCGCGGGGTGGACATCCTCGTGGCCACGCCGGGCCGACTGCTCGACCACCACCAGCAGCGCACGCTGGACCTGTCGCACGTCGAGATCTTCGTACTCGACGAGGCCGACCGCATGCTCGACATGGGGTTCATCCACGACATCAAGAAGGTGCTGGCGATCGTTCCGGCGCACAAGCAGAGCCTGCTGTTCTCGGCCACCTTCAGCGACGAGATCAAGACGCTTGCCGACCGGCTGCTCAACAAGCCGGCGCTGATCGAGGTGGCGCGTCGCAACCAGACCGCCGAGCTGATCGAGCAGAAGGTCCATCCGGTCGGCCGCGAGATGAAGAAGGACCTGCTGGTCCATCTCATCAAGAGCAACGACTGGCACCAGGTACTCGTGTTCACGCGCATGAAGCATGGCGCCAACCGGCTCGTCGAGCACCTGAACAAGCAGGATGTGACGGCCATGGCCATCCACGGCAACAAGAGCCAGAGCGCGCGCACCAAGGCGCTCGCCGACTTCAAGAGCGGCGACCTGCGGGTGCTCGTCGCCACCGACATCGCCGCGCGCGGCATCGACATCGACCAGTTGCCGCACGTGGTCAACTTCGAGCTGCCGAACGTGCCCGAGGACTACGTGCACCGCATCGGCCGCACCGGCCGGGCCGGTGCGCAGGGCGAGGCGATCTCGCTGGTGTGCGTGGACGAAGACGGCTTCCTGCGCGACATCGAGAAGCTGATCAAGCGCGAGATCCCCAAGGAGATCATTCCCGGCTTCGCGCCCCATCCGAGCGAGAAGCCCGAGCCGATCGTGCTCGGCCGCATGGTGATCGGTGCGGGCGCCGGCCGCGGCGGCCATCGGCCTGCCGGCGGCGGCAGGGGCGGCCAGGGCGGTCGCGGCCGGCAGGAGTCGCGGCCGGAGCCGCGTCCGGCGTCGCCGGCACGCGGCCACGGCCACGGTGCTCCCGCCCAGGCCAAGGCGGCCGGCCACTCCACCCCGCACGCGAAGGCGTCGCCACCCGCGGCGCAGGGCCGCGGCCACGCGCCTGCGCAGGCTCCGGCGCCCACATCGCGGGGCGACGGGCAGCGCGGTGCCAAGCCGATGCCGCGTCTGACGCAACCGAAGCGCTGACCTACCCGCGCCGCTTCGAGCGCGATCGAAGCGCTTTCATTTCGACGCGCCTTGACACACCGCGCCTTGCACGCGCGCGTTAGGTTCGTCGTTTGGAGGTCGCAGCCGATGAGCAATACGTGGCGCACGTCCTGGCAGGGTCAGGACATCGTGGTGTTTCGCGATGACACCGAGGTCGATCGGGTCGGTGCAAGCCAGATCGAGCGGATCGTCTTCGTCCACGAAGGCAGCGGCGAGTCGCCCGGCGACCTGCGCTATGCCGTCGTAGAGACGCATGACGACTGCCTCATCTTCCCCGCCGACACCGGCTTCGCCGGGCGCGTCAACTTCGAGCGGGTCGACTACTGGGCCGAGCGCAGTTGCATCTACTGGGTGCAGCAATCGAAGGCGCCGCTGCCGATGCGCCTGCGCCGCGGGCGCTGGTGGCTGCGGCTGGCCGCCGGGCCGGCCTTCACGCGGCTGCCGCGTGCGGAGCTGTCGCCGCTGATCGAGCACTGGCCGCTGGAAGGACCTCAAACCTGGGACCAGCGCAAGTGGCGCCGCATCGAGCGCAACCGGCCCTTCGCGGGCCACAACGACCCGACCCACCGAGCCCGCGCCTGATCGCGCGGCGCATCGCCAGAAACGACAAACCCGGCCGAAGCCGGGTTTGTCGTTTTCCGAGTGCGCCCCAACGAGGGGCGCCGGACAGTGCCTCAGGCGGCGCTGGCAGCCTTCTTGGCGGCCTTGGCCTTCTTCGCCTTGTGGGCCTTGGTGGCCTTCTTGGTCACGGCCTTCTCGGGAGCCGAGGCGGTGGCAGCCGGAGCGGCAGCGGTGGCCGGGGCGGCAGCCTGGGCGAAGGCGCCCAGCGAGAAGGTGGCGGCGATCAGGGCGGCGACGAGCTTGGTCATTCGAGAATCTCCTAGGGGTTCAAAGGGAAGAGCGTTGGCTCGCCACCCACAACGCCGCCTTTGACCGGGCGGTTGACAGCCTTCAGGCGGCTTTCGGGCGCCGGGCTGTCGGCGCCGCCCCTCCACTAGCGCGCAAACAGCGGATGAGCCTGGCTTTCGTCAAGCCGCAACACCGGCGTGACGCAGCAATCGGCCGGTTCGAAGACCGCCAGCCAGTGCGCCAGCGACTGGCTGGCCAGCAGCGCCGCCAATTCCTTGCGCAAGCTCAAGGCAGCGTCGCTTCCGGGCGCCTCGCCGCGCGACCAGTGACGCGAAGCCCAATCGGGCCGGCCGATCGCCTGGCACAGCGACTGCCAGAACTTCAGCTCGAGCGCGCCGACGGCCAGATGCCGGCCGTCCGCCGTGCGGTAGGCACCGTAGCACGGCACCCCGCCCGACAGCAGGTCGCGACCCGGCGGCGGGACGCGCCCCGTGGCTGCCAGCGTGGCCGCCGCGAGCACATGGTGGCGCAGCACCTCGTGCGCCATGGAAACGTCGACGAAGCGGCCGCGGCCGCTTCGCTGTGCGCCAACGAGCGCCGCCAGCACGCCCGACAGCGCCGCCTGCGTGCCGCCCAGCAGGTCGCCGATCTGGAAATTGGGCACCGCGATCTCGCCGTCCGGCGTGGCGATCTGCTCCAGCACGCCGGCCATGGCGATGTAGTTGATGTCGTGGCCCGCACGCTGCGCCCATGGCCCCTGCTGGCCATAGCCGCTGATGGCGCACATCACGAGCCGCGGATTGGCCGCGTGCAGCACTTCCCAACCGAGTCCGAGGCGCTGCATCACGCCGGGGCGAAAGCCTTCGATCAGCACGTCGGCCTCGCGCGCCAGCGCGATCAGCGCGTCGCGGCCCGCCGCCTCGCGCAGGTCGAGCTCGCGCAGATGCTTGCCTTCGTTGAGCAGTCGAAAGGTCAGGCTCGGGCGCCCGGCGCGCCGGTCCTCGGCGGTCTGGCCCATGTAGCGGGTGCCGTCGGACTGGCCCTGCTCGGCCGGGCCTTCGATCTTGAGCACCTCGGCGCCCAGTTCGGCCAGATGCCGCGTCGCCAGCGGGCCCGGCAGCAGCCGGGTGAGGTCGATGGCGCGGATGCCGGCCAGCGGCAGATCGTCGTTCACTGCGCCGCTCATCGCAGGCCCTCGGCCCGCGTCATTCGAAGCGGCCTTCGCGCAGCCACTTGGTGGCGACCCATTTCTCCCCGTCGATCACGGGCGCGCCCCCGTGCAGCGAGCGGGTCATGGGGTGCGGCCGGTCGTAGCTGAAGAACACGGCATTGCCCTTGATCGGCGCCACGTCGAGATGGACCTCGGGGAAGACCGTGGCGCCGCCGCGCCGGGGGGTGTTGAGGTACATCACGACCGACGCGACACGCTGGCCGCCGCGCTTGAGGATGCTGGGCGTGCCGGGCTGTGCCGGGTCGAAGTAGTCGTAATGCGGCTTGTACTGCGCGCCCGGCCGGTAGCGCAGCACCTGCAGGCCTTCGCCGTTCTCCAGCGGCCATTGCAGCAGCGCCGCGATGCGTGCCTCGATGCGCCGGCACACCGCGTTCTCGCCGCGCATGAAGAACATGCCTTCGCTGGTGCGCGCCTCGTTGACCTCGCTCGCGCCGGTGTCGAGCTGCACGGTTTCCGAGCGCGCCAGGCGCTCGCGCGCCAACTCGACCATCTCGTCGCATTCGTCATGCGACAGCAGATTGCCGAACACCACCACCCGCGGGCTGCGCATGCTGGCGAGCACCTGCACCTCCCGGTCGCCGGCGGGCAACGCGATCTCGCCCTCGCTGCTCATCGGCTCGGGCACGACCACCGGCAGCGGCAGCCCGTTGGCCTTGGCGTGGTCGACGAGAAAGCCGCGCAGCGTCTGCTCGAGGGCGGCCATCGCGACATCTTCGTTCCAGCCGCTGGCGATCATCGATTGCAGCACCGCGTCCGGTGGCTGCCCGGCCGACGCCTGCGCGACGATCCACTGGCGCAGCTCAGGCGTGATCTGTTGCGTGGTGACCTGGTTCATCCGGCGATTTTGCCGGATGCGCGGCGCCCGCCGTCAATGCCCCCGGACCCGCATTGACGCGATGGCGCTCACGCCGGCTTCACGAGCTTGAACGCGTGAGTCCATTCGTTGTTCAGCAGGCCCGGGATGCACCAGAGCATGCACAGGGGCTCGATCGCGCGCGCGGCCACCGCCTTGCCCATGTCGGCCACTTCCCAGCCGAAGGCCTCGACCAGGCCGCGCACCGCCTGCCGGGCGCGATCGTCGTCGCCGCAGATGAACATCGTGGGCGGGCCGTCCTTGAACTTGGGATCCACCATGAAGGCGCTGCCAACCGAGTTGAAGGCCTTGACGAACTTCACCGAGGGGTACTCGCGCTGCAGCCGCTCCAGCAGCGAGTCGTTGCCGCTGGTGAAGAATTGCAACACCCCGTTCACCGGCGGCGCGTCGGCGATCGGGTTGGTGGTGTCGATCACCGTCTTGCCGGCCAGGCTCGCAGGCCCGGCCGCCTTCACCGCAGCCAGCGCCGCCGTGCCCTTGACGGCGAGGACGACGATGTCGGCGAACGCCGCCGCGTCGGCGAAGGTGCCGACGCGCGCCTTCCCGTGCTGCGCCGACCACTCGGCGAGCTTGGCGGGCGTGCCGGTGCCCAGGATCACGTCGTGGCCGCGCGCCACGAAACCCGCGCCGAGCGCCTGCGCGACGACGCCCGAACCGAGAATGCCGATCTTCATCGATGACTCCTTTCAGTGAGTGAAGGGGTGAGAGTGGCGTCACTGTAGGCAGCGCCGGCGCCGACCGGAAGTCAACGCGGGTTGATGGATTGGTGAATTTCGTTCAACAATCTCCGGCATGAAGCAACTGCAAGGACTGCTGGCCTTCGTCGAGGCCGCGACCGCCGGCACGCTCACCGCGGCGGCCGAGCGCTTGCAGGTGACGCCCGCCGCGGTCAGCAAGAGCCTGGCCAAGCTCGAGGAGCAGTTGGGCGTGCGACTGCTCAATCGCAGCACGCGCCGCCTGGCGCTCACCGAAGAAGGCGCCGGCTTTCTGGCCAAGGCGCGGCTGGCGCTGCGTGCGCTCGACGATGCGCTGGCCGACGTGTCGCAGGCGGCGCGGGTTCCGGCCGGACGGGTGCGCATCTCCGTCGGCGTGGCCTTCGGCCGCCGCTGGGTGCTGCCGCTGCTGCCGGCATTGACCCAGCGCCATCCGGCCCTGTCCATCGAGCTGGACCTGGACAACCGGCCGGTGGACCTCGTGGCCGAGGGCTTCGACATCGGCATCCGCGGCGGCGTCATCGAAGACAGCAGCCTCGTGGCGCGACGCATCTGCCGGCTGCCGGTGGTGCTGGTCGCCAGCCCCGCCTACTTGCGGCAGGCGGGTGTGCCACGCAGCGTCGAGGACCTGGCCGGGCATCGCAGCATCGCCCTGCGCTATTCGGGAAGCCCGCCGTCGCCCTGGCGGTTCCGCCGTGCCGGCGGCAAGCGGGTCGAGTTCGTTCCCGACGCGGCAGCGGTGTCGGTGAGCGACCCCGAGGCGCTGCTCGACGTGGCGCTCGCGCACGCAGGCATCGCCCAGGTCGCCTTGCACCACGCCCTGCCCTACCTTCGCTCGGGCCGTCTCAAGCTGCTGCTCACGGACCTGCACGACGCAGGCGACCGCGAGATGGTGCTGCACTACCCGCACCGGCAGTTCCTCGCGCCGCGGGTGCGCGTGGTGGTGGACGCCTTGCTCGCTCACCTCGCCGAGGCCGGCGACCTGCAGTTGATTCCTGCAGACGTGCGCGAGTACGCGGCCGATCCGGCGTCGCCAGCGGCTCAGGCGGCGACGCGCCGTCGAAACACCAGGCGATCGGGCGCCGACACGGCACTGTCGAAGGCGTAGCCGTCGAGATCGAAGCGCTGCAGCGCCTGCGGGTTGGCAATGCGGTGCCGCACCGCGTAGCGCGCCATCAGGCCGCGCGCTCGCTTGGCGAAGAAGCTGATGATCTTGTAGCGCCCGCCTTTCCAGTCCTCGAACACGCAGTCGACGACACGCGCCTTCAAGGCCGCGCGGTCGACCGCGCGAAAGTACTCCTGCGACGCCAGGTTCACGACCACGGGCGAAGCGTCGGCCGCCAGGCGGCGGTTGAGGTGGCGGGCGATGGTGTCGCCCCAGAAGTCGTACAGGTTCGCTCCGCGCGGGGTCGCCAGCGCGGTGCCCATCTCCAGCCGATACGGCTGCAGCTTGTCGAGCGGACGCAGCACGCCGTGCAGGCCCGACAGGATGGCCAGGTGCTGCTGGGCCCAGGCGAGGTCCTGGTCGTCGAGGGTCCTGGCATCCAGGCCGTCGTAGACATCGCCGTTGAAGGCGAACACCGCGGGCCTGCTGTTGCGGTCGGTGAAGCGCGGGCGCCACGCCGCATAGCGGCCGACGTTGAGCGCCGCGAGCGCGTCCGACAGATCCATGAGCGCTGCGATCTGCGCGGTCGTCTTGGTCTTGAGGATCTCGATGAGCTCGGCCGACTGCGCCGCGAACTGCGGCGTGGTGGGCTTGCTCGTCGTCGCCGGGACGGGCGTGTCGTAGTCGAGGCTCTTGGCGGGCGAGATCAGGAACAGCATGGAATCGGGACGATGTGGATCGCGGCTCGAGGAGGAGGCGGACGCGGCGCGCAGCAATCAATCTTCACACAACGTTCACACGGCACCGGTCAACGCCGGCGGCGAAGGCGCCGTTTCGGCAACACGGGC
>DATFAY010000005.1:0-6070 GCA_035254085.1 Piscinibacter sp.
CTCGAAGTCGGCCGGCACGCCGATCGCGCCGCGGTCGACGCGGCCGGTGCCGCGGCGCAGGTCGTCCTGCACGAAGAAGTCATGTCGCAGGTCGACCGACCAGCCCGTGCCGCTCACGAGGCCCTGGCCCGCCCAGTCGCCGTTGAGCGTGCAGCCGCAGCTGGAGCAGGCGAGCGCCGCGGCGGGCAGGCAAGCCCATGCCGCGAGGCAGGCGGCGGCCCGGGACAAGGTCGATTTGTTCATGGGAAGCATCACGGTGTGTCGAATCCAAGGACGTCATGGGAGGACAAACCGTTCCCGCTTCGCCGGCACGAGGCGCGATTGTCGGTGCGGCACGATCACGCCGGCGGCCGGCGCGCCCCGGGCGCCGGCCGCCCGCTTGACCGGCATCAGGAATCGAGAACGTCGCCGGGTCGCTCGGCGCCGCGCGTTGCGCCGGCGCGCAGCCGGGCCGGGTCCGGCACCGTGATGCGCCGGCCGTGCATCTGCAGCAGTCCGGCGTCGACAAGGTCGCGCAGGATGCGCGAGAAGTGCTCCGCCGTGAGGTTCAGCTGAGAAGCGACGTCGGCCTTGGCGGGCAGCGTGACCACCATGTCCGCATGGCCCGCTCCGCGGCGCAGCAGGTAGGCGATGAATCGCTCGGTCCCGCTGCCGATCGCCTGCCGGTCGAGCTCGCGCACCAGCGTCTCCACGCGCCGGCTCAGGCCCGCGATCATGCGGCGCGCGAACTTCGGGTTGCGGTCGATCTCCGCGAACACGGTCTCCTTGGGCAGGTGCAGCACCAGCGCATCGCCCATCGCCTGCGCCTGCACGAGCGTCGGACGTTCGAGGAACATCACCGGCTCGCCGAAGCTCTGGCCCGCCTCGACGATGCCCGACAGGCGGGTGCCGCGCGCCGGGGTGGTCGAGCTCAACTTGATCTCGCCGTACACCACGACGTACATGCCGCTGGCCGGCTCGCCCTGGCGAAAGAGGATCTCTCCGCGTGCGAGCGCGCGCCGCGTGGTGCCGGCGGCCAGGCGCGCGATCGTCGCGGCGTCGAGCTCCTTGAACAGCGCCAGGCCCGCGAGGAAGACTTCGGGGGGAATCTCCTTGCGGGCCATCGGCCTTCGGCGCGCTGCGTCAGTGGAGGGTGCGGATCGGCTTGAAGCCGGGGTGGTCGAAGTGCCCGCCGTAGCCGTTCACGGCCTGCGCCACCTTGACCAGGCCCTGCGCCGGGCGCAGCTTGGCATCCTTGCCGGCCATCGCGTCGCTGCCTTGCACCAGGTCGGCGATCACCACGTGCAGCATCGCGTCGGCCTCGGGGGCGAGCTTGCAGTTGGCGACGATGTTGGCGACCTCGCCCTCGACCTGCGTCGCGAGCTCGCCGTATTGCGCGCCCGTCAGCTTGCCGGCATGCGCGTCGGCCAGGCGTGGCTCGACCAGCGCGCGGATGCGGCCCATGCCCTGGCGAAGCGTCTCGTCAGTGGCCCACTTGCGGCCGTGGTCGAGGCTCAGCTTGTGCGTCGCGCCGGCCTCCTGCGCGTGAGCGTGCTCGTGCGCCGGCGCCGCGGCGAGCGCGACGGTGGCCAGCGATGCGGCGGCCGCCGCGGCGGCGACGGCTACGGCGAGCCGGTGCCAGTAGAGGTGGTTCATCTCGATGTCCTTTGCTTTGGCGGAGGCGCCCATCGCCATCCCGCAGCATCCGACCGGGCGGCCGAAGTGTCGTTCGACCGGCCCCGCGAATCCTTAGGATTCATCAAGAATATGACCCGTGCCGCCGCGGGTTCGGCGCCTAGCCGCAGCTGCCGATGTGGCCGCACGCGGTGCAGAACTCGCAGCCGTCCTTGTGGATCATGGTCGCGTTGCCGCACTCGGGACAGCGCACGCCGGCCATCGGCGCGGGGTTGGTGCCGCCGGCCGCGGGCGTCTGCAAGATGCCCATTTCCTGCAGCGGATAGCCCTGCTCGTCGAGCACGCCCAGCATCGCGTAGCGGTGGATGATCAGGCGCGCCATGTAGGCCACGGTCGAGGGCCACGTCTGCTGCCGCTGCTGGCCCGCCGGGAGGCCGGGCACGAAGGCCATGAAGTGGCCCAGCGGCTCGGCGTAGCTCAGCAGCTTGCGCAGCTTCATGCCGATCCATGCCGGGTCGAGCACGCGCATGTCCAGCGCGAGGATGCGCGCCAGCCCGTCCAGCGCGCGCGGGTAGTTGCCCGAGAAGCCGAGCGCGCAGGGGCGCGTGATCGCGCGGCCCTGCGGGTCCGGCAGCACGACTTCCTTCAAGGTGAGCGTGAAGTGCTCGTCGCTGGCCGGATTGTGGATGTCGACCGACCATGCCAGCGTGCCGTTCGGGCCGGTGTGCGGTTCGGCGCGGCTGAACATCGCGTCGATCACCGGCGTGGGCGCCTTCGGGTTGGCCCACAGGCCCAGTTGCTCGCAGCGCCAGCGCACGACGGCCGCCGTGGCCGCCACGATGCCGGGGAAGCGGCGCAACTCGCCGTGCGGCGGGAACGGCATCTCGAAGTCGCGTTCCTCCTGCACGGTGGCCAGTGCGTCGAGCTTGAGCTTGACCCACGCGGCATCGCGCGCGCGCAGGTCCATCGACAAGGTCTTGGCCAGCGCGCCCAGGCCGCGCGGCTGTTCGGCGCCGTTGACCCAGACCTCGAAAGGCGCCGCCTTGCTCGGCGTGTCTTCGGCCGGCAGCTCACCCACGAACAGCGCAAAGGCGCCGAACGGGTGCTCGATCATGTAGGTCCAGGCGGCGTTGCCGGCCGGCAGCTCCGGTCGGCCCGGCCAGCGCAGCGAGGCGAGCACCGGCGGCGGCAGGCGCTCGAGCGCGAGCCGCTGGTTGGCCTGGCTCGGGTCGAGCGCCGCGGCAGTGGCGGGCGCGCCCTTGGACTCGACGCTCAGCACCGAGCCGAGCACGCTGTTGGGCCGGTAGGTGGCGAGGCCCTTCAGCCCGGAGCGCCAGGCCTGCAGGTACAGGTCCTGGAAATCGGCATACGGATAGTCCGCCGGCACGTTGACGGTCTTGGAGATCGCGGTGTCGATGCAGGGCGCGACGGCGGCCACCATCTCCTGGTGCGCCTGCGCGCTCATCTGCAGCGCGGTGACGAAGGCGTTGGTGAGCGGCTCGTCGGTGCCGCGCAGGTGACGATAGAGGCGCCAGGCGTGGTCCTCGACGGCGTACTCCTTGTGCGTGCCGTCGGCCATGCGCTTCTTGCGCGTGTAGGTCCAGCTGAAGGCGGGCTCGATGCCGTTGCTCGCGTTGTCGGCGAAGGCCAGGCTGATGGTGCCGGTGGGCGCGATCGCGAGCAGGTGCGAGTTGCGCAAGCCGCCGGCGCGGATGCGCTCCTTGATCTTCTGCGGCAGGCGCGAGGCGAAGGTGCCGCGCTGCAGGTAGAGGTCGGCGTTGAACAGCGGGAAGGCGCCGCGCTCGCCGGCGAGATCGACCGACGCCTCGTAGGACGCGTCGCGCATGATCTCGGCGATGCGCCGCGCCATCTCGCGCGCGGGTTCGGTGTCGTAGCGCAGGTTGAGCATCACCAGCGCGTCGCCCAGGCCGGTGAAGCCCAGGCCCACGCGGCGCTTGTTGCGCGCTTCCTCCTGTTGGCGCTTGAGCGGCCAGTAGGTGACGTCGAGCACGTTGTCGAGCATGCGAACCGCCACGCGCACGAGATCGGCGAAGCCGGCCTCGTCGAAGCTCGCGGCGGCGTCGAACGGGTTGCCGACGAAGCGCGTCAGGTCGATCGAGCCCAGGCAGCAGCAGCCGTAGGGCGGCAGCGGCTCCTCGGCGCAAGGATTGGTCGCGCTGATCGTCTCGCAGTAGGAGAGATTGTTGTCGCCGTTGATGCGGTCCAGGAACAGCACGCCCGGCTCGGCGTGGTCGTAGGTGGACCGCATGATCTGGTCCCACAGCTCGCGCGCGCGCAGCCTGCGATAGACCCACAGGCCGTCGCCGCGCTGGTGCGCGCCCTCGGCCTTTTGCGCGGGGCCGGGCTCGGCGCGGTGCACCAGTTCGACTTCGCCGTCCGTCTCGACCGCCTGCATGAACGGGTCGGTCAGGCCGACCGAGATGTTGAAGTTGGACAAGTCGCCCTTGTCCTTGGCGTGGATGAACTCCTCGACATCCGGATGGTCGCAGCGCAGCACGCCCATCTGCGCGCCCCGCCGCGCGCCGGCCGACTCGACCGTCTCGCAGGAGCGGTCGAAGACCCGCATGTACGACACCGGCCCCGAGGCGTTGGACTGCATGCTCGCCACCCATGCCCCCTTGGGCCGGATGCGCGAGAAGTCGTAGCCCACGCCGCCGCCGCGGCGCATGGTCTCGGCCGCTTCGGTGAGCGCGGTGTAGATGCCGGGATGGCCGTCTTCCTCTTCGGAGATCGAGTCGCCCACCGGCTGCACGAAGCAGTTGATGAGCGTGGCCGAGAGCGAGGTGCCGGCTGCGGAGTTGATGCGCCCCGCGGGCACGAAGCCCGCCTCCAGTGCCTGCATGAAGCGCGCTTCCCAATGTGCGCGCGCGTCCGGCTGCTCCGCCACGGCCAGCGCGCGTGCGACGCGCCGATGCACGTCGGCCGCGCTGCGCTCATCGCCCTTCGCGTATTTCTCCAGCAGCACTTCTTCGCTGATGGCTTGCGCAGGCAGGCTGCGCACAAGGGTCGACGATGCGGGCTGGACGATGCTCATGAAACCTCCGGACAACAGGATGCGCGCACCATAGCGGGCTGTCCACCGAAGGGTTTTGACTCCGGTCATCGAGCCGGGCGGGGTTTGCGAGAGCTTGCATCGCGCATCGAGCGCGTCTCGCGTTGCCGGCTTCGCGCCGGCGGGCCGGCTCAGGCGCCGGCCAGGGCCTGCGCGAACGCGGCGTTGCCTTCGAGCGCCTTCTCGGTGCCGTCGCCGCCCAGCAGCTTCACCATCAGCTCGCGCACGCTGCGGATCTGGTTGCCGAAGGGCAACGCGCCGCGCCCGCTGAAGAACAGGCCTCGCTTGACGTCGCCGCGCAGGGCGGCGGCGAGCTGCTGGTCGATGCAGAACTGGCCCCAGTCGGCCTTGCCGTCGCGCAGCCCGCATTGCGCCAGGCAGTCGAAGGCCTTGGTGCAGCGTGCCTTCACGTGCGCGACGGCCTGCAGCTTGGCCTCGGCCTTGAGGTAGGCCCTGATCCACGGCGTGCCCACCGCCCGCGCGGGCAGGCCCGCCACGCTGGTGAACTCGACCAGGTCTTCGTCCTTGGCCTCGGCCAGCACGCGCTTGAATTCGGGATGCGCATCGCCTTCGGTCGTGACGGCGAAAGGCGTGCCCAGCTGCACCGCGCTCGCGCCGAGATTCTGCAGGCGGCGGATGTCGGCGAAGCTGCGGATGCCGCCGGCGGCGATGATCGGCGTGTCGCGCTCGATGCCGGCGGCGCGCAGCACGGCCAGCGTCTCGGGCACGACGCGCTCGAAGTCGAAACGCGGGTCGTGCACGTCGGCCACGGTGGCCGCGCCCAGGTGGCCGCCGGCCAGGCCGGGATGCTCCAGCACGATCGCGTCGGGGCGGCGCTTCTTGCGCTCCCACTTGCGAAGCACCAGCTGCACGCCGCGCGCTTCGGAGAGGATGGGCACCAGCGCGACGTCGGGATGATCGGCGGCCAGCTCGGGCAGGTCCATCGGCAGGCCGGCGCCGACGACCACGGCATCGATGCCTGCGGCCATCGCACGCTGCACCGACTGCGCGTATTCCTTCACCGCGCGCATCACGTTGATCGCGAGCAGACCGCGACCGCCGGCGAGCACGCGCGCCTGCGCGATCTCGCGATCGATCGCCTCGAGATTGGCTGCATCGATCGCCTCCTTGGCCGCATCCCCGACGCCCAGGCCGCGGGTGCGCTCCATCAGGTCGGGGTGGTGGCGGCGCAGGTCCACCGAGCTGATCGTTCCCACGCCGCCCTCGGCCGCCACGCTGCCCGCCAGCCGGTGCGCGGACACGCCGATGCCCATGCCGCCTTGCACGATCGGCAGCAGCTCACGGCCGCGCAGCAGCAAGGGCTTCAGCCCGCTGCGCTCGAGCAGGGTGCGCAGGGCCGGTGCGATGGTGTCGGGAAAGGGC
>DATFAY010000006.1:0-5977 GCA_035254085.1 Piscinibacter sp.
ACCCAGCCGGTGCAGCCTTCGCCCGCGCACGATTACAGCCAGCTCACCACGCCGAGCGTGTGGCGCAACGGCCGTACCGCGGCGGCGAAGGTCGACGCGCTGGCGAGCAACGGGATGGACGAGATCGAGATTCCGGCGTTCCTCAGGAAACAGGCGGATTGATCTCTGCCTCGGTGGACCCCGGCGTTCGCCGGGGTGACATTGGTGGGGCCGCGGTGACATCGGCGGGGGTCGTCCCTCCTTCTCGCCGCGGCGACATTCGGTGGGTCATCCCGGCGAAAGCCGGGATCCACGCCCGCCAGCACCCCTGTCTAGAATGCCGCCCATGATTGCCCAACGCACCCTCAAGTCCCTCACCCGCGCGGTGGGCTTGGGCGTGCACGGCGGCCAGCGGGTGGAGCTCACCTTGCGGCCGGCGCCGCCGGACACCGGCATCGTGTTCCGGCGGGTGGACCTGCCCTCGCCGCAGCAGATCAAGGTCGATCCCTACGCCGTCACGGACACGCGCCTGGCGACGACGCTCACGCCAGTGGGCGACCCGGGCGGGCCGGCAGTGAAGACGGTCGAGCATTTCCTGTCGGCGTGCTCGGGGCTGGGCATCGACAATCTCATGGTGGACATCACCAACGAGGAGATGCCGATCCTCGACGGTTCGGCCGCTTCGTTCGTGTTCCTGCTGCAAAGCGCCGGTGTCGCGCTGCAGGACGCGCCCAAGCGCTTCCTGCGCATCAAGAAACCGGTGGAAGTGCGCGAAGGCGAGGGCGCTGCACTGAAGTGGGCGCGCCTGGAGCCCTTCGAGGGCTACAAGCTCACGTTCGAGATCGAGTTCGACCACCCGGCCGTCAACCAGACCGGGCAGCGAGTGGTGTTCGACATGGGGTCGGGCAACTACAAGCGGGAGATCGCCCGTGCACGCACCTTCGGCTTCACCAAGGACGTCGAGATGATGCGCGCGCGCGGGCTCGGGCTGGGGGGCAGCATGGACAACGCAATCGTGGTGGACGACTACCGAGTGCTCAACGACGAGGGCCTGCGCTACGACGACGAGTTCGTCAAGCACAAGATCCTCGATGCCATCGGCGACATGTACGTGATCGGCCATCCGCTGATCGCCGCCTACACCGCCTACAAGTCGGGCCACGCGCTCAACAACAAGCTGGTGCGCGCCGTGCTGTCCGACGACAGCTGCTACGACATCGTGACCTTCGAGGACGAATCGCAGGCACCCGCGGGGCTGGCCGAGCTCGCGCCGGCATGGTGATGACAGCCCTCATGTCGCCTTCGGCTCCTGCCCGCCGCGGGGGCGCATTCGCGTTCGGGCGGCCGGGGCGCGAATGACCGATGCCGGTATTTCGCGCCCTCGTCTTCCTGCTGCTCGTCGCGGGCCTCGTGTGCTTCGCAATGTACGTCGGCACCGGCCAGGCGAAGTGGCGCGTGCTCGGCCTGCGGCTCGTCAAATGGGCGGTCGTGGCCGGGCTGGGCTTCTTTGCGGTGCTGCTGCTCGAGCGGCTCGCCGTCATCCTGTAGGCTGGGCACCATGACCGTCTTCCGCTGGATCATCGGCATCATCGCGGGCCTGCTGGCTGCGGGCGCCTCGATCGCGTTCGTCATCTTCATCCTGGCCGACATCGACGTCTGGCTCAAGCGCGCGCGCAGCTGGCGGCGGCTGATGACGGCCGTGCTGATGTTCTGGTTCAACGTGGAGATCTGGCGCCGCGTGGCGTTGATCATCATCCACTGGTGAGTGCGATCAGCCTTCGGCGTGCCCTGCCGGCGCGGGTGCCAGCCCGAGGAAGCGGACGATGTCCGGCCAGTGATCGTCGAAATCGCTCAACGCGTGGTCGCCGCCTTCGAGCAGCTTGATGCGGCAGCCCGCGTAGCGCGCGCTCATCTCGCGCCAGTCCAGCACCTCGTCACCCTTGGCAATGACCGCGAAGTAGCGCTCGGGCCGCGTGATGCATTCGGGCCGCAGCGCGCGCAGCTCGTCCACGAATTCCGGCCGGAAGAAGAAGCGATCGTCGCTGTGCCAGGCGGTGATCTCGCCGATGTACTGCGCCAGGTCGCGTGCCGGCTCGACGGCAGGATTCAGCAAGACGGCCGGGCAGCCCGTGGCCTCGGCCATCGCTGTGGCGTAGAAGCCGCCCAGCGAGCTGCCGATCACCGCCATGCGATCGCGCGGCCAGCCGGCGATGCCGTCGAGAACCCGCGCGAGCGCCTCGCGCGGCGAGGGCGGCAGCTGCGGGCACCACCAGTGCAGGTCGGGCCGGTGCGCATGCACCCACTCGGCCACCCTGCGCGCCTTCATCGATTGCGGCGAGGAGCGAAAGCCGTGCAGGTAGAGAAGGTGGGTGATGACGGGCCCTCGCCCCGGCGCTCGTGCGGGGGGCATCAGGGCTGGCGCGCCGCCAAGGCATCGAGCAGCTTGGCGTGGATGCCGCCGAAGCCGCCGTTGCTCATGCACAGGATGTGGTCGCCTTCGCGCGCGACCCCCACGACGGCGTCGACCAGCTTGTCGACGTTGTCGCAGACGACGGCCTGATCTCCCAGCGGTGCCAGTGCCTGCGAGGCGTCCCATCCCAGGCCGCCGCTGTGGCAGAACGCCAGGTCGGCCTCCTCGAGCGACCACGGCAGCTGCGCCTTCATCGCGCCCAGCTTCATGGTGTTCGAGCGCGGCTCGAACACCGCGAGGATGCGTTGCCGCGGCTCGTGGTGCGAGCTCTGCTGCGAGTCGATCTTGCGGCGCAGGCCGTTGATGGTGGTGCGCATCGCCGTCGGGTGGTGCGCGAAGTCGTCGTAGACGCGCACGTCGCCCGCGCCCCAGTGCACGGAGCCGCGCAGCTCCAGGCGGCGGCGCACGTTCTCGAAGCGGCCCAGCGCGCGGGCGGCATCCTCCGGCGCGACGCCCACGTGCTCGGCGGCCGCGATGGCTGCCAGCGCGTTCATCTGGTTGTGCTCGCCCAGCAGCGGCCACTCCACCCGGGCGATCTTCAGGCTGCCTCGCAGCACGTCGAAGGCATGCGGCTCGCCGCGCGCGCGCAGCTCGCCGGGCGCCTCCTTGCGCGCGCCGAAGCGCAGCACCTCGCTCCAGCAGCCCATGGCGAGCACGCGCTGCAGCGCCTCTTCGCGGGCATTCACCACGAGGCGGCCGCTGGCCGGCACGGTGCGCACCAGGTGATGGAACTGCCGCTCGATGGCCGCCAGGTCGTCGAAGATGTCGGCGTGGTCGAACTCGAGGTTGTTCAGCACCGCCGTGCGCGGCCGGTAGTGCACGAACTTGCTGCGCTTGTCGAAGAAGGCGGTGTCGTACTCGTCAGCCTCGATGACGAAGGCCTTGCCCTCGCCCAGGCGCGCCGAGACGCCGAAGTTCATCGGCACGCCGCCCACCAGGAAGCCCGGTGCGAGCCCCGCCTGGTCGAGCACCCAGGCCAGCATCGAGGTGGTGGTGGTCTTGCCGTGGGTTCCCGCCACCGCCAGCACGTGGCGGCCCTGCAGAACGTGCTCGGCCAGCCATTGCGGTCCGCTGGTGTAGGGCGCTCCCGCATCGAGGATGGCCTCGATCAGCGGGTTGCCGCGGCTCACGACGTTGCCGACCACGTACAGGTCGGGCTTGATCGCCAGCTGCTCGGCCTGATAGCCCTCGATCAGTTCGATGCCGAGCGAGCGCAGCTGGTCGCTCATCGGGGGATAGACGTTGGCATCGCAGCCGGTCACCTGGTGGCCCGCCTCGCGCGCCAGCGCGGCCAGGCCGCCCATGAAGGTGCCGCAGATGCCGAGGATGTGGATGTGCATGAGGGGGCCGATTCTAGGAGCCGCGCGCGGCGCGGCCCGCGCCCTTATGCAAGCACGTGGCGTGCCGCGTCGATGGTCCTGGCGATGTCGTCGGCGCTGTGCGCTGCGCTGACGAATCCCGCCTCGTAAAGCGCCGGCGCGAAGTAGACCCCGCGATCGAGCATGCCGTGAAAGAAGCGGTTGAACCGCTCCTTGTCGGTGGCCATCACCTGGCCGTAATTCTGCGGCAGCGTGCCGGTGAAGAAGAAGCCGAACATGCCGCCCTGCGAGTCGCCGCACATCGGCACGCCGGCGTCCTTGGCGGCGCCGAGCAGGCCGTCCACCAGCGAGCGCGTGCGCTGGCCGAGGGCCTCGTAAAAGCCCGGCTTCTGGATTTCGCGCAGCGTCGCCAGCCCGCAGGCGGTGGCCACCGGGTTGCCCGACAAGGTGCCGGCCTGGTACACCGGCCCCAGGGGCGCGAGCTTTTCCATCACGGCACGCTTGGCGCCGAAGGCCGCGAGCGGCATGCCGCCGCCGATGACCTTGCCGAACACGCTCATGTCAGGCTCGAACCCGGGGATGGCGGCTGCGTAGAGGCTTTGCGCGCCGCCCAGCGCGACGCGAAATCCGGTCATGACCTCGTCGAACACCAGCAAGGCGCCGTGCTCGGTGCACAGCTCGCGCAGGCGCTTCACGAAGGGCACGGCCGCACGCACGAAGTTCATATTGCCGGCGATCGGCTCGATCAGCACGCACGCGACGTCGCGGCCGTGCAGCGCGAAGGCCTCGTCGAGTTGCGCGAGGTTGTTGTATTCGAGGACCAGCGTGTGGTGCACCACGTCGGCGGGCACGCCGGCCGAGGTCGGGTTGCCGAAGGTGGCCAGGCCCGAGCCCGCCTTCACCAGCAGCGCATCCGCGTGGCCGTGGTAGCAGCCCTCGAACTTGATGATCTTGTTGCGACCGGTCGCGCCGCGGGCCAGGCGCAAGGCGCTCATCGCCGCCTCGGTGCCCGAACTCACCAGGCGTACCTGCTCCATGCTCGGCACCAGCCGCAGGATCTCCTCGGCGAGCTCGATCTCGCGCTCGGTCGGCGCGCCGTACGACAAGCCCTCGTCCACCGCCTTGTGCACCGCCTCGAGCACGGCGGGGTGGCCGTGGCCGAGGATCATGGGGCCCCAAGAGCCGATGTAGTCGATGTAGCGCTGGCCCTCGGCGTCGACGATCGTCGAGCCCTGGGCACTGGCGATGAAGCGCGGCGTGCCGCCGACGGCGCGGAAGGCGCGCACGGGAGAATTGACGCCACCCGGAATGACTTTCTGGGCGCGTGCGAACAAGCTGTCGTTGGTCATGATGTCGTTCAATGGACTTGGCGGCTGCCCGGGGCGTCGCCTTCTTCCGGACCGCTCTCCGGGCCGGCCTCGCCTTCCTCGCCGGGCGGCAGCGCCCAGAAGAAGCGATCTGGAATGACGTTGCCCATGCCCGGGCGGAAGCCCGCGTCGAGCGCCTGGTCGAGGAACGCGAGCGACTCGCCGACCGCCATGTGCAGCTCGCTGCCGGCGGCGAGCAAGGCGGCAAGCGCGGCCGACAGCGTGTCGCCGGCGCCGACGAAGCTGACCTCGAAGCGCTCGAACTTCTCGCCGGTGATCGCGCCTTGCGGCGACGCGAGCACGTTGTCCATGAACTGATCCGGCGTTTTCGAGCTCGGCACCAGCACGCTGGTCACCAGCACGAAGCGCGTGCCGTGCTCGGCCGCGGCCACCGCCAGCTCGCGCGGCGACGCCGGGCGCTCGCCTTCCCAGTCGGGCAGCAGGAAGTCGGTCAGCGTCTGGTGGCTGCCGACCAGCACCTCGGTCTGCGGCAGCACCAATTCGCGGAAGGCGTCGAGGTAGGCCTGCTGCTCGTCTTCCTCGACCCACGACAGGTTGGGCATGTAGGCCACCAGCGGCACGTCGGGGTAGTCGGACAGCACTTCGGCCACCGCGCTCACGCATTCGGCCGAGCCGAGGTAGCCCACCTTCCAGGCGGCGATGGTCACGTCCTCGAGCACGCTGCGCGCCTGCTCGACCACCACGTCGGGATCGAGCGCGTGGTGATCGAAGACCTCGGCGGTGTCGCGCATCACCACCGACGTGACCACCGGCAGCGCGTGCGCGCCCATCGCGGCGATCGTCGCCACGTCACCGGCCACGCCGCCGGCGCCGCTGGCATC
>DATFAY010000007.1:0-5584 GCA_035254085.1 Piscinibacter sp.
ATCTGGCTGCCCGGTGAACAGAGTCACGAACGGCGCCGGGCGAACCAACGCGAGGGCATCCCGATCCCTCCCGCGCTGCGCGCGCAGCTCGATACGCTCGCGCAGGAGCTGGGCATCCCCGCCTTGCAGGCCGCGTGACCAGCCACCAGGAGACAACACCATGAGATCGTTTCGCCGCCGCTTCAGCGCTTTCCTGCTCGGCCTTGCGTGCAGCGGCTTCGCGCTGGCGCAGGGTGCGCCGGCCGGTTACCCGAACAAGCCGATCCGGATGATCGTGCCGCTGGCGGCCGGCAGCGCCGTGGACAACGCGGCGCGGATCCTGGCCGAGAAGATGGGCCGCAACATGGGGCAATCGGTCGTGGTGGAAAACCTGCCTGGCGCGGCCGGGCTGATCGGGGCCGACCGGGTGGCCAAGGCGGCGCCGGACGGCTACACGCTGGGCGGCTTCAACGACAGCATCATGACCATGCTGCCCAACCTGCAGCCGAAGATGCCCTGGGACATCCTGCGCGACTTCGACACCGTCTCGCTGGTGGCCACGGTGGAGTGGGGCCTGGTGGTGCCGGCGAACGCGCCCGAGCGCAGCGCCGCCGACCTGATCGCGAGCGCGAAGAACGAGCCCGGCAAAATCAATTACAGCTCGGGCGGCAACGGCAGTCCCCAGCACATCGCGATGGCCCTGTTCGCCTCGAAAGCCGGGGTGTCGATGACGCACGTGCCGTACAAGGGCGCGACCCAGGCCGCGATGGGCGTGGCAGGCAACGAAGTGCACGCGGCATTCCAGGGCATCGCGACGGTGAACTCGCTGGTGCGCGCCGGCAAGGTTCGCCTGATCGGCGTGACCACGCCCCAGCGCATGCCGCAGTTTCCCGATGTGCCGACCGTGGCGCAGTCCGGCCTGCCCGGGTTCGAATTCAATTCCTGGTTCGCCGTGATGGCGCCTGCCGGCACGCCCAAGCCGATCCTGCAGACTCTGTCCGCCGAGATCGCCAGGGCGCTCGCCGATCCCGAAGTGCGCGAGAAACTCATCGCGCAGGGACTGACCCCGCGCGGCACCTCACCCGACGACCTGGCCCGGGAAATGCGCGCGCAGCTGGCCCGCTACGGGCAGCTGATCAAGCAGGCCGGCATCACCGCCGACTGATCGCACGAACGTCACCACCATCATCGGAGAGCTTCCATGGCACAGAGAAAAGTCGCCCTCGTCACGGGTTCGGGCACGGGCGTCGGCGCCGCCACCGCGCTGGCGCTGGCGCGCAGGGGCTATGACGTGCTGATCAACTACTCGCGCAGCGAAGCGGAAGCGCGCGCCTCGCAGGCCGCTTGCCGCGAGGCAGGCGCCGATACGTTGCTGCTGCGCGGCGACGTGTCCGTCGATGCCGATTGCCGCGCCATGGCGCAGGCCGCGGCCGAGCGCTGGGGGCGCATCGACGCGCTCGTGAACAACGCCGGCGTCTCGGTCTTCGGCCAGGCGTCCGGCTGGGAGGCGCTCGACGCGGGGGCGTTCCAGCGCGTGTTCGGCGTCAACGCCGTCGGCACGTTCCAGATGGTGCGTGCCTGTGTGCCGCACCTCAAAGCCGCGCAGGGCGCGATCGTGAACGTGTCGTCCATCGCCGGCTCGCTCGGCATCGGCTCTTCCGTTCCGTACATTGCATCGAAAGGCGCGGTCAATGCGATGACCTTGCACCTGGCGCGCGAGCTGGCGCCCGACATTCGCGTGAACGCGGTCTGCCCCGGCCTGATCACGTCGCGCTGGTTCGTCGAAGGCATCGGGCAGGCAGGCTACGAGCGGGTCAAGGGCAGCTACGAACAGAGCGTGCCGCTGCGGCGCGCGAGCTCGCCCGAAGACATCGCGGAAGCCATCGTCTGGCTGGTGGACGGTGCGCGCACCGTGACGGGTGAACTGGTGCAGCTCGATTCAGGCATGCACCTCGGCGGCGGCCGGCCCGTCACCATTCCGAAACAAGGCTGAAGAGCCGGGCGCAGCAGGCGCGGCGCGGACGCACGGCGACCCGGCCGTGCTGGCCGCCTCTTGCCGACTACACACTGTTGCGCGCCTCCCGCATAGACTTTTCAACAGGGAGCCCAGCAATGAACCATCTCTTCCATTCCGCTGCGCGGGCAGCGGCGGCTAGGACTGTCCGTTCGAATCGCATGCGCGTCGCGGCCGCGGTGCTGCTCGCGGGCATGCTCGCGTTGCCGCTGGCCGGTTGCGAGAGTTCGAGCACGCCTGCCGGCGCGCAGCCGGCAGCCAGTGCCGCCGCGGGCGCGTCCGCCCCTGCTTCGGCGACGCGGGCGGCTGGCGACCCCTACGACGTCGCGAAGATGGATTTCAAGACGGCGCCCGCCGTGTTGTCGAGCGAGCGCCACACCGGCACGTTTGCGATCGGCAACGCGCTCAACATGGAAGCGGCGCTGAAGCCGCTGGATCCGGCGCCCGTCAAGGAGATCCGCCTGGACACCACGCACAAGGTCATCGAGATCGCGCCGGGCGTGAAATTCAGCGCGTGGACGTTCGGCGACCAGGTGCCGGGGCCGGCGGTGCGGGCCCGCGTGGGCGACCGCATCAAGTTCACGATGACCAACCGCTCCGACGAGCAGATGCCCGGCGTGCGCATGACCATGGCGCCGATGATGCATTCGATGGATTTCCACTCGGCCATGGTGGCGCCCAACGACAAGTACCGCTCGATCGCACCGGGCCAGACGATCTCGTTCGAATTCACGCTCAACTACCCTGGCGTCTTCATGTACCACTGCGGCACGCCGATGGTGCTGGAGCACATCGCCTCGGGCATGTACGGGATGTTCATCGTCGAGCCGCGCGGCGGCTACCCGACCAAGGTCGACCGCGAGTACGCGGTCATCCAGAGCGAGTTCTACACCAAGCCCGACCCGGCGAAGCAGAAGGTCGACGGGCAGCCGCTGTACGTGCTCGACGGCGACCGGGTGCGTGCCAAGGCGCCCACCTACACGGTGTTCAACGGCCGCTACAACGGCATGATCGACAAGCCGCTGGCGGCCAAGCCGGGCGAGCGCGTGCGCCTGTTCGTGATGAACGTGGGGCCCTCCAACACCTCGAGCTTCCACGTCGTCGGCACCATCTTCGACCGGGTGTGGATGGACGGCAATCCGGACAACCAGTTCCGCGGCATGCAGACCGTGCTGCTGGGGTCCTCTCAGGGCGCGATCGTGGAGTTCGTCATTCCCGAGGCCGGCAAGTACGTGATGGTCGACCACCACTTCGCCAACGCGTCGCAGGGCGCCATCGGCTTGATCGACGCGGGCGGCGTGCCCGAGGGAACGGACCCCGAGCACCACAACATCCCGGCCACTGCCGCGCCGACCGACCCGCAGGCCGTCAAGGGCAAGCTCGCGTTCGAGTCGAAGTGCCTCGCCTGCCACTCGATCGCGGGCGGCGACAAGCTCGGCCCCGACCTGTACGGCGTGACCAAGCGCCGCGACGAAGGCTGGATCACGCGCTGGCTGAAGTCGCCCGAGCAGATGCTGCAGAGCGACCCGACGGCCAAGGCCCTGCTCGACAAGCACAAGGTGCCCATGCCCAACCAGGGGCTGTCGGACGAGGAGATCAAGCAGTACATCGCGTACTTCAAGTGGGCCGACCAGAACCTTCAGCCCAAGGGCAGCTCGCAGCCGCAGCCGGCGACGCCGGGCACGGCGCTGCCGCCGTCGCAGACCCGATCGGCCACGCCGATGCCGGAGCACGCCGCCTCGGCCACGGGGACGGCGCGATGAATTTCGCCCGGCTCGTCGCCACGGCGGCGCTGTTCGTCCACGCGGCGGCGTGGGCCTGCGGCGCCTGCGTGGAGGACAAGGTCGCGGCAACCTACGACCACGCGGTGGTGCAGCATGCGGCCGCACTCGGCCAGGTGGTCGTCTTCTGCGACGTGCAGGGCCGTTTCGATGCACAGCGCCTGCATCGCGCGGCAACGCGGGTGCGCGGCATCGATGCCGCGAGCGTGCGCACATCGAGCGAGCCTTCAGCCCTGTCCTTCGCGCTCGACGCCGGGCAGACGCCGCATGCCGCGATCGCCGCGCTCCAGCGGGCCGTGCCGGCCGGCACGCGGCTGGTCGTCGTGCGCGAGATCGGCAGCCCCACGCCGGCTGCCGCAGCGCGTCACTGAGCGGCGGGCGGCCGCCCGCGCGCGGCCGCTTCGCGCCAGGCGCTGGGCGTGTGACCCGTCTCTCGCTGGAAGAAGCGGGTGAAGTAGCCGGCATCGGTGAAGCCCAGCGCGAACGCCACCTGCTTCACGCTCATGCTGGTGTAGGCGAGTTCGCGCTGCGCCTCCAGCACCAGGCGCGCATGCAGCACGGCCAGCGCCGAGTGCCCCAGCACCTGCCGGCACACCCGATTGAGCTGCGTCGGCGTGATGCCGAGCTCGTCCGCGAAGACGGCCAGCGGGGGCTGCTCGCGAAAGCGCTGCTCGACCAGCGCGCGGAAACGTCGCACATAGCCCAGCCCGCGCGGCGTGTGTTCGACGTCGGCGCCCGCGGCTTCGGCGGTCGTGCGCCCGAGCACCACCAGCAGACGCAGCAGCGCCGCGTCGATCGCGAGCGCGCGCCACGGCGCGGCAATGCCGAACTCCCGGCGCAGCGAGGCCACCACATCGCGCAGCTCGCGCCCCTGCGGCGCTGCGAGCGGGGTGCAGCCCGAGCGCAGCACGCCGGCCTGAAGGCCCGGCTCGTGCGCCAGCAAGCGGCGCAGGTGGGGCTCGAGCGCCGTGATCACGCTGCCTTGGACATCCGGCGAGAAGCGAAACCCGTGTGCCGACAAGGGCGCGACGGTGACGCTGCACGGGCCGCGCACCGATGCCGAGGCGCCGTCGATGGACACCTCGGCGCGGCCGCGCTCGATGTACAGGAATTGAAACATCGACTCGTGACGGTGCGGACGTATCTCCCAGTCGTGCAGGCGGCTGCGCTCCGCGATCGACTCGAAGTGCAGCACCTCGGACTTGGCGGCGCGCCCACGCTCTCCGTAGAGGAGGTAGGTGGGCAGGTCGGAAGAGGCGGTGCGATGTGCGGAGTCCATGTTCCGATTGTTCAAGCGCTCGTCGATTCTGTCCATTGAGCCGGCGCCGCCGGCGCCCTACCCTGCGCGGCACTTCACGACAAGCGAGGAGACGCCATGCGAACCCAGGTTGCGATCATCGGCGCCGGCCCTTCCGGCCTGCTGCTCGGCCAGCTGCTGCACCGCGCAGGCATCGCCAACGTGGTGCTCGAGCAGCGCAGCGCGGCGCACGTGCTCTCGCGCATCCGAGCCGGCGTGCTCGAGCAGGTGGCCGTCGACCTGCTCGACCAGGCCGGCGTGGGCGGGCGACTGCATCGGGAAGGGCTGGTGCACGAGGGCACCGAACTGGCATTCGACGGCGACGTGCATCGCATCGACTTTCGTGCGCTGACCGGCCGCCACGTGACGGTCTACGGGCAGACCGAGATCACGCAGGACCTCATGGACGCGCGCGCCGCCGCCGCCCTGCCGACCTTCTACGAAGCACAGGGCGCGAGCCTGCACGGCTTCGATGGCGCCACGCCGCTGGTGCGCTTTCGGCACGCGGGCGTC
>DATFAY010000008.1:0-11520 GCA_035254085.1 Piscinibacter sp.
CATCGCGCGCGGCGCCTATGTGCTGGCCGAGCCGGGCGAGGTCGGCCTGAAGAAGAAGGCGCAGGCGGTGATCATCGCCACCGGCTCGGAAGTGCAGCTGGCCCTGCATGCCCAGCAGCAGCTGGCCCTGCACGGCATCGCCGTGCGCGTGGTGTCGATGCCCTCGACGACGGTGTTCGACCGCCAGGACGCGGCCTACAAGCGGCGCGTGCTGCCGCAAGGCCTGCCGCGCGTGGCGGTCGAGGCCGGCGTGACCGACGGCTGGTGGAAGTACGGCGTGGCGGCGGTGGTGGGCATCGACAGCTACGGCGAGTCGGCCCCGGCGGGCGTGCTGTTCAAGCACTTCCACCTCACCGCGGAGAACGTCGCGGCCACCGTGCAGAAGGTCTTGCGCGGATGAACCACGCGGCGCACGGGGCCACGCTCGCGGGCGCCCTGGGCGCCGCCGCGGTGTTGGCTGCCTGCACCGTGACCCGTCCCATGCCGCAGGCGCTGTCGCCCGACGAAGCCTGCCGCGCCGTCAACGAGCGGCTGCGCGCGGCCGTGCCGCCGGGCCAATCGCTGGCCGAGTTGCAGGCGCGCGGCATCCGCGTGCGCACCCCGCTGAGGTTTCCCCCGGGGACGCTGCCCGCCGCGGACCGTGCCAGCGGCGCGGCGGTACAGGGATTGATCGCCGCCGACGGCAGCGTCGTGCCCGGGTCGCCCAAGGCGATCAGGACCATCGGCGAGCCGCAGGTGGCCGATGCGATGGAGGCGGGTGCGCTGTCGATGAACTTTGAGTTCGATCATTCCGCGCAGCCCACGCAGCCGATACCGTTCACCACGACCTTCGCGGTGTGTACGCGCTCATGAACGACGGCCGGTTCGTCCCCGCGGGACAATCACGGCATATCGGCGCGGCGCCGCGTCCCGCGTCCGCCCGGCTGGCGCGCTCGCCGGAGAAAGTACTCGGTCCGTAACTTCTGGGCGGCACACTCGCTGGGCCGGCCCAGGTCTTCGTTTTCAAACACTGGAGAGAAAGACATGACGATCAAGATTGGTATCAACGGCTTCGGACGCATCGGCCGCATGGTGTTGCGCGCCGCCGTGCAGAACTTCCAGGACATCGAGGTCGTCGCCATCAACGACCTGCTGGAGCCCGACTACCTGGCCTACATGCTGAAGTACGACAGCGTGCACGGCCGCTTCAAGGGCGAGATCGCGGTCGACGGCCACACCCTGATCGTCAACGGCAGGAAGATCCGCCTGACCGCGGTGAAGGACCCGGCCGAGCTCAAGTGGAACGAGGTCGGCGCCGACGTCGTGGTCGAATCGACCGGCCTGTTCCTCACCAAGGAGACCGCGGAGAAGCACCTCAAGGCCGGCGCCCGCAAGGTCATCATGTCGGCGCCCTCCAAGGACGACACGCCGATGTTCGTCTACGGCGTCAACGACAAGACTTACGCCGGCCAAGCCATCGTCTCCAACGCCTCGTGCACCACCAACTGCCTGGCACCCGTGGCCAAGGTGCTGCACGACAAGTGGGGCATCAAGCGCGGCCTGATGACCACGGTGCACGCCGCCACCGCGACCCAGAAGACAGTCGACGGCCCGAGCAACAAGGACTGGCGCGGCGGCCGCGGCATCCTCGAGAACATCATCCCCTCCAGCACCGGCGCGGCCAAGGCCGTCGGCGTGGTGATCCCCGAGCTGAACAAGAAGCTCACCGGCATGTCCTTCCGCGTGCCGACTTCCGACGTGTCGGTGGTGGACCTCACCGTCGAGCTGGTCAAGGAAGCGACCTACGACGAGATCTGCGCCGAGATGAAGGCGCAGTCGCAAGGCGCCTTGAAGGGAGTGCTGGCCTACACCGAGGACAAGGTCGTGGCGACCGACTTCCGCGGCGAGCCGTGCACCTCGGTGTTCGACGCCGATGCCGGCATCGCGCTGGACAAGACCTTCGTCAAGGTCGTGGCCTGGTACGACAACGAGTGGGGCTACTCGAACAAGGTGCTCGAGCTGGTGCGCGTGGTCGCGAAGTAAGCAGCCGCCCTCGCGTCCTTTCGCCACGGCGCCCGCGGGCGCCGTGGTCGTTTGGGCAGGCGTGCGTCGCTTGTGCGATGGCCGCCCGCGGCGATGGCGGGCAACAACCCTTTACCCGACCGCTGCGCCGCCGGCCGGGCGCGCGCGCCCGGCCGAAACTAAACTGGCGCCATGTCGCTTCGCCTCTGGATTGCCGTGATCCTCGCTGCCCTGGGGCTGGGTGCCTGTGCCGGTGCGCCGGCATTCGAGCAGCGACTCCTCGTGAAGCTGGCAGTGCCTGCCACCGACGGCACGGCGATTGCTCGCCACGCCAGCGAGATCGCCGGCGTCACGGCCCGTTATGTGGCTCCCACCAGCGAGCGATGGCACGCGATCGCACTGCAGTGTGCGGACCAATGGCAGTGCGAGCAGGCCGTCGCCCGGCTGCGTTCCGACACAACCACTTACGAGCAGGTCGACGTGGATGCGCGGCGGCGCGTTCATTCGCCTTGAGCCTCGAGCTGCTGCTCGATCTTTTTTTCCCGCGGAGACCTCCGATGCGCCGTCCCCTGTTCGTTCTTGCCGCCGCCTGCGCGCTGCTGGCCCCCCTGTCGCTGCGGCCGCCGCAAGCCGTCGCCGCCCCGGTCGTGCGCAACGCCGCCGACACCCCCGTGGCGCGGGTCATCGTCAAGTACCGCGCCAACGGGACCCTGATGAAGGCCTTGTCCGCCAAGGCGCCGAGCGGGCAGCGCATCGTCCAGAACGCCGAGCCGCTGTCGCGACGCACCGGACTGGCGCTCACCGACGGCCATCCGATCGGCGAGCGCAGCCAGGTGGTCTTCGCCAAGGGCATGAGCTCGGCGGCGCTGGCCGCGCGGCTGGCCGCGGATCCGGAGATCGAATACGCCGAGCCCGACCGGCGCCGGCGCATTCGCAGTGTCCCGAACGACCCGCTGTACGGCGACAACCAGCCGACCGGCACCACGCCGACGGTGGGCCAGTGGTACCTGCGCCCGCCCACCGGCACGACGGTATCGGCGATCGACGCACAGACGGCCTGGGACACGAGCACCGGCACCAGCAGCGTGGTGGTGGCGGTGCTCGACACCGGCGTGCGCTTCGAGCACCCGGACCTGAAAGGCAAGCTGTACCCCGGCCTCGACTTCATCGCGGATGCCGCCACCGCCAACGACGGCAGCGGGCGTGACGGCGACGCCTCCGACCCGGGCGACTGGGTGACCGACGGCGAAGTCAACACGGAGGGCGGCAGCTTCTACCACTGCACCGATCCGAATCCCGACGGCACCTACAGCGGGGAGAACAGCTCCTGGCACGGCACGCAGGTGGCCGGCCTCATCGGCGCAGCCACCAACAACGGCATCGGCATGGCCTCGGTCGGCCGCAACGTGATGGTGCTGCCGGTGCGCGTGCTGGGCAAATGCGGCGGCTATGACTCCGACATCCAGGCCGGCATGCTGTGGGCGGCCGGCCTGTCGAGCGTGCCGGTGGCGAATCCGCATCCGGCCAAGGTGATCAACATGAGCCTGGGCTCGTCGGGTGCGTGCCCGGCAAGCTACCAGGACGTCATCTCCAAGCTGACGACCGCGGGCGTCACGGTCGTCGCCTCGGCCGGCAACGCCGAGGGCCTGGCGGTGGACGCGCCCGCCAACTGCGCTGGCGTGATCGGCGTGGCGGGCGTGCGCCACATCGGCACCAAGGTCGGCTTCTCCAGCGTGGGACCCGAGGTCACCATCAGCGCCCCGGCAGGCAACTGCGTGAACCTCACCGGCGCCTGCCTGGATCCGCTGCTCACGACGATCAACACCGGCACCACGGTGCCGGTGGCCAACACGTACAGCGACAGCTTCATCTCGTCGCTCGGCACCAGCTTCTCCTCGCCATTGGTCGCCGGCACGGTGGCATTGATGCTCTCGGTGAACCCGGCGCTCACGCCGGCCCAGATCAAGGCCAAGCTGCAGGCCACCGCGCGGCCGTTCCCCACCACCGGCGCGGACGCGGGCGTGCTCCAGTGCCACGCACCCAACGGACAGGTGCAGGACGAGTGCTACTGCACCACCAGCACTTGCGGCGCGGGCCTGCTCGATGCGAACGCGGCCGTCCTGTCCGTGGCACCCGCCGCGGCGCCGACCGCGCCGCTGAGCGCCTCGAACGCCAACCCGGCCGTCGGCGCCACCGTGAACCTGGAGGCATCCGCCGCGACCGTGGCCGCGGGCCACACGGGCATCTTCCAGTGGACGCTCAGCGACCCGGCGGTGGCCCAGTTCACCTCGGCCACCGATGGCGCGACCGTCACGCTGAAGACACTGGCCAACGGCCCGGTCACGGTGACGCTCACCGTGACCGACGACACCGGCCTGTCGACCAGCGCCAGCACGCTCATCACCGTCGGGCCGATCACCACGGCGACGTCCGTGCCGTCCAGCGGCGGCTCGGGTGGCGGCGGGGGCGGTGGGGGCGGGGGCGCGCTCGGCCTGCCCTGGCTGCTCGCGCTGGCGGCCGCGGTGGCCGCGCTCAGGGCGGCGCGCCCGCGCGGCGTCTGAGCGGCGCGCGGGCGGTCGCTAAGAGGGCTTCGCGCAGGCAGCGAAGCCCTTGCCGAGCGCGTCGAGCTTGAGGGCGTTCACCTTGGCGGCGAGCTCCGCGTCGGCGCGCTCCACCCGCAGGGTATGCAAGCTGCGGCTGCGGGCCAGCTCGACCACCTTGGCGGTCTGGATGCCACGCTGCGTCCACTGCGCGAGGGCGGCATCGGCGGCGCCGCGCTCGCCGAAGCGGCCCAGCGACAGGCCCGGCTCCAGGCCGCCCGCGTCGCGCAGTTCCTCGAACGCGACATGCATGCGCGCGAGCTCCTGCGCCTTCTTCTGCAGCGCATCGCGATTCGGGTAGCGGCCCATGTAGACGATCCAGCGGGTCGGCTGCTCGACCGTGTGGCGCACCCACGTGCCGCTGGGCAGGGTGGACGCGAGCGCGCCCTCTGCGGCGGCGATGGCCGCATCGTCGTAGGGGCCGGCTTCGAGGCAGGCCAGCTGCATTTCCGCGGCGCGCGCCGCAGCGGCCACGGCCTGCGGCGTGAGGATTCGGATCATCTCGGGATGCACCTGCCGCGCCAGCCGCTCGGGCTCGCGGTCGCCGCGCGCGCGCGCGCCGACCACGTCGTCCAGCCAGCCCTGCGTCCAGGCCCAGAACAGCAGGTTCAGGACCAGCAGCGCGGCGACGAGCGTCCTCAGCATGCGCCGTCACCGGCGGGGCTCAGGCGTACGCTGACCTCGCCGCTGCTCACTTCCTTCACGCCCGTGGGGGTGCGCACGAGCAGCGCTCCATGCGGCGAGACACCGACGGCCACGCCTTCGGGGGCCTCCGGGTGGGTGGTACGCACCGCGCGCTGCGCGAGCAGGTCGCGCGCGGCGAACGCCGACGCGAAGGCGGCAAAGCCTTCGCGCTCGAAGCGGCGCAACGCATCGACCAGCGGCTTGGCGACGCGATGGAGCACCTGCGGCGCGGTGGCCTCGGGATCGATCTCCTGCATGCAGGCGAAGCCGGTGGCGGCGTCGGTCGCCGACAGCGGCTGCACGTTGATGCCCACGCCGATGACCGCCAGGCGCCGGTTGGCGGCCGCCACGGTTTCGATCAGGATGCCGCCCAGCTTGCGTCCGCCGCCCTGGCCGTCGAGCAGCCACAGGTCGTTGGGCCACTTGACGACGATGCGCGGCGAGCCGGCCTCGCCCACCGGGTCGAGGGCCTGCGCCAACGCAACGCCGACCGCCAGCGACAGGCCCGACCAGTCCTTGGGCGCGAGCGGCAGGCCGAGCGAGAAGGTGAGCGATGCGCCCGGCGCGGCCTGCCAGATGCGGCCCTGGCGGCCGCGGCCATGGGTCTGGTGCTCGGCCACCAGCAGGCACGGCTGAAGGTCGGCGGCGCGCCGGCCGAAGGCATTGCTCTCGACACTCGGTCGCACTTGCGCCAGCTCGTCGTCGCCGCCCGGCGGCACGATGACGCGCGCGCGTTCGAGCAGGGCGCTGTTGGTCGACGCGATGCGCGCGACCACCTCGACGCTCAGGCCGGGCAGCTGGGGCGCCAGCTGCTCCCACAGGGCCTCGGCGCCCCAACGCAGCGGGTGATCGGCCATCGGCACGTTACCTCTTGGGCGCGAGCATCGTGCCGCGGCATTTCTTGCTGCCGCAGCGGCATTCGTACTGCTTCTTCAGCTGGGGCGTGTAGCGATCGTCGATCACGAGGCCGTAATCGTAGAACAGCTCCTCGCCCGGCTTGAGCGTGCGCAATGCCTTGATGAAGATGCGCCCGTCGACCTCGTCGGCCTCGCAGTTGGGCTCGCAGGCGTGGTTGATCCAGCGCGCCGCGTTGCCGCCGTACTTGGCGTCGATGACGTTCTTGTCGTCGACGTGGAAGTAGAAGGTGTGGTTCGGATCCTTCGGGTCGTGCGGATGGCGGCGCAGCGCCTCGGGCCAGCTGATCACCTCGCCCTTGTACTCGATGATCACCTCGCCCTTGGGGATGGCGGCGAGCGCGAACACGCCCTTGCCGTGCACGCCGGAGCGGCGCACCTGGATGCGTCGGCCGCCGGCCGCTCGCGCGGGACGGGAATCGGGGGTCTTGGCGGCACGCGCTTGCGTCATCGACTTCTTTGGGTACATTGAATTTGTGGGCGCGCGCGCGTACGTGTGCGTAGGCGCGCGAGGAAAACCCGAATTGTATTGATGCATTCGAGCGGCGCCATGGAGCGTGCGCAGAAAGAAACATGACCAAATTGCGAAGCCATTCTTCGAGTGCCCGGGCGCCGGGCCGTCCCAAGCCGGGCGCAATCCAAGGGCCACGAAGGGGCCCCTACGTGGCCCTTGGGGATCGCTTGCGGCACGCAAGCGAGGGGCGCACATGACCAAGACTCTGGTGATCGCCGAGAAGCCGTCCGTGGCGCAGGACATCGTCCGTGCGCTGACGCCGGTGGCCGGCAAGTTCGAAAAGCATGCCGAGTACTTCGAGAGCGACACCTACGTGGTCACCTCGGCGGTGGGCCACCTGGTGGAGATCAAGGCGCCCGAGGAGTACGACGTCAAGCGCGGCAAGTGGAGCTTCGCGCACCTGCCCGTGATCCCGCCGCACTTCGACCTGGCGCCGATCGACAAGGCCAAGACGCGGCTCAACGCCGTGGTGAAGCTCGTCAAGCGCAAGGACGTGACCCAGCTCATCAACGCCTGCGACGCGGGGCGCGAGGGCGAACTGATCTTCCGGCTGATCGTGCAGTACGCGGGCACCGAGAAGAGCCCGATCGTCAAGCCGATCAAGCGCCTGTGGCTGCAGAGCATGACGCCGCAGGCGATCCGCGACGGCTTCGAGCAACTGCGCAGCGACGAGGAGCTGCTGGGCCTGTCGGACGCCGCGCGCAGCCGCAGCGAGGCCGACTGGCTGGTGGGCATCAACGGCACGCGCGCCATGACGGCCTTCAACTCGCGCGACGGCGGGTTCTTCCTCACCACCGTGGGCCGGGTGCAGACGCCGACGCTGTCGATCGTGGTGGAGCGCGAGGAGAAGATCCGCAAGCACGTGGCGCGCGACTACTGGGAGATCAAGGCCAGCTTCGCCGCGCAGGCCGGCGAGTACGAAGGCAAGTGGTTCGACCCCAAGTGGAAGAAGAACCCCGAGGACGCCGAGCAGCGCGCCGACCGGCTGTGGACCGAGGCCGATGCGCAGGCGATCGCGCAGGCCTGCCGCGGCCAGCCGGCGAGCGTCACCGAGGAGGCCAAACCCAGCACGCAGAGCGCGCCGGGCCTGTACGACCTCACCACCTTGCAGCGCGAGGCCAACTCGCGCTTCGGCTTCTCGGCCAAGACGACGCTGTCGATCGCGCAAGCGCTCTACGAGAAGCACAAGGTCCTCACCTACCCGCGTACCGACAGCAAGCACCTGCCCGAGGACTACGTGGCGGTGGTCAAGAAGACGATGCAGATGCTCGCCGACGAGGACCTGCCCGGTCCGCTGCGGGCGCTGGCGGGCCACGCCAGGAAGGCGATCGACGACGGCTACGTCAAGCCCAACAAGCGCATCTTCGACAACGCCAAGGTGTCGGACCACTTCGCCATCATCCCGACCCTGCAGGCGCCCAAGAGCCTCACCGAGATCGAGGCCAAGCTCTACGACATGGTGGTCAAGCGCTTCCTCGCGGTGTTCTATCCGCCGGCCGAGTTCATGGTCACCACGCGCATCAGCACCGTGAAGGCCGGCGCGCAAAGCCACAGCTTCCAGACCAACGGCAAGGTGATGGTCAAGCCCGGCTGGCTCGCCGTCTACGGCCGCGACGTCGAGGAGGCGGACGCCAACCTCGTGCCGGTGGCGCCGGGCGAGCTCGTGCGCACGGAGCAGGTCGACGTCAATGCACTCAAGACCAAGCCGCCGGCGCGCTACACCGAGGCGACGCTGCTGTCGGCAATGGAAGGCGCGGGCAAGCTGATCGACGACGACGAGCTGCGCGAGGCCATGCAGGAGAAGGGCCTGGGCACCCCGGCCACGCGCGCAGCCATCATCGAAGGCCTGCTGACGGAGAAGTACATGCACCGCGAGGGGCGCGAGCTGATTCCCACGGCCAAGGCCTTCCAGCTGATGACGCTGCTGCGCGGCCTGCAGGTGGAGGAGCTCACCAAGCCCGAGCTCACCGGCAACTGGGAGTACCAGCTGGCCGAGATGGAGAAGGGCAAGTTGAGCCGCGAGAAGTTCATGGACGAGATCGCCGCCATGACGCAGCGCATCGTCGCCAAGGCCAAGGAGTACGACCGCGACACCATCCCCGGCGACTACGCGACGCTCAAGACGCCCTGCCCGAACTGCGGCGGGGTGGTCAAGGAGAACTATCGACGCTTCACCTGCAGCGGGAAATCGGGCGACGCCGACGGCTGCGGCTTTTCGATCAGCAAGATCCCGGGCGGGCGCAGCTTCGAGCTCGACGAGGTCGAGGCCTTCCTCGCCAGCAAGAAGATCGGGCCGCTCGAGGGCTTCCGCTCGAAGGCGGGCTGGCCCTTCACCGCCGAGCTCAAGCTGGCCTACGACGAGGAGATCAAGAACTGGAAGCTCGAGTTCGACTTCGGCGAAGACGCCAAGAAGGACGGCGAATCGGGCGAGCCGGTCGACTTCTCGGGGCAGCAAAGCCTGGGCGCGTGCCCCAAGTGCAAGGGGCACGTCTACGAGCACGGCGCCTCCTACGTGTGCGAGCACAGCGTGGGCGCGCACGTGACCTGCGACTTCAAGAGCGGCAAGATCATCCTGCAGCAACCGGTGCCGCGCGAGCAGATGAGCAAGCTGCTGCTGGAGGGCAAGACCGATCTGCTGGAGAACTTCGTCTCCAACAAGACCCGCCGCAAGTTCAAGGCGCGCCTGGCCTACGACAAGAAGGAAGGCAAGGTGAACTTCGAGTTCGAGCCGCGGGCGGCCAAGGTGCCGGCCAAGAAAGCGGCGGCCAAGAAGGCCGCCTGAGCGCTTCAGCGGTACACGAGCACCGGCGTACTGCCGTGCATCAGCACCTTGGTCGTCTCGCTGCCCAGCAGCGCGAGGCGGCCGCCGTGCAGTCCGCGCGACGCCATCACGATGAGGTCGCAGCCCAGCCGCTCGGCCGCGGCGACGATCGCGTCATGCGGATGGTCGCTGGTCTCGAGCAGCGTCTCGAAGGGCACGCCCTCCTCGCGGGCGGCCTTGGCGAGGGCCGCCAGGCACTGCTCGCCGCGCTGGCGGCTGTCCGCGAGGAATTCCTCGCGAGTGTCCTTCAGCATGTCGACGCGGTAGGTGAGCACGTGGAATTGCGGGATCACGTGCACCGCGGTGGCGCGCGCGCCCATCGAGCGCGCCAGCCGCAGGCCTTGCAGCACCGCCGCATCGGCGGACGGTGAACCATCGGTGGGCAGCAGCAGATGCTTGAACATACGACCTCCTGAATGGTCGCAACGACTCCCCCCTGGCCTCATCGGGAACTCTAGTTCGCCGCTGTCAGTTTTGCGTCAGCATTCGCGCCGCGTTTGACCTGCGCCAAGCGCGATCGCGGTCGCGCCCGCCGGGTGCTAGAGACGGCGATGCTGCAGGGCCGGCAACTGCTGGCGCACCGACGCGATGCGCGCCGCATCGAGCTCGGCCAGCACCACGCCCTCGCCCTCGGGCAGCACGCCCAGCACCTCGCCCCAGGGGTCGACGATCATGCTGTGGCCCCAGGTGCGCCGGCCTGTCTCGTGCTGGCCGCCCTGCGCCGGCGCGATCACGTAGCACTGGTTCTCGACCGCGCGGGCGCGCAGCAGCAGTTCCCAGTGGGCGCGCCCGGTCGTGTAGGTGAAGGCCGCCGGCACCGCCAGCAGGTCGCAGGGCGGCCGCCCCTGCGCAAAGCTCAGGCGGCGGTACAGCTCCGGAAAGCGCAGGTCGTAGCACACGCTCATGCCGACCCGCAGGTCCTCCGCCTCGAAGGCGACCGGCGCGTCGCCGGCGCGCAGCACGCGGCCCTCGTCGTAGTGCTCGCGGCCGTTGTCGTAGCGGAAGAGGTGCATCTTGTCGTAGCGCGCGGCGAGCCGGCCGTCGGGCGCGAACACGCAGCTGGCATTGAGCGCGTGCTCGGGGTCGCCGCTGCGCAAGGGCAGCGTGCCGGCGATCAGCCACACGCCGTGCGCGGCGGCCGCCTCGCTCATCGCCTGCTGGATGGGCCCGTGCCCCGGGGCCTCGGCGATCGCGAGCTTGTCGCGGTCGTCGGCGCCCATGAAGCAGAAGTACTCCGGCAGCGCGACCAGGCGCGCGCCCCGGCCGGCGGCCTCGGCAACGAGACGGCGGGCGGTGGCGAGGTTGTCGTCCACGCGCGGCGTCGAGACCATCTGCAAGGCGGCGATCTTCATGCCGCGATCATCACCGTTTGGGCGCCGGCGCGGGCGTGGCCGCCTCGATGTCCGGGACGGCCTGTCCGAATTTGCGCTCCACGCGCTCGACCTTGGGATCGCTCCACGGCCCGGTGACGTGGAATTCGCGGGTGCCCGCCTGGGTGAGCGGCTTGCGCAGGAAATACTGCGCGAGGAAGGTGCCCAGCCCGACCGCCGGGTTGATCGCGGCATAGGCGAGCGAGGCGGTGCCGGCGTTGATCTCCGGCACGACCACCACCCGCAGTTCCTGCGTCTCGTGCTCGATGTCGGCGTCGCCTTCCATCAGCACGGCCGCCTGCACGCCGCGCATGCGCAGGTTGTTGGTGTGCGCCACGCCCTCGTTGATGCTCACGTCGCCGGTGAGGCTGTCGAAGGCGAAGCCCTCCTGGAACAGGTCGCGGAAGTCCAGCGCCAGCCGCCGCGGCAGCGACTGCAGGCTGAGCACGCTCAGCAGCCGCGCCGCACCCGGCTGCACCTTGAGGAACTGCCCCGAGTCGATCGCCACGTTGACCTGCCCGGTGAGGCTCGGATAGTCGAGCGCCAGCGGCGAGCCCAGCCAGGCGATCTGCCCGGCGAGGCTGCCCTTGCCGCCGCGCACCGCCTTGGGCGTGCC
>DATFAY010000009.1:0-6547 GCA_035254085.1 Piscinibacter sp.
GCCTCGTCCTTCACCAGCGAGGTGCGTGCCAGGTAATAGAACTTGTCGACGGTGGGGCCGGTCTCGTCGTCGATGACGCCGGCCTTGATCGCCTCCAGCAGCGTGAGGTATTCCTTGACCGAAACCTTGAGCTTGGCCGCGCGCAGCGTGAAGAAGAAGTTGATCAGCATGGCGACGCAGTGCTTTGTGCCGGGTGAAAGACGAGGATACACGCCCCGCCGTGCCCGCGGGGAGCGCCGGCCTTGGACGGGGCCTCAGGGATGGACCGGGGCGGACTTGACCCGCTTGGCCGGCGCATGGTGGCGCTTGAGCCAATCGAAGAACTCGGCGTACCAGAGCCTCGAGTTGCGCGGCTTGAGGATCCAGTGGTTCTCGTCGGGAAACCACACCAGCCGCGCATCGACGCCGCGCGCCTTGAGGGTGTTGTAGTAGGCCAGGCCCTGCTGGTCGGGCACGCGGTAGTCGAGCGCGCCGTGCACCACGAGGGTCGGCGTGCTCATGCCCTTGGCGAAGGCGTGCGGGCTTTGCGCCTGCACCTTGGCCATGTCGTCCCAGTACCAGGCGCCCAGCTCGCGGGCGTGCCAGGTGTAGGCGTCGTCGCTGAACATCGCCGTCCAGTCGAAGCAGCCGGCGTGGCAGACGTAGGCGTTGTAGCGTCCGGGTTCGATGTGCCCGTTCATCCAGGCCACCATGTAGCCGCCGTAGCTGCCGCCGGTGGCGAACACGCGCTTGCGGTCGGCCCACGGTTGCTTGAGCAGCCAGTCGGTGCCCGCCTCGATGTCCTGCAACTCGAGCTCGCCCCAGCGGTGCGTGATGCTGTCGAGGAAGGCATGGCCGAAGCCGCTCGAGCCGTGGTAGTTGACGCAGGCGACGACGTAGCCCTGCGCCGCGAAGACCTGGTTGTTCCAGCGGTAGTGGAAGGTGTCGCCGCTGGCGGCGTGCGGCCCGCCGTGGATGGCCTGCAGCAGCGGGTATTTCTTCTTGCGGTCGAAGCCGGGCGGAAGGATCACCCACATCTGCACCGGGTCGCCCTGCGCGCCCTGCAGCGTCACCTCCTCGAGCTGCGCGAAGCGGATCGGGGCGAGCAATTCGTCGTTGAAGCGCTCGATGCGCTGAACTGGCTGGCCGGCGCGCAGCGCGCTCACGCGCACCGGATGGTCCATCGCGTCGGCCGCGCCGACGATCACGTCGGCCGCGAGGTCGAACGACTGCACCCAGCCGCCGCGCAGCGCGATCTCGGCGCTGCGTTCGGCCAGCGCGTAGCGGTACAGGTGGTTGCGGCCGCGGTCCTCGGCGGTGAAATGCAGCGCCGCGCCGTCGGCCGACCATTTCAGCGGCGCGTGCACCGCGTGGTCCCAGGTGTCGCTCAGCACGCGCCACCGCTCGCCCGGCTCCACCAGCGCCAGGTGGTAGGGCATGGTGTGCTTGCGGCCCTGGTGGCTCGCCAGGAAGGCGACCCGCCGCCCTTCGGGCCCGTAGCGCGGCGCCTCGAAATCCCACGCATCGTCTTGCGCCAGGCTGGCGATCGCGTCGCTGCGCAGGTGCAGCTCGGCCAGCGCCTTGCAGTGGTCGGCCTGCTTCTGCGGCTGCGGGTCGAAGGCGAAGACGATGCGGCCGTTGTCGGGCGAGATGTCGAAGCAGTGGGCGTCGGGATCGGCGCGCTGCAGCTCGAAGCCCGTGCCCTCGAACAGGTCGCGCACCCGGCCGCTGGCGATGTCGAGCACGTGCAGATGCGGCACGCGGCCCATCGGCAGGTTGCGGTCCCAGTGGCGGTACTGCGCCTCGCTGGTGACGTAGGCGCTTTCCTTGCGGTCCTTGAATTCCTTGAAGCGCTTGGCCTGCGCCTTGCTGCCCTTCAGGTCGGGCCAGACCCACGCGACGAAGGCGATGCGCTTGCCGTCGGGAAACCACTTGAAGGCGTCGATGCCGGGTGGGAAGTCGCTGACCCTGCGCGCTTCGCCGCCGTCGGGGGCGATCACGTACAGCTGCGGCGTCTCGTCCTTGACGCCTTCTTGCTCACGCTTGGCGACGAAGGCGATTCGGTCCGCCTGCGGCGACCACGCGGCCTGGCCGTCCTTGTCGCCGCAGCTGGTGAGCCGCCGCGGCTCGCCCCCGAAGGTCGAGAGCAGCCACAGGCTGGAGCGGCTCGCGTTCTCTTCCATGTCGTGCCGCGTCACGGTGCACACCGCCTGCGCGCCGTCCGGCGACAGCGAGATGCCGCCGATGCGCTCGATCTTCCACAGGTCCTCGACGGTGAACCGCTTTCCCTTGGCCGGCATGCGCTCTCCGATGACGAAAAGAGCCGCCCGGGACGCGGCTCAGCGGGGCTTGGCGAGCTGCCAGCGCAGATGCGAATGCACCGCGGGCCACTCGGACTGGATGATGCTGAAGACGACCGTGTCGCGCAGCGTGCCGTCGGCGGCGCGCACGTGGTTGCGCAAGATGCCGTCCTGGCGGGCGCCCAGGCGCTCGATGGCGCGGCGGCTCTGGTGGTTGAAGAAGTGCGTGCGGAACTCCACCGCGATGCACTGCAGCGTGTCGAAGGCATGCCCGAGCAGCATCAGCTTGCACTCGGTGTTCAGCGGCGTGCGCTGCACGCTGCGCGCGTACCAGGTGCTGCCGATCTCGACCCGGCGATGGACCGCGTCGATGTTCATGTAGGTCGTCATGCCCACGGCGCGCCCGCTCGCGTCGCGCACGGTGAAAGGCAGCATCGAGCCCTTCTCGTGCAGGCCGAGGCGCCGCGCGATCTCGGCTTCCATCTTGTCGGGCGCGGGAACGCTCGTGTACCAGAGCCTCCAGAGCTCGCCGTCGTTGGCCGCCTGCGCGAGCTCGTCGGCGTGCGCGGGCGACAGGGGCTCCAGGCTGGCGTAGCTGCCGCGCAGCGTGACGGGCGTGGTGATGGTGCTCGTCATCGTGCCTCGCTCAGCGGTTGTGCCTTTGCATGAAGACGAGCTTCTCGAACAGCGACACGTCCTGCTCGTTCTTCAGCAGCGCACCCACCAGCGGCGGCACGGCGACCTTCTCGTCCTTGCTTTGCAGCGCCTCGAGCGGAATGTCCTCGGCCACCAGCAGCTTGAGCCAGTCGAGCAGCTCCGAGGTGGAGGGCTTCTTCTTCAGGCCCGGCAGGTTGCGCACGTCGTAGAAGTTCTTCAGCGCGGCGCCCAGCAGCTCTTTCTTGAGGCCCGGGAAGTGCACGCCCACGATGCTCTTCATCGTGTCGGCGTCGGGGAAGCGGATGTAGTGGAAGAAGCAGCGGCGCAGGAAGGCGTCGGGCAGTTCCTTCTCGTTGTTCGAGGTGATGAACACCAGCGGCCGGTGGCGCGCCCGGATGAGTTCGCGCGTCTCGTAGACGTAGAACTCCATGCGGTCGATCTCGCGCAGCAGGTCGTTGGGAAACTCGATGTCGGCCTTGTCGATCTCGTCGATCAGCAGCGCGACCGGCTGCTCGGCCGTGAACGCCTGCCACAGCACGCCCTTGACGATGTAGTTGTGGATGTCCTTCACCCGCTCGTCGCCGAGCTGGCTGTCGCGCAGGCGGCTCACCGCGTCGTACTCGTACAGGCCCTGCTGCGCCTTGGTGGTGCTCTTGACGTGCCATTGCAGCAGCGGCATGCCCAGCGCGGTGGCGACTTCCTCGGCCAGCATCGTCTTGCCGGTGCCGGGCTCGCCCTTGACGAGCAGGGGCCGCTTGAGCGTGATGGCGGCATTCACCGCGAGCATGAGGTCGTCCGTGGCGACGTAGTTGTCGGTGCCTGTGAACTTCATGAAGACTCGGCTGGGAAAGGGTCGGGGCAGTATACGGGTGGGCTCTTTTTCGACGCGTAGCGCGGGCGACAGGCGCGCTGTTCGCACGGCCGACGCCTTCCGGCCCCGCGAATACGCGACTCTATAATCCGCCATTGATCTGCATCAAAGCCAGCCCTCCAACATGAGAAAACTGATCGCTCCCGTCGTTGCCCTGTTGCTCGGGGCCGCGTTGGCCGGCGCCGCCGCCGCCCAGACCGTTCAAGGCAACGCCGCCGCCGGTGAAAAGAAGGCCGCGATGTGCATCGGATGCCACGGCATCCCCGGCTACCAGGCCAGCTTTCCCGAGGTGCACAAGGTCCCGATGATCGCCGGCCAGAACGGCAAGTACCTGCAGAACGCGCTGGCCGCCTACAAGACGGGCGACCGCAAGCACCCGACGATGCGCGCCATCGCCGCCTCGCTGACCGAGCAGGACATGGCCGATCTCGCCACCTACTTCGAGACGCTGCCCAAGGACAAGCCCACGCTGGCCGCCACGCCCGGCACGCAGCCGCCCGCCGACGTCGCCGCCCTGCTGCAAAAGGGCAATTGCGTGTCCTGCCACGGCAGCAACTTCAGCAAGCCGATCGACCCGGGCTACCCCAAGCTCGCCGGCCAGCATCCCGACTACCTGTACGTCGCGCTGAAGGCCTACCAGACGCACAACAACCCGCAGATCGGCCGCGCCAACCCGATCATGGGCGGCATGGCCGCGCCCTTCACCCACCCGCAGCTCAAGGAACTGGCGCAGTACATCGGCTCGCTCGACAGCGAGTTGCGCGTGGTCGCGCAGTCGCGTTTCAAGTGACGCGCTGAGTGCGCGGCGCCCACTCGGCGCATCTGCTCGCCGAACGACAAAAGGCCGCTGGATCCAGCGGCCTTTTTTGTTTGCGCCGCTCGCGGCGGTTCAGCGAGGACCTTCGGCGAGGTCGTCGAGGATGGGGCAGTCGGGACGCTCGTCGCCGTGGCAGCAGTGCGCGAGGTGCTCGAGCGTGCGCTTCATCGCCTGCATCTCCGCGATGCGGCGCTGCAGGTCCTGGGCGTGCGCGGTCGCGATGCGCTTGACCTCGCCGCTGGCGCGACGCCGGTTGCGCCACAAGCCCAGCAAGGTCTCGATCTCCTTGATGCCGAAGCCGAGGTCGCGTGCGCGCCGGATGAAGCGAAGCGTGTGCACGGCGGCGTCGTCGTACTGGCGGTAGCCCGCGTCGGTGCGGGCGATCCTGGGCAGCAGGCCCAGTTCCTCGTAGTGGCGCACCATCTTCGCCGACACGCCCGACTGGCGGGCCGCCTCGCCGATGTTCATGCCGTCTCCTCGCGCTGCGCCGCGCGCCGCAGCAGCAGCGCGTTGCTGATCACGCTCACGCTGGACATCGCCATGGCCGCGCCGGCGATCACCGGGCTCAGCCAGCCGAAGGCCGCCAGCGGGATGCCGACCACGTTGTAGACGAAGGCCCAGAACAGGTTCTGGCGGATCTTGCGGCTGGTCGCTCGCGACAGCGCGATCGCGTGCGCCACCAGCAGCGGATCGCCGCGCATCAGTGTCACGCCGGCGGTGGCCATGGCCACGTCGGTGCCGGTGCTCATCGCGATGCCGATGTCGGCGGCGGCCAGCGCCGGCGCGTCGTTCACGCCGTCGCCCACCATCGCCACCTTGGCGCGCGCCGGCAGGCCGCGGCGCAGGCCCGCGACCAGCGCTGCCTTGTCGCCCGGCAGGACGCCGGCATGCACCTCGTCGATGCCGAGCGCCCGGCCGACGGCCTGTGCGCTGCCGGCGTTGTCGCCGCTCACCAGCACGCAGCGGATACCCTGGCGATGAAGTCGTGCGATGGCCTCGGCCGCATGCGCCTTCAGGTCGTCGCCGAAGGCCAGCAGCCCCAGGAGGGCCGGCGCGGCGCCGCCCGCGGCCAGCCAGGACACCGTGCGTCCCTGCGCCTGCAGCGCCGCCGCCCGCTCGGCCCAGGCGCTCGTGTCCACTCCGAGCTCGTCCATCCAGGCGCTGCTGCCCAGGTGCAGCACGCGGCCCTCGACCACGCCGCCGATGCCGCGGCCGGCGACGGCACGCAGCTCCTCGGCATGCGGCCACGCGGCGCCTTCGCCGGCGGCGGCCCGCAGCACGGCCCGGGCCAGCGGATGCTCGCTGCCCGACTGGAGCGAGGCTGCCAGGCGCAGCAGTTGGGCCCGGTCGATGCCTTGCGGCTCGGCCGCCACCAGGGCGGGCTTGCCTTCGGTCAGTGTGCCGGTCTTGTCGAACGCGACGACCTGCGTCGCGTGCAGCGTCTCCAGTGCGATCGCGTCCTGGATGAGGATGCCCTGGCGCGCCGCTGCGCCGGTGCCCACCATGATGGCGGCCGGGGTGGCCAGGCCGAGCGCACACGGGCAGGCGATGACGAGCACCGCCACCGCGTGCAGCACCGCGACCGATGGCCCGACGCCCTGCAACCACCAGCCGACGAAGGTGACGAGCGCGATCGCCACCACCACCGGCACGAAGACGGCGCTCACCTGATCGACCAGCCGCTGGATGGGTGCCTTCCGGGCCTGCGCCGACTCCACCAGGCGCACGATGCGCGCCAGCTGCGTCTCGGCGCCGATGGCAGTGCAGCGCGCGAGCAGCAGGCCGTCGCCGTTGATCGCGCCGCCGATGACCGGTTCGCCCACGCCGCGCGCCACCGGCAGGCTCTCGCCCGTCAGGAGCGATTCGTCGAGGTGGCTGCGGCCCTGCTCGATGCGCGCATCGACCGGCACGCGCTCGCCCGGC
>DATFAY010000010.1:0-7114 GCA_035254085.1 Piscinibacter sp.
CCAGCGCGCCGCCGTGCGCCAGTTGCCGTTGTTGGCCGAGGCCAGCGCCGGAGTCACGAGGCGCACGCGCGGTCTGTCCATGCGCGGCATCTTGCCATCGAAGGCGCGCGCCGTGCCTGACCCGCGCACGCTCTCGGGCGACGCGCTGGCGGCCGCGCTGCGCGACAGCCGCGTGCGCACGCGCGCCCTGGTCGACGACCTCGACGACGCCCAGTGGGCGGTGCCGCGACGGCAGGGCATCAACCCGATCGCGTGGGAGCTCGCGCACATCGCGTGGTTCGCCGAGTTCTGGATCCTGCGCGGGCCGCACCGCGTCGGCGAGGACGCACTGGTGCACGCGAGCCGGCCGCCGCGCCACGCGGGGCCGGACGAGCATCTCGATTCCGCGCGACTGGCGCACGACGCGCGCTGGGACGTGGCCTGGCCGCCGCGCGAGCGCATCTTCGCGATGCTCGACGCGCAGCTCGAGGCCTGCCTGGGCGCCTTGCCGGCCGCGGGCGACGATGCCTCGCTGTACTTCCATCGCCTGGCGCTCTTCCACGAGGACATGCATGCCGAAGCGTTCACGTGGCTGCGCGCAGCGCTGGGCTACCCCGCGCCCCCGGGCGCCGGGTTGCCGCACTGGCCACCCGCCGAGCCGCTGCGACTGCCGGCGGCCACGGTCCGCATCGGCTGGCCGTCGCAGCGCCCGGGCTTCGCCTTCGACAACGAGCGCAACGCCCATGATCGCGCGCTGGGCGCGTTCGAGATCGACGCGCAGCCGGTGACGGCCCGCCAGTTCCTGCGCTTCGTCGAGGCCGGCGGCTACGAAGACGCGCGCTGGTGGCCGGGGCCGGCCGGCGCCTGGCGAGCGCAGATCGACCGCCATGCACCCGAGCGCTGGCGGCGCGCGGGCGACGGCTGGCAACAACGCTGGTTCGATCGCTGGCTGCCCTTGGTCATGGACGAGCCGGTGATCCACGTGAATGCCTGGGAGGCCGAGGCCTATTGCCGCTGGGCCGGGCGGCGCCTGCCCAGCGCCGCCGAGTGGGAACACGCCGCCGCGACGGCGGGCCCTGCGTTGCGCTGGGGCCGTGCGGTGTGGGAGTGGACGGCCGACGATTTCCTGCCTTATCCGGGCTTCGCGCCGGGGCCTTACAAGGACTACTCCGCGCCCTGGTTCGGCGATCACCGAGAATTGCGCGGCGGTGCATTCGTCACGCATGCGCGCATGCACGATGTGCGCTATCGCAACTTCTTCCAGCCCCACCGGGCCGACGTGTTCGCGGGCTTTCGCACCGCGGCCGCCGGCCGCTGAGCAGTGGGGCGCAGCGGTCCATCTCCCATCGTCATTCCTCACAACGAAAGGCTCTTCGATGTCGGCTCTCAGGAAACTTCTCGCCGCGGCGGCCGCGCTGCTGGCACTGTCGGCGCACACGGGCGCGTTCGCGCAGGCCAAGGTGCTGCGGGTGTCGGCCATCCCCGACGAAGCGCCGACCGAACTGCAGCGCAAGTTCAAGCCGCTGGGCGACTACCTGCAGAAGGAAACCGGCATGACGGTGCAGTTCACGCCGGTCACCGACTATGCGGCGGTGGTCGAGGGCCTGGCCAACGACAAGATCGACCTCGCGTGGCTGGGCGGCTTCACCTTCGTCCAGGCCAAGCTGCGCACCCATGGCGGCGCAGTGCCCATCGTGCAGCGCGCCGAGGACGAGAAGTTCACCAGCAAGTTCATCGTCCCGGCGGCCAGCACGGCGCAGACGCTGGCCGACCTGAAGGGCAAGACCTTCGCCTTCGGCTCGCCCTCGTCGACCTCGGGGCACCTGATGCCGCGCTACTACCTCCAGCGCGCCGGGATCGACGCCGACAAGGATTTCAAGGCGGTCGCCTTCTCCGGCGCGCACGACGCGACCGTGGCCTTCGTCGCCTCGGGTCGCGCCGAGGCGGGCGTGCTCAACGCATCGGTGTGGGACAAGCTGGTCGAGAGCAAGAATCCGAACGCCGCCAAGGTCCGGGTGCTCGCCACGACGCCGACCTACTACGACTACAACTGGACGGTGCGCCCGGGCCTGGACCCGGCGCTGACCCGCAGGCTGACCGATGCCTTCCTCAAGCTCGATGCATCGCGCCCACAGGACAAGGAGATCATGGCGCTGCAGCGTGCCTCGAAGTTCATCCCGACGCAGGCCTCCAACTACGACGGCATCGAAGCCGCGGCCCGGTCGGCCGGATTGATCAAGTGACGACGCGGCCCGACGCACGATGAGGGGCACTCGATGAGCAGCGCCGCGCCGCCTGCCGATCCGGCCCTGTCGCTGGACGGGATCGGCCTGGTCCACCCCAACGGGCAGCGGGCGCTGGCGCGTGTCTCGCTGCAGGTGAGGGCGGGTGAGCGCGTGGCGGTCATCGGCCCGTCGGGCGCGGGCAAGACGAGCCTGCTGAGAATCGTGTCGGCCTCGCTGCGGCCCAGCGAAGGGCGGCTGCAGGTGATGGGCGCGAACCCGTGGCAGCTCGGCGCCGGGGCCTTGCGCCGGCTGCGTGCGCGGGTCGGCGTCGTGCACCAGGCGCCACCGATTCCGCCGCAGCTGCGCGTCGTCACGGCCATCCTGGCCGGGCGGCTGGGCCGATGGCCGTTGTGGAAGGCGCTCGCCTCGCTGGTCTACCCGGCCGACATCGCCGGGGCACGCGAGGTGCTGGCGCGGCTGGACCTGGCCGACCGCCTCTTCGAGCGCTGCGATTGCCTGTCGGGCGGCCAGTTGCAGCGCGTGGGCATCGCCCGCGTGCTGTACCAGCAACCCGAGCTGGTGCTGGCCGACGAGCCGGTCTCGGCGCTCGATCCGGCGCTGGCCGACGCGGCCGTGAGCCAGCTCATCGCGCACAGCGAGGGCAGCGGCGCCACGCTGGTGGCGTCCTTGCACGCGGTCGACCTGGCGCTGAAGTGGTTCCCGCGCATCGTCGGCATGCGCGCTGGCGAGCTGGCGTTCGACCTGCCCGCGCGGCAGGTCACGCGCGACATGCTGGCCGAGCTCTACGCGACCGAGGGCGCCGTGCTGCCCACGCAGGGCAACGATCCGTCGGCGCTCGCGATCACCCCGTCCGCGGCGGTGCTGCCGCTCGCTCGGCCAGGCTGCCGATGAGCACGGTGCCGCTTCGCGCCACGCCGCGCGACCCCGACGCGCGGCGGCGCGCGAGCATGCTGGTGGCCGCGGTGCTGCTGCTCTGGCCGATGCTTCGCCTGGCGGGCTTCGACCCCTCGGCGCTGTTCGACCCCGGCAACCTGCAGGTGATGGGCGGCTTCGTCGGCGGCTTCTTTCCGCCGGCATCGGGCAGCGAGTTCCTCGGGCTGCTGCTGAAGGCCACCATCGAGACGCTGGCGATGGCCACCGCCGGCATCGCGCTGGCCTTCGTCATCGCCACGCCGCTCGCGCTCGCGATGACGCGTTCGCTGTCGGTGTCGCGCATCGGCCCCGGGCCGGGGCGCTGGCGCGGCGCTCTGGTGCGCCGCGCGGCGCGGTGGGTGCTGATGGTGCTGCGTGCCGTCCCCGAGGTGGTGTGGGCGCTGGTCTTCGTGCGTGCGCTGGGGCTGGGTCCGGCCGCGGGCGTGCTGGCTCTGGCCATCACCTACGGCGGCATGCTCGGCAAGGTCTACGCCGAGATCCTGGAGTCCACCGACACCCGGCCGGCGCGCGCGCTGCTCGAGGCCGGCAGCGCGCGCCTGGCGGCGCTCTTCTACGGGCTGGTGCCCGGCGCCGCGCAGGAGCTGGCCTCGTACACCGTCTACCGCTGGGAATGCGCCGTGCGCGCCTCGGTGGTGATGGGCTTCGTCGGCGCGGGCGGGCTGGGCCAGTTGATGGACCAGTCGATGAAGATGCTCAACGGCGGCGAGGCGGGCGCGATCCTGCTCGTTTTCCTTCTGCTGGTGCTGCTGGCCGATGCGATCAGCGCAGCACTGAGGCGGCTCCTCGCATGAACGGCCAGGCGCAGCTGCCGGGCGGCGAGATCACGCCGCGCGACCGGGCCGAAGCGGCAGGCCCGTGCCTGACCTGCCTGGCCGTGTCGTTGCTCGTCGTGGCTGCCGTGGTGGCGAGCTTCGTCTACCTGGCGATCGACTACCGGGCGCTCTTCAACGGGGACTCGGCGCGCACCATGGGCCGCTTCGTCGCCGAGTTCTATCCGCCCGACCTGTCGGGGCCGTTCCTCGCCAAGACGGCGTGGGCCGCGCTGCAGACGCTGGCGGTGTCGGCGCTGGGCACCTTGCTCGCCGTCGTCGCGGGCGGGGTGCTGGCCCTGCCGGCATCGGGCCGGCTGGGCACGGCCGCGCGCCTGGTGGCGCGCATGCTGCTCAACTTCCTGCGCAGCGTGCCGGAGCTGGTGTGGGCAGCCTTGATGGTGCTGGCCGCGGGGCTCGGGCCGTTTGCCGGGGCGCTCGCTCTGGCGCTGCACACCAGCGGCGTGCTCGGCCGCCTCTTCGCCGAGTCGCTGGAGAACGCGCGCCCCGAAGCGCAGCGGGCCATCGAGCATGCGGGCGGCGGCGCGGTGGCGGCCTTCGCCTACGGCACCTTGCCGCTGGTGCTGCCGCAGGCGGTTGCCTACACCCTGTACCGCTGGGAGATGAACATCCGCATGGCCGCGGTGCTGGGCTTCGTCGGCGGCGGCGGGCTCGGGCAGATGCTGTACTTCCACCTGTCGATCTTCCAGCAGGCCCAGGCCGCGACCGTGCTGCTCGCGATGCTGGCGCTGGTGTTCGGCGTCGACGGGCTGAGCGGCCGGCTGCGGCGCGGGCTCGCGCCGGCGTACGCGTGAGCGGGGCCCACGCGCACGCGACGCTTCAAGGCCCGTCGGTGATCAGCTTGCCGCGCTTGAGCAGGTCGTCGATGACCTGGTTGTCGTTGGTGAAGCTGCCGATCAGGTTGACGCCGGTGAGCGTGATGACCTGATCGACCGCCGCGCCGGTGAAGCCTCCCGAGAAGCTGCCGTTCGAGCTGATCGACACCACGGTGTCGCTGCCCGACAGCGAGAAGTGGATGTAGTTGGCGAGGTTGCCGTGGTCCGGCGTCACCGTGAGCGCGTTGCTGAGCCCGATGCTCGCCGGCAGCGCGACCGCATTGGCTGCGTGCGTCTCGCCGACCAGCAGGTCCCGCAGGTCGAGCGCGTCGCCGGAGTAGCTGGCGTTGTCGAAATCGCTGATGACGTCGTGCGCCGGCGTGCCGGGCGCGCCGCCGTCGCCGAGCTGCCAGCGGAACACGTCGTGGCCGCTGCCGCCGACGAGGATGTCGTCGCCCTTGCCGCCGATCAGGATGTCGTTGCCGGCGCCGCCGTTGAGCGTGTCGTTGCCGGTGTTGCCCAGCAGTTTGTCGGAGCCGCTGTTGCCGGTGATCGTGTCGTTGCCGGCGCCGCCGTCCAGCGTCGAGCCGGTGCGCAGGTCATAGGTACCGGCGGTCGAGCCGGCGACGATGTCCTGTGTCTCGCCGAGCACCGGTGCGTGGGCTTCGCTGAACAAGGGCAGGTTGTCGCTGCTGAGCAGTTGGTAAGTGGAGTCGGCTGAACCGCTGAGTTTGAACTCCACCTTGAGCACCGCGTTGCCGCCTTGCTCCCAGTAGATCAGCTCCAGCGGCGTCAAGCCGCCTTCGATGGGTACGCCGCTGTACACCCGCGTGGTCGGCGACTGGATGTCGTCGTACACCGCTACCGTGTGGCCGCCGAGCATGAGCCGGAAGCCATCGTCGGCCGTGACGCGGATGTCGTACATGCCGGCGGCCATGTAGGCTTCGCCGGTCAGCCGCACGGCCGCGTCTGTCGTCGTGCCCAGGCCGCTGGTGGTGCCCTTGGTGCTCGTCCACGCCGTGTCGGTCACGCCCTGTTCGACCGAGAGGCTGCCGGCATCGGAAGCGCCGACGTGATCGAGGAACTTGAACAGGCTGCTGTTGGTGTCGGTCAGGACGGCGGTCGATCCGCCGGGGGCCACGACCTTGTTCTTGCCCAGGTCGCCGGTCACCGCCGGGTTGTCGCCGTAGTCGATCGTGTTCGCGACGAAGCGCGCGTCGACCGCGTTGAACGACGCCGCGGTGGTGGTCCCCAGGATGCTGCTGCTGCCCCCGACCGCCGCATTGCGCTGGTTGACGATGGCGTTGAAGTCCGAGACGTGGTCCAGGTTGCCCAGGGTCGCATCGTCGGCGTGGTGGCGGTTGCCGTTGATGATCGTGTCGTTGTAGCCGTAGTACTCGCCGTTGAGACCCAGCGCATTGGTCAGCGCGACCGATGATGGGGCGGGCGCGGCGATGCTGTCGGCCTGGCCCGCGACCTGGATCGTCAGCGTGGCGTTGGCCGTGCCTCCGTGGCCGTCGGAGACCTGGTAGGTGAACACGTCGTTCACGGTGGTGCCGGTCGGTACCGCACCCGCGTTGGTGGCCGTGTACGCGTAGCTGCCGTCGCTCTTGATGAGCAGGCTGCCGTAGGTGCCGATGAAGGTCGTGCCCCCGGCCGACACGCTGGTGCTCGGCGCGCCGCTGCCGGCGATGGCCTTCAGCACGGTCAAGGTGTCGCCGTCCACGTCGGTGTCCGCGCCGGCAGGGGCGGCGCCGGACAGGATCACGCCGTTGGCGACCGACACGTTCAGCGTGCCCTCGGCCACCACCGAGCCCAGGTCGTCACGGGCCACCGGCGCGTCGTTGACCGGAGTCACCGCGATGGCCAGCGTGGAGGTCGTGCTCAGCGTGCCGTCGCTCACCGTGTAGGTCACCGTCGGCACCGAGCCGTTGAAGTTGGTCGCCGGCGTGAAGATGTAGCTGCCGTCGGCCGCCAGGCTGAAGCTGCCGACGCCCGCGATGCTCGCGATACCGCCGGCGCCGAAGCTGCCTGCGACACCGGCGACCGCGAATTGCGTGACGCTGAGCGTGGTGCCCACGTCGACGTCGCTGTCGTTGCTCAGGACGTTGCCGCTGGTGGCGATGTCCTCCAGCGTCGTCGCGCTATCGGCTGTTGCGACCGGGGCGTCGTTCGCGCCCGTGATCGTGACGTCGATCGTCCGGCTGGCCGAGCCGTCGGCGCTGCCGATCACCAGGGTGTCGTGCGCCGTGGAACCGCCGGCCAGCGACTGGGTCGCGGCGCGGGCATCGTCGAGCGCGTAGGTCCACGC
>DATFAY010000011.1:0-18242 GCA_035254085.1 Piscinibacter sp.
GGTGACGCTGTTCACCGCGATCTTCGCCCTGGCCCGCACCGTCGGCTGGATCGCCCAGCTCAACGAGATGATCGGCGACCCCGAGTACAAGATCGGCCGCCCGCGCCAGCTCTACAACGGCGCGGTCAAGCGCGACGTGCAGCCGCTCGCCAAGCGCGCCTGATCCGGCTTCACACCGCGTCGCTCGCGGTCCCGTCGCCAGTCGCCCCCGGCCATGTGCCGGGGGTTTTCGTTTGGCTCTTTGCGCGTTAGGTAGTGACAGGCTCACGCCATGAGCCCGCGGGCGGCCAGACTGACCTCGAATAGCCCGCGGTGGGCGTCGAGGAAGACATGCGGCAACGTGACATGCAGCGCCTGCTGGCGCTGGTGGAGCGCCTGAGCACAGGCCAGCGGCAGGAACTGCTGGACAAGCTCAAGGCTCAAGCCACGGCGAGCGAGGCGATTGAACTGGTCGAGTGCGTCGGCGGCCATGCCCGAGGCTGCCCGCACTGTGCGAGCACCAAGGTCGTTCGCAACGGGCTGGCCGATGGGCTGCAGCGCTACAAGTGCCGGACCTGCGGCAAGACCTTCAACGCGCTGACCGGGACGCCACTGGCCCGGCTGCGCCACAAGGGCAAGTGGCTGGAGCAGGCGCGCGCCATGGCCGACGGGCTGACGGTCCACCGGGCCGCCGAGCACCTGGGCGTCGCAGCCAGCACCGCCTTCCGGTGGCGCCACAGGTTCCTGGCCCTGCCGCGAGGCATCAAACCTGCAGCGCTCGCCGGTGTGGCCGAGATTGACGAGACCTACGTGCTGGAGTCCTTCAAGGGGCGCAAGGTCGCGAGCAGGAAGGCGCGAAAGCGCGGCGGGCGCGCTGCCAAGCGTGGCCTGTCCAGAGAGCAGATTCCAGTGATGGTGGCGCGCGACCGTTCCGGCCTCACCACCGACTACGTGCTCACCGACACGCGCAAGGCCGCCGTCATGGCGGTGCTCAAACCCATCCTGCCGCTCGACGCCGTGGTCTGCACCGACGGCGGCGGCTCCATCGGCCAAGCGGTCAAGGACCTGGGGCTCGAACACCACGCGGTGGTGACTTCCTCCGGCGTCCACGCCGTCGGCGCCTGGCACATCCAGAACGTCAACTCCTACCACGGGCGGCTCAAGCAATGGATGCGCCGATTCAACGGCGTGGCCACGGCCTACCTGGAGAACTACCTCGGCTGGTTCCGTGCCCTGGAGCGCACGCCTCGAACTCCGTCGCAACCCGCGCAGCTGTTGAGCCTGGCTATCGGCGCGTAGCCTCGTCATCAGCTAACGCGCAAAGAGCCTTTTCTTTCCCCACCCATCACATGCCCGACGGATACGTCTCGGGTTCTTCGGTGTGATCGGGCGCAGCAACGTGCTCCAGCGGACGCACCGCGCGTGTCGCATCCAGATGCACGAGCGCGTCGAACTGGCCCGGCAGCGATGCGCCGAAATAGTGGCTCCAGCGCTCGGTGTCCGGCCGGTAGATGACGCCGATCGCGCGCTGCAGCCGCTGCGGGCGCAGCGCCTCGCGCAGGCCCTCGGGCGCATGTCGCAGCGGCAGCACGAAGCGGTCGAGGCCGCTGTCGTGCATCAGGCGCTCGATGCTGTCGGCACGAGAGGGCAGCACGGCCTTGATCTCGACGGGGGCGTCCCAGTCGGACGCAGCCGCGACGCTGCCGGTGTGGGTGGTGAAGCCGAGCAGGAACGTCTGCGCTGCGTCGGTGACTTCCTCGCGCACCAGTTGCCCCACGTTCCATTGCCCGCGCAGCGCGGAATCGGTGGCGCGCGCATCGCCGATGTGCGAGTTGTGCGCCCACACGATGATGCGCGCGGGCCGTCCGCGCTGGCGCGTGAGATGGCCATCGAGCGCCATCAGCGTGTCGACCATGTGCCGGTCGCGCAGATTCCACGAGTCGGTGCGGCCGTCGAACATGGTGCGGTAGTAGGCCTCGGCGTCGCGCACCACGCGGGCGTTCTGTTGCGCGTAGAACAGCTCGTCGGTCTCGGCCGAGCCGTCGTGGCGCAGATGGCGCACCGCATCCCCGCAAAGGTCGCGCAGTTGCTGCACGACTTCGCGCCGGCAATCCTCGCGCAACCCGAAATGCACCGCGTGCCCGTAGGCCTGCGGGTCGTGTGCCATGTCGTCGAAGCAGGCGTAGCGCGCTCGCGCGCGCTGCGCCGCCTGCGGGTCGGCGCGCGACAGGTACTTCAGCACCGCGTCCATCGAGTCGCGCAGGCTGTACAGGTCGAGCCCGAAGAAGCCCACCTGCGCCGACGGCTCGGGCACGCTCAGGTTGCGCTCGCGCAGCCACTCCAGCCACTGGTGCACATCGGTGTTGCGCCACATCCAGCGCGGGAAACGCTCGAAGCCGCGCAGCGCGGACTCGGCCGTGCGGTCGCTGTCCCCGCCTTGCGCATAGCGGCTGGCGCGCAGCGCCGAGGGCCAGTCCGCCTCGACAGCGACCGCGTCGAAGCCGTTGTCGACGATCAGTCGCCGGCTCAGCTCGGCGCGCAGCCGGTAGAACTCGTGCGTGCCATGAGTGGCTTCGCCCATCAGCACGAAGCGCGCATGGCCGATCTGCGCCATCAGCGCGTCCGTGTCGCGCAAGTCGGTCAAGACCTTGGCATGGCGGCGAACTTGCTCCAGTGCGCGGGTGTTCGCGGCAACGGTATCGAAACTCGGCATGTCTTGCACGGGCAAGCGGCGTACCCCGCAGCGGCGGATGACGGCGTCGCGGCCGCGGGGCAGGACTTGCGCGCCTCGCTGAAAGAGCTACAGCGATTGGGCCGCCGCTGGAGATAATCAACCATGCTCTGGATCAAAGCCTTCCACATCGTCTTCGTCGCCAGCTGGTTCGCGGGTCTCTTCTACCTGCCGCGCATCTTCGTGAACCTGGCCATGGTGCCGGCCGACAGCCATGCCGAGCGCGAGCGGCTGCTGATGATGGCGCGCAAGCTCTACCGCTTCTCCAGCCTGCTCATGATTCCCGCCGTGGGCCTGGGCCTGTGGCTGTGGCTCGCCTACTGGCGCAGCGCGGGCGCCTGGCTGCACGTCAAGCTGGCGCTGGTGGTGCTCGTCATCGGCTATCACCACGCGTGCCGCTCGCTGCTGCGCAAGTTCGAGCAGTTCGCCAACCAGCGCAGCGAGCGCTGGTTCCGCGTCTTCAACGAGGTGACGGTGCTGCTGTTCACCGCCATCGTGGTGCTGGCCACGGTCAAGCCGTTCTGATGCCCGGTCTTCGATGAGCGGCCACCGCAGCTCCGCCACCCCGCTGGCGGTGACTTATGCGGCGCTGATCGTCTACGCGAGCCTGTACCCGTTCACGGGCTGGCGCCTGCCCGGCGTGTCGCCATGGGCCTTCCTGTCGCTGCCGTATCCGCACTGGTGGACCGGCTTCGACCTCGTCTCCAACCTGCTGGGCTACATGCCGCTGGGGGCGCTGGTGTTCGGCGCGCTGGTGCGCACGGCGGCGCCGGTCGGCCGCGCTGCACTGGTCAGCGTGCTGCTGGGCGCCGCGCTGTCGTTCTCGATGGAGGTGCTGCAGAACTTCCTGCCGCTGCGCGTGGCGTCCAACCTGGACCTGGTGCTGAACGTCGTCGGCACCCTGCTGGGCGCGGTGCTGGCCCTGCTCGTGCACATGCTGGGCGGCGTCGAACGCTGGCAGGTGCTGCGCGAGCGATGGTTCATCGCGCACAGCGCCGGCGGCTTGGCGCTGCTCGTGCTGTGGCCGGTGGGCCTCCTGTTTCCCGCGCCGGTTCCGTTCGGACTCGGCCAGGTCTGGCCGCGGCTGCGCGACAGCCTCGCCGGCTGGCTGCAGGACAGCTCCCTGTGGAGCCTGTTCGAGCCGCTGCTGCAGGTCGACAGCGACATCGCGCCGCTGTCGCCGCTGAGCGAGTTCGCGGCGATCGCGCTCGGCCTGCTGGCCCCCTGCCTGGTGGCCTACGTGGTGTCGCGGCCGGGCTGGCGGCGCATCGTGCTGACCTTGGGCGCGGTGGCGCTCGCCTTCGCGGCGACGACGCTGTCGACCGCGCTCAATTTCGGGCCGCAGCACGCCTTCGCGTGGCGCACACCGACGGCGATGGCGGCGGTCGTGGCGGGCGCGACGCTGGCGAGCCTGCTGGCCTGGGTGCCGCGACGCGCGGTCGCCGGTGTCGGCTTGATGGCGCTGGCGGCGCTGGTGGCGGTCATCGGGCAGGCCCCGCCCGATGCCTACTTCGCCGAAAGCCTGCAGGCCTGGGAGCAGGGGCGCTTCATCCGCTTCCACGGCGTGGCGCAATGGGTCGGCTGGCTGTGGCCGTATGCCGCGATGCTGTGGCTGCTGGCGCGCATCGCCTCGCGCGAAGCCGAGTAGCTGGCGCGCTCGCGCCCGGTGTGGCCTTGCCGGCGCGGGATCGCGCTAGCGGACGCGAACCCTAGAATGCGCGCATGAGCAGTTACTACGAGCGCCACATCTTCTTCTGCCTGAATCAGCGCGAGAACGGCGAGAACTGCTGCGCCGACCACGGCGCGCAAGCCGGCTTCGAGCACTGCAAGAAGCGCGTGAAGGCCGAGCAGCTCGCGGGCCCCGGCGGCGTGCGGGTGAACAAGGCCGGGTGCATGGACCGCTGCGCGGGCGCGCCGGTCGCGGTGGTCTATCCCGAAGGCGTCTGGTACACCTATGTCGATCAGCACGACATCGACGAGATCATCGACTCGCACCTGAAGGGCGGCGTCGTCGTCGAGCGGCTGCTGCTGCCGCCGCACGTCGGTCGCTGATGAATTCGCACACTGTCCGCCAGGCGATCCCCGGGCCGGCCGGGGCGATCGAGTGCGCGCTCGACGCGCCCGCCGGCGAGCCGCGCGGCGTGGCCGTGATCTGCCATCCGCACCCGGTGCACGGCGGCACGATGGACAACAAGGTCGTCATCACGCTGGCGCGCGCCTTTCTGCAGCTGGGCTGGCGCACCGTGCGCTTCAACTTCCGCGGCGTCGGGGCCTCGCAGGGCGCCTGGGACGAGGGACAAGGCGAGGTGGACGACGCGCTGGCGGTCATCGCCCACCATCGCGACCCGCAACTGCCCTTCATGCTGGCCGGCTTCTCCTTCGGCGCTCACGTCGCGGCGCAAGCCGCCACGCGCCTGCCCGAGGGCCGCAAGCCGCAGCGCATGGTGCTGGTCGGTCCGTCGACGCAGAAGCAGCAGATGGCCAGCGTGCCGCCGGACACCGTGGTCGTGCACGGCGAGGTCGACGACGTGGTTCCGCTGGCCGCCACCCTCGACTGGGCGCGGCCACAGGCGCTGCCGGTCATCGTGCTGCCGGGCGTGGGGCATTTCTTCCATGGCCAGCTCAACCTGCTCAAGAACGTGGTCGTGCAGCAGCTGCAACGGCCGATGATGTGAACCTCGGGCCGCTACGCGGCTCAGAGCACTCGCCTTCCCTTCCGGGCCTTCGATGAAACGACTGTCTGCCTTCCTTGTCTCGCTGGTGCTTGCAAGCGGGGTCCTCGCCCAGGCGCCTCAGCCGCCGGAAGTCGCGGCCAAGAGCTACATCCTGGTCGACGTGACCAGCCACCAGGTGCTGGCCGAGCACAACGCCGACGCGCCGGCCGACCCCGCTTCGCTCACCAAGCTGATGACGGCGTACCTCGCCTTCAACGCGATCAAGGAGAAGCGCCTCGCGCTCGACCAGCGGGTCAGCGTCTCCAAGCGCGCCTGGGACGAGCGCAAGGGCGGCGCCTCGCTGATGTTCATCGACACCACGATGACGCCGACGGTCGACGAACTGTTGCACGGCGAGATCGTGCAAAGCGGCAACGATGCCGCCGTGGCGCTGGCCGAGGCGGTGAGCGGCACGGTCGAGCAGTTCGTGGCGGCGATGAATCGCCAGGCGCAGGCCTGGGGACTGAAGAACACCGTCTTCAAGAACGCGACCGGCATCACCGAGGCCGGCCACACCAGCACGGCCCGGGACTTGGCGGTGATCGCCGAGCACATCATTGGCGAGCACCCGGAGTTCTACAAGTACTACTCGCTGAAGGAATACCGCTACAACAACATCTCGCAGGCCAACCGCAACCTGCTGCTGCGCCGCGACCCGACGGTCGACGGCATGAAGACGGGGCACACCGAGGCGGCCGGCTATTGCCTGGTGGCCAGCGCGCAGCGCGACTTCCCCAACGGCAAGCGGCGGCTGATCAGCGTAGTGCTCAACACCACCTCCTCCGAGGCGCGCGCCAGCGAGAGCCAGAAGTTGCTCAACTGGGGCTTCCAGGCCTTCGACGCGCTGCGCCTGTTCGACAGCAACAAGCCCATGGCCACCGTGCCGGTGTGGAAGGGCAAATCCGCCGAGGCGAAGCTCGGCGCGGCCGGGCACGTGTACGTGACGGTGCCGCGCGGCGAAGGCGGCAACCTGCAGACCAGGCTCGAGCGCACCGACCCGCTGGTGGCCCCGCTGCAGAAGGGGCAGCGGGTGGGCACGCTCAAGGTCACGACCAGCGGCGGCACCAAGGTGGCGGAAGTGCCGCTGATCGTTCTGGAGACGGTCGAGCAGGCCGGCATCTTCGGGCGGGCCTGGGACTCGCTGCGCCTGTGGATCAAATGAGGGTGACCCGGCGCCGGCAACGCCTCGCCTTGTCCGTGGACAACGGGACGGGCGGGCCAAACGGGTTTAATCTGCCCGCTTGACGTTTTGGCGGAGGCGCGATGCAAACCATTCCCGACATCCTGTGCTACCTGAACGGTGAGTACCTGCCGCTGAACCAGGCCAAGGTGTCCGTGCTGGACCGCGGCTTCGTCTTCGGCGACGGCGTCTACGAGGTCGTGCCGGTGTACGGGCGCAAGCTGTTCCGCTTCGAGGAGCACATGGCCCGGCTCTCGCGCAGCCTCGGCAAGGTGCGCATCGAGAACCCGCACCCGCGTGCCGACTGGCTCGAGCGCTGCCGCAGGCTGATCGCCGCGCAGCCGGCGCAAGACCAGCTCGTCTACCTGCAGGTGACCCGCGGTGTCGCCTTGCGCGACCACGTCATGCCGGCCGACGTCGAGCCGACGGTGTTCATGATGGCTTCGCCGATGAAGCCGGCCACGCTGGAGCAGCGGCACCACGGCGTGGCCTGCGTCACGGCGCGCGACTTCCGCTGGGAGCGCGGCGACATCAAGTCGATCTCGCTGCTGGGCAATGTGCTGGCCAGGCAGATGTCGGCCGACCGCGGCTGCGCGGAGACGATCATGTTGCGCGACGGTTTCCTGACCGAAGCCTCTGCGAGCAACGTGTGGGTGGTGCACGAGGGCGCGGTGCTCGGCCCGCCCAAGAGCGAGCATGTGCTCGAGGGCATCCGCGTCGAGCTCATCCACGAGTTGTGCGAGGAAGAAGGCATCGCCTACAACCTGCGCCCGATTCCCGAGGCCGAAGTGCTGGCCGCCGACGAGCTGATGCTCAGCTCCGCCACCAAGGAGATCCTGCCCGTCACCACGCTCGACGGCGACCCGGTGGGGCACGGCGCGCTGCGCGGCAAGCCCGGCCCGGTGTATGCGCGCCTGTACGAGGCCTACCAGCGAGCCAAGACGCTGCAGTCGATTTGAGAATCGGCGCGGCGCCCCCAAGTGGGTCCGATGAACATGAGAGAGATCCCGCCCGAACAGTCGCTGATCGAATACCCGTCGCGTTTTCCGATCAAGGTGATGGGGGCCAACGTCGACGGCTTCGTCCAGGCCGTCGTGGCCGTGGCGCAGCAATTCGATCCAGACTTCGACGCTGCGGCCGTCGAGATGCGCCCGAGCAGCGGCAACAAGTACCTCGGCGTCACGATCACTATCACGGCGACCAGCCGCGAGCAGCTCGACGAGCTGTACCGCACGCTGTCCACGCACCCGATGGTCAAGGTGGTGCTCTGAGCGGTCCGTCGTCGCCGCGCGTGCGCACGCTGGGCCGCGTCGACTACGCGGCCACGGTCGAGGCGATGCGGTCCTTCACCGAGCAACGCGACGAGCACACGCCGGACGAGATCTGGCTGTGCGAGCACGCGCCGGTCTACACGCAAGGCATCGCGGGCCGGGCCGACCACGTGCTCGATGCGCATGGCATCCCGGTCGTGCAGAGCAACCGCGGCGGCCAGGTCACGTACCATGGTCCGGGGCAGGTCGTGGCCTATCCGCTCGTGGACCTGAAGCGGCTGGGCATCTACGTCAAGGAGTTCGTCTACCGGCTGGAGCATTGCGTGCTGCAGACGCTGGAGAGCTTCGAGGTGGTCGGCCATCGCGTGCCCGGCGCGCCCGGCATCTACGTGCGCATGGCCGATCCCTTCGGCCACGCGCCGATCGACCCGCGCCCCCCGCGCGAGCGCGAAGGGGTGAAGGCGGCCGAGGGCGACGCGTTTCGCGGCCTGGGCAAGATCGCTGCGCTGGGCATCAAGGTGAGCCGGCACTGCAGCTACCACGGCGTCGCGTTGAACGTGGCCATGGATCTCGCGCCTTTCACCTGGATCAACCCTTGCGGCTACGCGGGCCTGCAGACGGTCGACTTGGCTACACTCGGGGTTTCCACCGAGTGGGCCACGGTTGCCGAGCGCCTCGGCGCCAAGCTGGCCCTGCACCTCGCACCCTGAGCCGCGCCGTCGATCCGCCGACGCGCCGCGGCCGGTCCCGATCCAGAAAGCAGCCGATGTCCAGCGACAACGTGATCCGCCAGGCGCAAGACGCCGCCAGCTACGACGCCAGCGCCAAGCAGAAGGCGCAGGCCAAGACGGCGCGCATCCCGATCAAGGTGGTCAAGGTGGCGGCCGCCGAGACGCTGAAGAAACCCGACTGGATCCGCGTCAAGGCGGGTTCTCCCACGACGCGCTTCTACGAGATCAAGCAGATCCTGCGCGAGCACAAGCTGCACACCGTGTGCGAGGAGGCGTCCTGCCCGAACATCGGCGAGTGCTTCGGCCACGGCACGGCAACCTTCATGATCATGGGTGACAAGTGCACCCGCCGCTGCCCGTTCTGCGACGTGGGCCACGGCCGCCCCGACCCGCTCGATCCCGAGGAGCCGGTCAACCTGGCCAAGACCATCGCGGCACTCAGGCTGAAGTACGTGGTCATCACCAGCGTCGACCGCGACGACTTGCGCGACGGCGGCGCAGGCCACTTCGTCGACTGCATCCGCCAGGTGCGCGAGTTGTCGCCGCAGACCCGCATCGAGATCCTCACGCCGGATTTCCGCGGACGCATGGATCGCGCGCTGGAGATCCTGAAAGCCGCACCGCCGGACGTGATGAACCACAACCTGGAGACGATCCCGCGCCTGTACAAGGAGGCGCGGCCGGGTTCGGACTACGCCTTCTCGCTCGACCTGCTCAAGCGCTTCAAGGAGTTCGCCCCCGGCGTGCCGACCAAGAGCGGGCTCATGGTCGGCCTGGGCGAAACGGACGACGAGATCCTGCAGGTCATGCGCGACATGCGCGAGCACGGCATCGACATGCTGACCATCGGCCAGTACCTCGCGCCCAGCGGGCACCACCTGCCGGTGCGCCGCTACGTGCATCCGGACACCTTCAAGATGTTCGAGCGCGAAGCGCGCGCCATGGGCTTCACGCATGCGGCGGTGGGCGCGATGGTGCGCTCCAGCTACCACGCCGACCAGCAGGCGCATGCCGCGGGCGTGGACGCCGCCATCTGACTTCGCAGCCTTCGATGCGGGTAGACGAAAGAGCTCAGGCCTCGGCCAGCAGCTTCTCCACCAGCGCGTCGAGCTGGGCGAAGTCCGGCGTGCCGATGAACCGCTGCACGATCTCGCCGCGCTTGTTGATCAGCACGCTGGTCGGGGTCGCCTCCACGTTGCCGAAGCTGCGGGCGACGGCGCCGGTGTTGTCGATGACCACGCCAAAGGGCAGCTTGCGGGTTTCGGCGTAGCGGATGACGGAGGCGGGCGGGTCGTAGCGCATGGCCACCGCCAAGGTCTCGTAGCCGCGGCCCTTGTACTTCTCGTAGGTGGCAGCGAGCTGCGGCATCTCGTGCACGCAGGCGGCGCAGCTGGTCGCCCAGAAGTTCACGAGCACGACCTTGCCGCGCAGCCGATCCGTGGTGGAGCGTTGTCCGTCGAGCAGCGTGTAGGCGACGCTGGGTGCGCGCTGCGGGACGCCGGAGGCCTTCACGCCGAGACCGGCGCCCAGGGCAACGGCCAACGCGGCTGCGACGGCGGCGACAACTCGAACGGATTGCATGGCGAGGGGCTGCTGAGGGGCCGGGCAGTGTACGGTGCGCGCGCCGTCAGCCCGCGAGCGCCAGCAAGGCATCCGCAAGGGCGTCGGGCGCACTGATCATCGGATCGTGGCCGGTCGGGATCTCGAGCACGTTCCAGCCGGGTTCGCTGCGCACGCGCTGGCGCATGGCGGCGATGGTCGGCAACGCGGGCGAGGTGCAGTCGATGAAGCTGCGCGGCCACCGCTGCACGCGGGCCGGATCGAAGTCCAGTGGCGCGTCATAGACGGCGCCCGGGTGACTCGTCTGTCGCCGCGCGACCCAGTCGCGGTCGGCACCGCTCAAGCCGTAGACCGACGGGTCGGGCGGCAGGAGCACCCCCTGCGACGCAATGGCCTGGCGGCGTGCCGCCTGCGTCTCGGCGCTGTGGCCGCTGGACCAGCACTCGCCCGGACGCGGCACCACCGCATCGAGGTAGACCAGGTGCCCGAGCGCATCGGGACGGGACAGTCGGTCCGCGACGCCGGTGATCACCACCCCCGCGTAGCTGTGGCCGACCAGCACGGCACCCCGCATCTCTTCGGCGTCGATGACCGACGCCACGTCGGTGATGTGAGTGTCCAGCGTGATGGCCGGCGATTGCAGGTGCACGCGCTCGCCCACGCCGGACAGCGTCACCGCGAAAGCGCGATGGCCGGCTCCCCACAGGCGCGGCAGCACCCGCTTCCAACACCACGCGCCATGCCAGGCGCCATGCACGAGCACGAAATCCGTCATGCGATCGCTCCTTTCTCGCGCAACGCGGCGCGCTCCGGCGCGTCCACCCCGAACTCGGCCAGCACTTCGTCCGTGTGCTGGCCCAGCAGCGGCGGGGCGCGACGGTACTGCACCGGCGTGGCCGACAGCCGGATCGGGCTGGCCACGAGCGGTACCGTGCCGGCCAGCGGATGACCCACCTCCACCGTCATGCCGCGCGAGCGCACCTGCGGGTCGTCGAAGACCTCCGCCAGGTCGTTGATGGCGCCGCAGGGCACCTTGGCTTCTTCCAGCGCAGTCAGCCAGTCGGCCTTGCGGCGCTGCTTCATGACCTCGGCCAGCAAAGGCACCAGCGTGGCCCGATGGCGCACGCGATCGGCATTGCGGGCGAAGCGCGGATCGGCGGCGAGGTCGCTGCGGCCGGCGACCTCGCAGAACTTCGCGTACTGGCCGTCGTTGCCCACGGCCAGGATCAGATGGCCGTCGGCCACTTCGAAGACCTGGTACGGCACGATGTTCTGATGGGCGTTGCCCATGCGCCTGGGCGCCACGCCGGTGGTGAGGTAGTTGGCGCCCAGGTTGGCGAGCATGGCGACTTGCGTGTCGAGCAGCGCCATGTCGATGGCTTGGCCCTCGCCCGTGAGGTCGCGGTGGCGCAACGCGGCCAGGATCGCCACGGTCGCGTACATCCCGGTGAACAGGTCCGCCACCGCCACGCCCACCTTCTGCGGGCCGCCGCCGGGCAGGTCGTCGCGTTCGCCGGTGACGCTCATGAGGCCGCCCATGCCCTGGATCGCGTAGTCGTAGCCCGCGCGCTCGCGGTAGGGGCCGGTCTGGCCGAAGCCGGTCACCGAGCAATAGACGAGCCGCGGGTTCAGCTGGCACAGGGTCGCGGCGTCGAGCCCGTAGCGGGCCATGTCGCCGACCTTGAAGTTCTCGATGAAGACATCGCAGCCTTCGGCCAGTCGGCGAATCAGCTGCTGGCCCGCGGGTTGGGCGATGTCCACCGCGATCGAGCGCTTGTTGCGGTTGGTGCCGAGGTAGTAAGCGGCCTCGGCGGTGTCCTGTCCGGCGTCGTCCTTCAGGAACGGCGGGCCCCAGCCGCGGGTATCGTCGCCGCTGCCCGGTCGCTCCACCTTGATCACGTCCGCGCCCAGGTCGGCCAGCGTCTGCGTGCACCAGGGGCCGGCGAGCACGCGGGACAAATCGAGGACTCTCACGCCGGCCAGCGATTGCGGGCCGTTCGGGGCAGCAGGTCGTGTCATTCGGCCATTGTTGCCCAGCCAAGATAATGGTCCCATGACCCGTGATTGGAAGATGGCCGGCCTGGGTGCGGCCCTCGCGCTGGCGGCCTGCTCGCCGGCGCTCAACTGGCGCGAAGTGCACCCCGAAGCGACCGAACTCGTGGCGATGTTCCCGTGCAAGCCGCAGCAAGTCGCGCGTACCGTGGCGCTCGCCGGCACGCCGACGCAGATGCGGCTCGTATCCTGCACTGCCGACGGCGCCACCTATGCCGTGGCCTACGCCAGCGTGCGCACGCCGGCGGAGGTGGCGGCCGCGCTGTCGCAACTGCACCAGTCCGCGGTCGACAACATCGGCGCGAGTGCGGGGCCGCCGGCCGCCTTCACGGTCGCCGGCATGACACCCCAACCGCTGGCGCAGCGTCGCGCGCTGCGAGGTCGTGGCCTCGACGGCCAGGCGGTCAGCGAGCAGGTCGCGATGTTCGCCAAAGGACTCACCGTCTACCAGGCCACCATGGTCGGCCCGTCGCTCGACGCCGAGGCGGCCGATACTTTCTTCGCCGGCTTGAAGCTGCCGTCATGAGCCGGTCGCGGCCCCAGGACACGGCATCCCCGCTGCCGGCCGGACACCTCGCCGCGCCGACCGAGTCACGCCTGACGCGGCGTGCCGCGGTGCTGATGTTCGCCGGCTTCGCCTTCGCCTACTTCTTCTCCACCTTGGTGCGCGGCGTCACGGCCACGCTCGCGCCGAGCTTCAGCGCGGAACTGAACCTGCGCGCGGCCGACCTGGGCCTTCTCGCCGGCGCGTATTTCTTCGGCTTCGCCGCGATGCAATTGCCCCTGGGACGCGCTCTCGACCGCTATGGGCCGCGCCGCGTGCTGCTGGGCTTCATGACGATCGCGGTCATCGGCTGCGTCGCATTTGCCACCGCCCGCAGCTTTGCCGGCCTGACGCTGGCGCGCGGCCTGATCGGCGTCGGCGTGAGCGCCTGCCTGATGGCGCCGATGACGACCTATCGCCATCGTTTCAGCGATACCGCGCAGATGCGCGCCAACTCCTGGATGCTGATGACCGGCTCGCTCGGGATGGTGGCCTCGACCTTGCCGGTGCAATGGCTGCTGCCCCTGCTCGGCTGGCGGGGGCTGTTCTGGGCGCTGGCCGCGCTGTTCGTCGTGGCGCTGTGCACCATCGCCCGGCTCGCGCCGCGCGACCCGCCGCGGTCGGCGGGCCACGCGGCGGCGGCGACGCAAGCTGTTGCCGGCGGATACCGGGCGGTGTTTCGCCATCCCATCTTCCTGCGCTTTGCGCCGCTGGCGGTGTTCCAGTACGGCGGCATGCTGGCGCTGCAGTCGCTGTGGGCGGGGCCATGGCTGGTTCGGGTGTGCGGGCAGACGCCCGCACAAGCGGCGCGGGGCCTGTTCGCCATCAATCTGTCGATGCTGCTGGCCTTCATGGCGTGGGGCGCCGTCGTGCCGCGGCTGTACGCACGGGGATGGGATGCGCCGCGCTTGATCGCGCGCGGCATCCCGCTCTCCCTTGCGATCCTGGCGATGAACGTGGCGCTCGGCCGCCACGCGGGCGCGTGGGCCTGGGGACTCTTCTGCGTGACCGGCACGGTGGTGTCACTGTCGCAGCCCGCGGTGGGCCAGGCTTTTGAGAAAGGGCTGGCGGGGCGGGCGCTGTCTGCCTACAACCTGCTCACGTTCGTGGGCGTGTTCGTCCTGCAGTGGGGCATCGGGCTGGCAGTGGACGCGCTGGCGGCGGCCGGATGGAGCGTCGAGTCCTCCTTCCAGGGTGCTTTTGCGTTATGGGCACTGTGCAGCGCGTCGTCCTACCTGTGGTTTTTCAGTCGTGCGCCGCGCCCGTCGGCGGCAACGGCATGAACCGGGACAAGGCAACTGCCGATAATCACCCACCATGCCGGGACTTCTAATCATCGCCCATGCCCCGCTCGCGTCTTCGTTGAAGGCGGTGGCGGCGCATACCTTCCCGGAGTGCGCCAGCCTGCTGCAGGCGCTCGACGTGCCGCCGGACATGCCGATCGAGTCGATCGAATCGCAGGCCCGCGCGCTGCTCGACAGCGTGCGCAATCCGGAGGCGTTGATCTTCACCGACGTGTTCGGAGCAACACCGTGCAACGTGGCGCAGCGCCTGGCCAGCAGCGTGGAGGGCTCGCAGGTGAAGGTGATCGCCGGCGTCAACGTGCCCATGCTGTGGCGCTCGCTGTGCTATGCGGACGAGCCGCTGGACATGCTGGTCGCCCGCGCGGTGGCCGGCGCCACCCAGGGCGTGATGCAGGTTGCGACCTCGCGCCCGCAGAACCAGGCCTACAAACCAGGTGCCAATGATCAAGACCCGCATCACCATCAGCAATAAGCTGGGGCTGCACGCCCGGGCATCGGCCAAGCTGACCAAGCTGGCCACGAGTTTCAAGAGCGAGGTCACGATGACGCGTGGCGGCCGGCGGGTGAATGCCAAGAGCATCATGGGCGTGATGATGCTGGCCGCTGGCCTGGGCGCCGAGGTCGAGATCGAAACCGAAGGCGAGGACGAGCAGGCGGCCATGGACGCGCTGCTGGCGCTCATCAACGACAAGTTCGGAGAGGGCGAGTGAGCGGCAGCGCCTCGCTCGTGAGGGTCAGGCGTCCAGGAAGTGCTTGCGGTAGCGGCTCGGCAAGTCGGCGATGCGCATCAGCATGGGCAAGTCCGCGGTATTGAAATCAGGGTCCCACGCCGGCGGCCCGAGCACCTTGGCGCCGCAGCGCAGGTAGCCCTTGATGAGCGCCGGCGGCTCGACGTCGAGGTCGCGGCGCAGCTCGTCCACCGGCAGCGGCAGTCGAGGGCGCACCTGCCATTCGACGCTCGCGAGATGAGTCCGCCGCAACTGCTCCCACAGGCTCGCGGCCACGTGGCCGCCATCGCGCATGCTGATGCTGGCGCAACCCACCATGGTGTCGAGTCGGTTGCGGATCATGAATTCGGCCAGCGCGGCCCATAGCGCCAGGATGACGCCGCCCGAGCGCCAAGCCGGGTGCACGCACGAGCGGCCGAGCTCGACCATGCGCGCGCGCAGCGGCCGCAGGCGCGTGAGGTCGAACTCCGTGTCGCTGTACAGCCCGCCGGTGCGCCGCGCGGCTGCCGGGGTCAGCACGCGATAGGTTCCGATCACGGGGCCAGGCCTCGAGTCCTCGGTGCGCAGGCGAACGAGCAAGTGTTCGCAATGAGCGTCGAACAGGTCGATGTCGTGGCCGGCCGGCGAGCCCGCGGGCAAGTGCAGGCGCGCGCCCATTTCCTCGGCGAACACCAGATGCCTCAAGCGCTGGGCTTCGCGAACATCGTCCTGATCGCGTGCCCAGACCACGTCGAAGCCAGCCCTCTCGTCGCGCGCCGCCTCGACGCGAGGTGCGCGGGCAGGAAGCAGCCTGCGCGACGCGACGGGCGCGCGAAAGTCGGACAGCGGCAAGGTGGGCAACGGCAATTCCCTCATGACAGGCCTTCCAGAATGTGCGGTCATGCTCGCGCGCCGTCGTGACGCCGCGGTGAAGGCCGGATGACGCGTTCATGACGCGGCATCACCGGCCGTGACAACCCCAAGCACAGGGGTGCGTTGCACTGCTAGCATGGCCGCATGAGCTTCCAGTTGTTCGGTTTGCCGGTGTCCCGCGGTGTGGCCATTGGGCGTGCCGTGCTGGTCGCCTCCAGTCGCGTCGATGTCGCCCACTACTTCATCGACGACTCGCGGGTCGAGGCCGAAATCACGCGGCTGCGCACCGCGCGCGACGCCGTCGCCAACGAGCTGAATACGCTCAAGCGCGACATGCCGGGCGACGCGCCCGCGGAGCTGCCGGCGCTCCTGGACGTGCACCTGATGCTGCTGCACGACGATGTGCTGACCGGCGCCACCAAGCAATGGATCCTGGACCGCCACTACAACGCCGAGTGGGCGCTCTCGGCACAGCTCGAAGTGCTGGCGCGGCAGTTCGACGAAATGGAGGACGACTACCTGCGCGAGCGCAAGGCCGACCTCGAGCAGGTGGTCGAACGGCTCCTGCGGGCGATGGCGCGCGGCGCGTCCGCGCCCTCGTTCGCCCCGGCCCCGAGCCCGACCAGTCCGCGCGACTTCGCCGGCGAGGATCCCCTGGTGCTGGTGGCCAACGACATTGCCCCGGCCGACATGCTCCAGTTCAAGCGCAGCGTGTTCACGGGCTTTGTGACGGACGTCGGCGGCAAGACCTCACACACCGCCATCGTCGCCCGCAGCCTCGACATCCCGGCGGTGGTCGGGGCGCGCGAGGCGAGCCGCATCATCCGCCAGGACGACTGGCTGGTGATCGACGGCGATGCCGGCATCGTCATCGTCAATCCGTCGCCGATCGTGCTCGAGGAGTACCGCTTTCGCCAGCGGCAGAGCGAGCTCGAGCGCGCGCGCCTGTCGAGGCTGCGGCACACGCCGGCGGTGACGCTCGACGGCGAGCGGGTGGAATTGCTGGCCAACATCGAGCTGCCGGGCGATGCGCCGATCGCACTGGAGGCCGGCGCCGTCGGGGTGGGGTTGTTCCGCAGCGAATTCCTCTTCATGAACCGCGGCGGCGAGCTCCCCGGCGAAGACGAGCAATTCGAGGCCTACCGGGCGGCCGTCGAGGCGATGAACGGCATGCCGGTGACGATCCGCACGGTCGACATCGGGGCCGACAAGCCGCTCGAACGCATGTCGGTCAACGAGCTGCGGCACGAACACGCGTTGAATCCCGCGCTCGGCCTGCGGGCGATCCGCTGGAGCTTGTCGGAGCCAGCCATGTTTCGCCAGCAATTGCGAGCCATCCTGCGGGCGAGCGCCTACGGGAAGGTTCGTTTGCTGGTGCCGATGGTCGCGCACCTGGCGGAAGCGCGGCACACGCTGGAGGCCGTCGCGCGGGCCAAGCAGCAGCTCGCCGAGGCGGGCAAGCCATTCAACGACGTCGAGGTCGGCGCGATGGTCGAGGTCCCCGCCGCGGCGCTGATCCTGCCCAGCTTGCTGCGGCTCTTCGACTTCGTATCGATCGGCACCAACGACCTGATCCAGTACACGCTGGCCATCGATCGCGCGGACGAGACGGTGGCGCACCTCTATGACCCCTGGCATCCCGCCGTGTTGCGCCTGGTCGCCCAGACCATCGCGCAGGCGCGGTTGGCGGGCAAGCCGGCCAGCGTATGCGGTGAAATGGCGGGCGACCCCGCGTTCACCGAACTCCTGCTGGCGATGGGACTGAGAAGCTTCTCGATGCATCCATCCCAGATCTCATCGGTCAAGCAACGCGTTTTGCGCACCGATTCCAAACGGTGGGCCGGCAAGCTTGACGCGCTCCTGCAGACGGACGACCCGCAGGCGATGTGCATCGAGCTGCAGCGCTCGTTTGCGAACCTGCCTGTGGGTGCGCCGGCCGTCGCGGCCTGACTCATTCTTTTCGGTGGCGCTTGCGCGGCGCGAAAAAAGGGTGCTATAGTCGCGGTCTTCGCTGATTGCAGCAGCTGACGCGCCTACGGCGCCGAAGCAGGGTTCGAAAGACCAGTAAGCAGCGAAGATTAAGAAAGCCGAGCGCTTGACAGGGATTTAAAAAACATGTCAGAATCGCTTTCTTCGCTGAACACAACAAGTTGATCAGCAAACGCCGAAAGGCGACGTTCTTTAAAAACTAACAGCCGATAAGCGTGGGCGTTTGAAGGCGAGTGCCAAGAGGATTGCGAGCAATCGCATGACTCGAGGTCTTATGGACTTTAAACGCTCACTGAAGTGAAGTTCACTTCAATTCTTTGAGCAGTAATTCAAGATCGAACTGAAGAGTTTGATCCTGGCTCAGATTGAACGCTGGCGGCATGCCTTACACATGCAAGTCGAACGGTAACGCGGGGCAACCTGGCGACGAGTGGCGAACGGGTGAGTAATATATCGGAACGTGCCCAGTGGTGGGGGATAGCCCGGCGAAAGCCGGATTAATACCGCATACGACCTACGGGTGAAAGCGGGGGATCGCAAGACCTCGCGCCATTGGAGCGGCCGATATCAGATTAGGTAGTTGGTGGGGTAAAGGCCCACCAAGCCG
>DATFAY010000012.1:0-15765 GCA_035254085.1 Piscinibacter sp.
CGAGCACATCCGCGTCACGCTGATCGTCGCCTCGCTGCACGGCAAGGCCCGCCGCGCGCTCGAGCTCTGGGCGCTGGCCCTCGCCTCGCTGCTCGCGACGCTGTTCGCCTTCTACAGCACGAAGCTCGCCTGGCAGTCGTACGCCTTCCACGACATCTCCACCGCGAACGACGCCACGCCGCTGTGGATTCCGCAGCTCGCCATGGCGCTGGGCACCGTGGTGCTGGCGGTCGCCTTCGTCGACGAGTTCGTGCTGGAGCTGCGCGGGCTGCGCGCGGTGCACACGCCCACGGAGGCGACGCGCAATGAATGAGATCGCGGTCACCGCGCTGCTGATCGTCGCGCTGTTCGCGATCCTCGGCAGCGGCGTCTGGATCGGCCTTGCGCTGTCGGGCGTCGCCTGGGTCGGCATGGAGCTGTTCAGCGCGCGCCCGGCGGGCGACGCCATGGCGGTCACGGTGTGGGGCTCGGCGTCGAGCTGGACCCTCACCGCCTTGCCCTTGTTCATCTGGATGGGCGAGATCCTCTTTCGCACCCGCCTGTCGCAGGACATGTTCCGCGGCCTCGCGCCCTGGATGCAGCGCCTGCCCGGACGCCTGCTGCACACCAACGTGGTGGGCTGCGCGATCTTCGCGGCAGTGTCGGGCTCGAGCGCCGCCACCTGCGCGACCATCGGCAAGATGAGCCTGCCCGAGCTCGAGCGGCGCGGCTATCCCGACACGCTCGCGATCGGCTCGCTGGCGGGCGCGGGCACGCTGGGCCTCCTGATCCCGCCCTCGATCATCATGATCGTCTACGGCGTCACGGCCGACGTGTCCATCGCCCAGCTGTTCATCGCGGGCGTGCTGCCCGGCGTGCTGCTGGCGGGCATCTTCTCCGCCTACATCGCGCTGTGGGCGTGGCGGCACCCCGATCTCGTGCCGCCCCCCGATGCGCCGATGAGCCTGCGCGAGAAGCTCGCCCAGTCGCGCAGCCTGATCCCGGTGGTGCTGCTCATCACGGCGGTGCTGGGCTCCATCTACGCCGGCATCGCCACCGCCACCGAGGCAGCGGCGCTGGGCGTGATCGGCGCGCTGCTGCTGTCGGGCGTGCAGGGCTCGCTCAGCTGGCGCAGCTTCGTCGACTCGCTGATGGGCGGCACGCGCCTTTACTGCATGATCGCGCTGATCCTCTCCGGCGCGGCCTTCCTGACCTTGAGCATGGGCTACATCGGCCTGCCGCGGCACCTCGCCGAATGGATCGGCGGGCTCGGGCTGACGCAGTCGCAGCTGATCGTGGCGCTCACGCTCTTCTACGTGGTGCTCGGCTGCTTCCTGGACGGCATCTCGATGGTGGTGCTGACCATGGGCGTGATCATGCCGACGGTGCAGAAAGCCGGCATCGACCCGCTGTGGTTCGGCATCTTCATCGTCATCGTGGTGGAGATGGCGCAGGTCACGCCGCCGGTGGGCTTCAACCTGTTCGTGCTGCAGGGGATGACCCGGCGCGACATCGGCTTCATCTCGCGCGCGGCCTTCCCGTTCTTCCTGCTGATGGTCGCGATGGTGGTGGTGCTGTATGCCTTCCCGCAGGTCGCGACCTGGCTGCCGCAGCAGATGCGAGGATGACCCGGCCTCAGGACTTGAGCCGGTACCCCGTCTTGAATATCCACGCGACGATGCCCATGCACACGGCCATGAACACCGCCGTCATCCCCAGGCTCACCGCGACGCTCACGTCGGCAATGCCGTAGAAGCTCCAGCGAAAGCCGCTGATGAGGTAGACGACCGGGTTGAACAGGGTGATCTTCTGCCACACCGGCGGCAGCATGTCGATCGAGTAGAAGCTGCCGCCGAGAAAGGCGAGCGGCGTCACGATCAGCAGCGGCACCAGCTGCAGCTTCTCGAAGCCGTCGGCCCAGATGCCGATGATGAAGCCCAGCAGGCTGAAGGTGATCGAGGTCAGCACCAGGAACAGCACCATCCACAGCGGATGCTCGATGCGCAGCGGCACGAAAAGCGCCGCCGTCGCGAGGATGATGAGCCCGAGGATCACCGACTTGGTGGCCGCCGCACCGACGTACGCGAGCACCGTCTCGAAGGTCGACACCGGCGCCGACAGCAGCTCGTAGATCGTGCCGGTGAAGCGCGGGAAGTAGATGCCGAAGGACGCGTTCGAGATGCTCTGCGTGAGCAGGGACAGCATCACCAGCCCGGGCACGATGAAGGCCCCGTAGCTCACCTGCCCGACCTGCGGGATGCGCGCGCCGATGGCGGCGCCGAACACCACGAAGTACAGCGACGTGGAAATCACCGGCGAGACGATGCTTTGCAGCAGCGTGCGCCCGGTGCGCGCCATCTCGAAGCGGTAGATCGCGCGAACGGCGTGGATGTTCATGCGGTTTCCTCCCGGACCAGGCTCACGAAGATGTCTTCCAGCGAGCTCTGCGTGGTCTGCAGATCCTTGAATTCGATGCCCAGCCGGTTCAAGTCCGCCAGCAGCGGCGCGATGCCCGGATGCTCGGCGCGCGTGTCGTAGGTGTAGGTGAGCGTGCGGCCGTCTGCCGACAGCGCGAGCCGGTGTGCCGCCAACGCCGCCGGCAGCTCGCTCATCGGACTTGCCAGCTCCAGGCTCAGCTGCTTGCTGCCGAGCTTGCGCATCAGTTCCGCCTTGTCCTCCACCAGGATGATCTCGCCCTTGCTGATGACGCCGATGCGCTCGGCCATCTGCTCGGCCTCGTCGATGTAGTGCGTGGTGAGGATGATGGTCACGCCGCTGTCGCGCAGCGAACGCACCAGGCGCCACATGTCGCGCCGCAGCTCGACGTCCACGCCCGCCGTGGGCTCGTCCAGGAACAGGATGCGCGGCTCGTGCGACAAGGCCTTGGCGATCAGCAGGCGCCGCTTCATGCCGCCCGACAGCGTGATGATCTTGTTGTCCTTCTTGTCCCACAGCGAGAGGTCCTTGAGCACCTTCTCGATGTGCGCCGGATCGGGCGGCCTGCCGAACAGGCCGCGGCTGAAGGAGACCGCGTTCCAGACCGTCTCGAAGGCGTCGGTGGTGAGCTCCTGCGGCACCAGGCCGATGAGCGAGCGCACCGCGCGGTAGTCCTGCGCGATGTCGTGCCCGTCGACGAGGATGCGGCCCGCGCTGGGCCGCACGATCCCGCAGATGGCGCTGATGAGCGTGGTCTTGCCCGCCCCATTGGGCCCCAGCAGGGCGAAGATCTCGCCGCGCCGCACCTCCAGGTCGATGCGATGGAGGGCGCGAAAACCCGAAGCGTAGGTCTTCGAGAGTCCGGAGACCGCGATGATGGCTTGCATGCGCGCGAAGATATACGATGTTCCGATTGGAGGAGCGACGCCTTGCCACAAGACCTCGTCGTGTGCGAGCACTGCAATGCGGTGCATCACTGGCGCCCCCTCGCGAGCGCGGAGGTGGCGCGCTGCAGCCGCTGCGCCGCCGTGCTGGGACGCGGCCACCGGCTGGACGTGCACGCGCTGCTCGCGCTCGCCATCGCCGCCGCGGTGGTGCTGCTGATCGCCAACACGACGACCGTCATCGACCTGCGCTTGCGCGGAGCGCACGCCAGCATCACGCTGCCCGAAGCGATCCACATCACCTGGCAGCAGAACGAGCACCTGGTGGCGGTGGCCGCCGCGGTCACGGCCATCGTGGCGCCCGCGCTGCTGATCGGGCTGCGCCTCTTGGTGCTGTGGCCGCTGGCCACGCGCCAGCCTTCGGCCCACTTCGTGTGGGCGATGCGCGTGTTGCACGAAGCCTCGCGCTGGAGCATGGTCGAGGTGATGACGGTGTCCGGCGCGATCGCCATCGTGCGCATGGCCAAGCTGGCGCATGCGATGCCCGGGCCCGGCATGCTCGCCTTCGGCGCGCTGGCGCTGCTGCTGGCCGCGCTGGAGTCCGGCGGGCTCAAGCACTTGTGGATGGAGCGCCCGTGAACGAGGTGCTCGGCTGCCAATGCTGCGGCTTGGTGTCTGCCCTGCCGCGTGCCGGCGCCCCCGGTGCGGGCGATGCGCTCGCGCTGCGCTGTCCGCGCTGCGGCCACCTGCTGCGCGAGCCGCGGCGCAAGGCGCTGCAGCACACCTGGGCCTACCTGGCCGCGGCGCTGATGCTGTACGTGCCGGCGAACGTGCTGCCCATCATGACCAACGCGTACCTGTTCCGGCGCACCAGCTACACGATTTCCGGCGGCATCGGCGAGCTGTGGGCCGACAAGGAGTTCGGGCTCGCCGCCATCGTGTTCGTCGCGAGCATCGCGGTGCCGCTGCTGAAGATCGGCGCGCTCGCGCTGCTCGCCTGGACCACGAGCGCCGCGCCGCACTGGCGGCGACTGGAGCGCGCCAAGCTGTACCGCGTGGTCGAGACCGTGGGGCATTGGTCGATGCTCGACGTGTACGTGGTCGTGCTGCTGGCCGGCGTGGTGCGCTTCGGCAAGCTGGCCAACGTGCAGCCCGAGCCGGGGCTGCTCGCTTTCGCGGCCGTGGTGGTGCTCACCATGCTGGCCGCACGCAGCTTCGATCCGCGCCTGATCTGGCAGGAGGGCCCCGCGCGATGACTGAGCCGACCGGGGACGACGCGCCGCCGCCGCCTGCCGCCGGCCCGGCGGCACCGATGCCCGAGGCGGTGGCCGAGCCGGTGATCAAGCGCAAGAACGCGGCGCGCCTGTCGCTGGTGTGGATCGTGCCGATCGTGGCGGTGGTGATCGGCGCATCGCTCTTGATCAACACGGTGCTGCAGTCCGGTCCGCACATCGTGATCAGCTTTCGCACGGCCGAAGGCCTGGAGCCGGGCAAGACCGACGTGCGCTACAAGGAGGTGGTGGTCGGCCACGTCGACACGGTGACGCTGTCGGACGACCACCGGCGCGTGCTGGTGGGCGTGCGGCTGGACGCGTCGGCCTCCAACATCGCGGTCGAGGACACCCAGTTCTGGGTCGTGCGCCCGCGCATCGGCACCGCCGGCGTGAGCGGGCTGGGCACCTTGCTGTCTGGCGCCTACATCGGCGTGGACGCCGGCACCTCGACCAAGACCCGCAAGCAGTTCACGGGCCTCGAAGTGCCGCCCTTCGTGCTGCGCGGCGAGCCCGGCCGCAGCTTCGTGCTGCGTGCCAACGACCTGGGCTCGCTCGACGTCGGCTCGCCGGTGTACTACCGGCGTGCGCGCGTCGGCCGCGTCGTCGGCTATACGCTGGACCCGCGCAACGACGAGCTCACGGTCACGGTCTTCATCGAGTCGCCCTACGAGCCGCTGGTGACGCAGCAGGCGCGCTTCTGGAACGCCAGCGGCCTGGACCTCACGCTCAATGCGAGCGGGCTCACGCTCAACACGCAGACGCTGGCCTCGGTGATCGCCGGCGGCATCGCCTTCGAGCGACTGCCCGGCAGCGAGGCCACCGCGCCGGCGCCCGCCGGAACGCGCTTCTTCCTGTTCGGCGACCGCAAGAGCGCGATGGCGCCGCCGGACGGGCCGCCGCTGGCCATCCGCATGGTGTTCGACCAGTCGGTGCGCGGCCTTGCGGTGGGCGCGCCGGTGGACTTCCTCGGCATCGACATCGGCACCGTGCAGGCGCTCACGCCGCAGTACGACGCCCAGCACAAGCGCTACCCGATGGAGGTCACCGCCAACATCTATCCGCTGCGCCTGGGCCATGTGCGCGAGGCCATGCTGCGCCAGCGTGCCGTCGACCCGGCGGCCGACCTGCTGTTCCTCCAGATGCTGGTCGACAACGGCGTGCGCGCCCAGCTGCGCACCGGCAACCTGCTCACCGGCACGCAGTACGTGGCGCTCGATTTCGCGCCCAAGGCGCCGCGCGCCACGCTGCAGGTCAACGGCGGGGTGCCCACGGTGCCGACGGTGCCCGGCACCCTGAGCGAGCTGCAGCCGCAGATCGCCGAGATCGTCGCCAAGATCAGCAAGGTGCCCTTCGACGAGATCGGCCGCGACCTGCACAACACGCTGCGCCAGGCGCAGGACACCATCCATCAGCTCACGCCCGAGGCGCAGCGGGCGCTGGCCGAAGTGCAGCGCACGCTGAGTGCGGTGCAGGCCTCGCTCGACCGGCTGGACCGCAACGTGCTGGACGAAAGCGCGCCGATGCAGCGCAGCGTGGAGCAGACCATGGACGACTTGCGGCGCACCGCGCAGTCGCTGCGCGCCCTGGGCGATTACCTGCAGCGCCACCCCGAAGCGATCCTGCGCGGCAAGCGCGCCGACCCGCCGCTCGACCGCGGCGACCACCCGGAGAAGCCACGATGAGCCGGCCGTCCAGGCGATCCACCCGCCGCAGCCTTGCCGCAGCGCTGGCGCCGCTGCTGCTGCTGGCCGCCTGCTCGAGCAGCAAGCTGCCCGAGCGCTTTCACACCTTGCTGCCCGCCGTGCCGCCGGCGGCCGCATCGGCGCCCGCGGGCTCCGCCGAGCCGCTCTACATCGACGTCCTGCCGCCGAGCGTGCCCGCGCAGGTCGACCATCCGCAATGGGTGGTGCGCCAGGGCGACGGCTCGCTGCTGCTGCTGGAGCAGGACCGCTGGGCCGCGCCGCTGCAGGACGAGCTGCGCGGCGCGATCGTCGCGCGGCTCGGCTCACGCTGGGGCGCCGTCGACGTGCGCAGCGTCGCGCCGCCTGCGTCGGCGCCCTGGCGCGTGCAGGTCGACGTGCAGCGCTTCGAGTCGGTGCCCGGCCGCGAGGCGCGCATCGAGGCCACCTGGTCGCTCTCTTCGGCGCGCGCGGGCAGCCGCACGCTGCTGTGCCAAGGCAGCTGGGTCGAGCCGGCCGGCGCCGACGTGGCGGCACTCGCCGAGGCGCACCGCCGCGCCGTCGCCCGCCTGGCCGACGCGCTCGGCGAGCGCCTGCGCCTGCTGCAGCACGGACAGCCGGCCGGGTGCTGAAGGCATCCCATCACTTGTTCAATGGAGAGACGAACCGCAATGATCGACATCCGCCCGCTGCAAAGCGCCGATCGCACCGCCTGGGAAGTGCTCGCGCGCGGCTACAAGGCGTTCTACGAGACGACCCTCGCCGACGAGGACTACGAACGCACGTGGCAGCATCTGCTGCGGGCCGATCGCATCCACGGGCTGGGCGCGCACCTCGACGGGCGTCTGGTCGGCATGGCGCATTACTACTTCCACCCGAGCATCTGGGTCGACGAGGTGTGCTACCTGCAGGACCTCTTCGTCGACCCGGCCGTGCGAGGGCGCGGCGTCGCGCGCTCGCTGATCGAGGCCGTGGCCGCCACCGCGCGAGCACGCGGCGCGGACCGCCTGTACTGGCACACCCAGCAGCACAACGCCACCGCGCGAGCGCTGTACGACAAGGTCGCCCAGCACAAGGGCTTCATCGTCTACACGCGCTCGTTCGCATAGTCACTTGCCCGCGTTCGGAAAGAACAGCTGCTCGCCGCCGACCTTGTAGCTGGCGATGGTGGCTTGCCCCTCGGGCGAGACCAGCCAGTCGGCGAAGGCCTGCGCCAGCACTGCCTTCACATGCGGGTGCGTGGCGGGGTTCACGACGATCACGCCGTACTGGTTGAAGAGGCGCTGGTCGCCCTCCACCAGGATCGCCAGCTGCCCGCGGTTCTTGAAGTTGAGCCAGGTGCCGCGGTCGGCGAGCACGTAGGCGTCGAGCGAAGAGCCGATGTTGAGCGCGGGCCCCATGCCGCAGCCGCAGGCCTTGTAGCCTGCCACCTTGCCCTGTGGCGCGTCGATGCCGGCGAGCTTCCAGTAGCGCAGTTCGGCGGCGTTGGTGCCGCTGCGGTCGCCGCGCGAGATGAAGGGCGCGCTGCCGGCCGCCAGCTTGCGCAGCGCCTCGACGATGTCGTGCCCCTTCACGCCCGCCGGGTCGCCGGCCGGGCCGACGAGGACGAAGTCGTTGTACATGACCGGCATGCGCTTCAAGCCCGCGCCTTCGGCCACGAACTTCTCCTCGGCGGCCTGGTCGTGCACGAACACTGCGTCTGCATCGCCGCGGCGCCCGATGTCCAGGGCCTGGCCGGTGCCCACCGCCACCACCTTGACCGTGATGCCGGTGGCCTTGGTGAAGGCAGGCAGCAAGTGCGGAAAGAGGCCCGACTGCTCGGTCGAGGTGGTCGAGGCGACGACGATGCTGCGCTCCTCGGCGCCGGCGCTAGACGACAACGTCGCGGCCAGCAGGGCGGCCCCGACACAAAGAAGACGCTTGCTCAATCCCATGGGAGTTGTCCTTTCAGGAAGAGATTGGCCTCTTCGGGCAGCGGGCCGCCGAAGAAGTGATCGGTGGACACGTCCGCCAGCATGCGGCCGTGCTCCAGGTACACGACACGGCTCGCCAGGCGCTTGACCTGGCCGAGATTGTGCGAGCTGAGCATGATAGTCATGCCTTGCGCGGTGAAGTCGGCGATCAGGCTTTCCACCTCGCGCTTGGCGCTGGGGTCGAGACTCGCGGTCGGCTCGTCCAGCAAGAGCACGTCGGGCTGCACCGCCCAGGCCCGCGCGAGCGCGAGGCGCTGCTGCTGGCCGGCAGAGAGCACGCGCCCGATGCGGCCGGCTTCGGCCAGCAGGCCCACGCGCTCGAGGGCACGCAACGCGCGCTCGCGCCGCTGTGCGCGCGGCATGCGCTGCAGCATCAGGCCCAGCTCGACGTTGGCGCGCGCCGACAGGCGCAGCATGAACGGCCGCTGGAACACCATCGCCAGGCGCGGCGCGGGCGCGTCGACCAAGCGCTGCCCCTGGCTCAGCGGCACCAGGCCGTGCATCGCGCGCAGCAGCGTGCTCTTGCCCGAGCCGTTGGCGCCGACCAGCGCGACACGCTCGCCGCGCACCAGCGCCAGGTCGATGCCGTTCAGCGCCAGCGTGGGGCCGAAGCGCACGCTGGCCGAGCGCAGTTCCACCAGCGGCGCCGTCACGCGAGCGCGCTCCAGCGCTGGTCCTCGGCGAGCCGCCATTGCCGCAGCAGGCCGATGACCACGTTGAGCGAGAGCACGACGCCCAGCAGCACCAGCCCGAGTGCCAGCGCCAGCGGCAAGTCGCCCTTGCTGGTCTCCAGGGCGATCGCGGTGGTCATCACGCGGGTCACGCCGGCGATGTTGCCGCCCACGATCATCACGGCGCCGACCTCGGACACCGCGCGGCCGAAGGCCACCAGCGCCAGCGTCGACAAGGCGAGCCGCTCGTCCCAGGCGACGATAAGCGCCGACTCGAGCCGGCCGGCGCCCAGCGAGCGCAGTTGCTCGCCGTGGTCGTGCAAGGCGTCCTCGATGACCTGGCGCGCCAGCGCGGCGACGATGGGCGTGACCAGGATCGCCTGTGCAACCACCATGGCGGTCGGGGTGAACAGGATGCCCAGCGCGCCCAGCGGGCCGGCCCGCGACAGCAGCAGGTACACCGCCAGGCCCACCACGACCGAAGGCAGCGCGAGCAAGGTGTTGAGCAGCACCAGCAGCGTGGCCCGCCCGCGAAAGCGCGACACCGCGACCGCGGCGCCGGCCAGCAGTCCCAGCGCGGTGGCAATCACGCTCGCACCGCCGCTGACGGTCAGCGACAGGCCGACGATGTGCAGGAGTTCGGGGTCGCCGCTGGCGACTAGCTGCGCGGCGCTGGCCACGCTCTCGGCGAAAGGATTCATCCGCGCCTATCGTAACCATGGGCGGCGCGAACGCCCATGCGGGCTTTCACAAGGCGCAGGTGCGAAAGCCGCAGAAGAGATCGTCGCGCCGCGGCGCCTCGAAGCGCCGGAACTTCGTGCTGCGCAGGCGCAGGCTGGTGGCGAAGGATGCCCCGCGCAGCACCTTGTGCGTGCCGAAGAATGGCTGCGAATACGACACCCAGGGGCCGGGCGCAAACCCGGGATAGGGCCGGAAGGTGCCGGCCGTCCACTCCCATGCCGATCCCCAGGCGAAGCCGCGCGAGTACGACTGCGCCGCGGCTTCCCATTCGACCTCGGCCGGCAGGCGCCGCCCCGCCCAGCGGCACCATGCCTGGGCCTCGTGCCAGCTGACGTGCATCACGGGCTGCGCCATCGGCACGCGCGTGAGGCGCCCGAAGCGCCGCTGCAGCACGCCGTGGCGCATCTGGTCGACGTGGCGCGGCACGCGGCGCTGTTGCCGCTGCAGCCACTCGCGCCCTGCCTCGGACCACCAGCCGGTCTCGTCGTATCCGCCATCCTCGACGAACTCGGCGAACTGCGCCCAGCTGACCGGCTGGGCATCGATCTCGAACTCCGGCACGTCGACCTCGTGCGCCCATTTCTCGTTGTCGAAGACGAAGCCGCCGGGTGTCGCGCCCAGCGGCCAGCGGGTCGCGGGAAACAGCAGTGGCTCGCGCGGCGCCGTGCCCGGGGTCTCGTGCAGGAGAACGCCGGCCGAGGCCGCGCCCACACCCAGCGTTTGCGCCGTCTCGGCGAGGGTCTCGCCCAGCATGTCCTCGCGCAGCAGCGCCAGCCGGTAGAAGTACAGCGCAGCGTCGTCCTCGTCGGCGGCCTCGAGCAGTTCCAGCACGATGTCCATCGTGTCGGCGAGGTACTGCTTGGTCTGCCGCAGGTCGGGCAGGTCGAGCTGCCAGCGACTCGCGTGCGGCGCCTGCGCCGGGTCGTACCAGCGGTCGGCGTCGTTCAGGATCGAGGCCAGCGGCGGCGCGGCTGCGTCGGCGCGCTCGCCGCGCTGGCGGTGCACGTTGCGCGCGATCCAGCGCTCGTGGAACCAGCCGATGTGCCCCAGCAGCCACAGCGGCGGCTCGAGGTCCGGCTGGAAGGGCACGACGAAACCGCGCTCGCCGAGCGACTCCTCGAGCAGCGCGATCCAGCGCAGCGTGTGGTTGCGCGCGTCCATCAGCGCCAGCGAGAGCAGGTCCTTGCCGGCGCGCCGCACGTTGGGCGAGTGGACGTCGGGGGTGTCGAGATCGACCAAGGAGCGCTCCGGGATGACGAACCATTGTGCATGGCCGCGCGGCGGCGGATGCCGCGCGGGGCGACGGACGGTCGGCTGCGCGCCGCGGGCGGCCCGTCGCCGCGCACCGCGAACGCAGGCCGCACGCGTGGGCACCGGATAATCCGCGCCATGCACCTGCTGATCCCCTTCGCCTCGGCCCTGTCGGAGGCCAGCACGCACACCCTGCGCGACCTCGACCTGCCCCACCTTGCCAGGCTGCTCGCCTCCATGACCCCGGCCGCCACCGTCGGCAGCGACGAATACAGCCTCACCCCGCCGCACGAGCGCGCGCTGGCGGACGCCCGCGGCTGGCACGGAGCGGACGGCGCCCTGCCGTGGGCGGCACAGGCGGCGGCCGCCGACGGCATCGCCGTGGGCGATCGGGCCTGGGGCCTGCTCACGCCGGTGCACTGGCACGTCGGACACGACCACATCACGCTGGCCGACCCCGCCGAGCTGCGCCTCGAGGAAGAGGAGTCGCGCCGCTTCCTCGACGCGATCCGGCACCTGTTCGAGAGCGAAGGCTGGACCGTGGCCTACGGCGCGGCCACCCGCTGGTACGTGGCGCACGACACGCTCGACGCCCTGCCCTGCGCCTCGCTGGACCGCGTGATCGGGCGCAACGTCGATCTCTGGCTGCACAACCACCCGCAGGCGCGGCTGCTGCGCCGGCTGCAAAACGAAGTGCAGATGCTGCTCTACACCCATCCGCTCAACGACGAGCGCGAGGCGCGCGGCGAACTGCCCGTGAATTCGTTCTGGCTGAGCGGCTGCGGCCGCGCCCAGCCGCTGCACGACGTGCCCGGCCTGCGGGTCGACGACTCGCTTCGAGCACCGCTTCTGGCCGACGACTGGGCCGGCTGGGCCGACGCCTGGCGCGCGCTGGACGTGGGGCCGATGGCCGAGCTGCTGCGCGCCACGCCGGCCACCGGCACGGTCGCGCTCACGCTGTGCGGCGATCGCCGCGCGCAGCGCTTCGATCGCGCGCCGCGCAGCGCCTGGCAACGCATCGCCGGCGCATTCAGAAGCGTCGCGCCGCACACCGTGCTGGAGGCGCTGTGAGTTCGCCCGCGATCACCTTGCGCGACGTGCCGCCGCGCATCTCCTGGGCGCTGGAGCAGGCGGGCGTGCATCCGCTGCTCGCGCGCTTGTACGCCGCGCGCGGCGTGCGCTCGCCCGAGGAGCTCGACGACACGCTCGGGCGGCTGCTCGCGCCGACCGGCCTGCGCGGCGCCGACGACGCGGCGCGCCTGCTCGCCGACACGCTCGCCGCAGGCCGGCGCATCTGCGTGGTCGCCGACTACGACTGCGACGGCGCGACCGCCTGCGCCGTCGCCCTGCGCGGGCTGGCGCTGCTGGGCGCGCGCCCCGGCATGCTCGGCTACGTGGTGCCCGATCGCGCGGTGCACGGCTACGGCCTCACGCCGGCCATCGTCGACCTCGCGCTGAAGGACAAGCCCGATCTGCTGCTGACGGTCGACAACGGCATCGCCAGCCTGGCCGGCGTGGCGCATGCACGCGCGCAGGGCGTGGCGGTGCTGGTCACCGACCACCATCTGCCGGCGCTGGTCGACGAACAGGTCGCGCTGCCCGAGGCGGACGTGATCGTCAATCCGAACCAGCCCGGCTGTGCCTTCGAGAGCAAGAACCTGGCCGGCGTGGGCGTGATCTTCTATGTGCTGCTGGCGCTGCGAAGCGAGCTGCGCCGGCGCGGCGTCTTCACGGCCGAGACGCAGCCGAGGCTGGATGCGCTGCTCGACCTGGTCGCGCTCGGCACGGTGGCCGACGTGGTCAAGCTCGACGCCAACAACCGGCGGCTGGTGGCGCAAGGGCTCAAGCGCATCCGCGCCGGCAAGATGCAGCCCGGGCTGGCCGCCCTGTTCGCCGCGGCCGGGCGCGACACGCGGCGCGCCAGCGCGTTCGACTTCGGCTTCGCGCTCGGGCCGCGCATCAACGCTGCGGGCCGCCTGTCGGACATGACGCTGGGCATCGAATGCCTGCTCACCGACGACCCGGCGCGCGCCGCCGAACTCGCCCAGACGCTGGACGGCATCAACCGCGAGCGACGCGAAGTCGAGGCCGGCATGCGCGAGCAGGCCGAGGCCTTGCTCGAGATGCTCATGCCCGAAGACGAGCCGCCGCCGGCGCTCGCCATCTTCGATCCCGAGTTCCACGAAGGCGTGGTCGGCATCGTCGCCTCGCGGCTGAAGGACCGCGTGCACCGACCGACCTTCGTCTTCGCGATCGGCCAGGACGGCTTGCTCAAGGGCTCGGGCCGCTCGATCCCGGGCTTCCACCTGCGCGACGCGCTCGACCTGGTGAGCAAGCGGCATCCGGGCGTGCTCAAGAAGTTCGGCGGCCACGCGATGGCGGCCGGCTGCACGCTGGCCGAAGAGGACTTCGACACCTTCGACGAGGCCTTCCAGCGTGTCGCCCACGAGTGGCTGGACGCGGCCACGCTCGCGCGCAAGCTGCTGAGCGACGGCCCGCTGCCGCTCGAGTACTTCAACCCCGAGACGGTGCTGTCGCTGGACGCGCAGGTGTGGGGCCAGGCCTTCGAGCCGCCGCTGTTCAGCGACCTGGTCGAGGTGGTGTCGCAGCGCCTGGTGGGCGAGAAGCACCTCAAGCTCACGGTGAAGCACCAGGGCGCCGTGCGCGACGCGATCTGGTTCGGCCACAGCGAGCCGGTGCCCGAGCGCGTGACGCTGGCCTACCGCCTCAGCCTGGACGAATACAACGGGAGGCAGCGGGTGCAGATGGTGGTCGAGGCAGCGGGCTGAGGGCGCAGGCTGGGGTGCAGACCGTCCTGCCGTTTGCGCACTCCATCGCATGCCTGTTGGGCAATCGAGCCGCCGCGGAGATACTTCGCGCGTCCTCCATCTGCCGACCGCCCCATGCAACTGCACATCACCGGCCTGTCCAAGACCTACCCCAACGGCGTGCGCGCCCTCGACGACGTCACGCTGTCCATCCCGACCGGCATGTTCGGCCTGCTCGGGCCCAACGGGGCGGGCAAGTCCACGCTGATGCGCACGCTCGCGACCCTTCAGGACGCCGATGGCGGCTCGGCCCAGCTGACCGAGGTGCCGGGCGGCGGCAGCATCAACGTGCTGCGCGACAAGGACGCGGTGCGCCGCGTGCTGGGCTACCTGCCGCAGGACTTCGGCGTCTATCCGAAGGTGAGCGCGCAGGACATGCTGGATCACCTCGCGCGCCTGAAGGGCCTGGCGCAGCGCGGCGAGCGCAAGGCGGTGGTCGAAGGCCTGCTGCGGCAGACCAATCTCTACGAGGTGCGCAAGAAGGCGCTGGGCGGCTTCTCCGGCGGCATGCGCCAGCGCTTCGGCATCGCGCAGGCGTTGCTGGGCAACCCCCGGCTCATCATCGTGGACGAGCCCACCGCCGGCCTCGACCCCGAGGAACGCACCCGCTTTCACAATCTGCTGGTGGAGATCGGCGAAGAGGTGATCGTGCTGCTGTCCACGCACATCGTCTCCGATGTGAGCGACCTCTGCCCGCAACTGGCCATCATGAACAAGGGGCGCGTGCTGCTCTCGGGCACGCCGCAGGCCCTGGTCGACATGCTGGCCGGGCGGATCTGGGCCAGTTCGGTCGCGCGTTCGGAGGTCGATGCGATCCGCGCGCGCCACGCGGTCATCTCCACCCGCCTGTACAGCGGCAAGACCCAGATCCACGTGATCGCCGACGCGCGGCCGGGCCCGGGCTTCGAGCCGGCCGAGCCCACGCTGGAAGACGCCTACTTCGCGGCCATCGGCGGCCACATCGGCATGGCCCGCAGCCGCGTCGCCGAAGGCGCGCTGGTCGACTCGCCGGCCGCCTGACATGCTGACCATCGCTTCGTTCGAGCTCCGGTCGCGGCTCAAGCTGGTCTCGACCTGGGTCTACTTCGGCGTCTTCCTCGCCCTGGCGATGCTGTGGATCGCGGCCGCCGGCGGGCTGTTCAAGGAGGCGAACGTCTCCTTCGGCAGCGGCAAGGTCTTCGTGAACTCACCCTTCGCGCTGGCGCAGACCGTCTCGGTGCTGGGCATGTTCGGCGTCAGCGTGATGGCGGCGATCATGGGGCGTGCGGTCCAGCAGGACTTCGAATACCGCACGCACCACTTCTTCTTCACCACGCCGATCGCCAAGTGGCAGTACCTGGGCGGGCGCTTCCTCGGCGCCCTGGGCGTGGTGCTGATCGTCTTCGCGGCCATCGGGCTGGGAGCCTGGCTTGCCACCTTGCTGCCCGGCATGGACGCCGAGCGGCTGGGCCCCAACCGCGTCGCCGCCTACCTCATGCCCTATGCGGTGGTGCTGGTGCCCAACGCGCTGCTGATCGGCGCGCTGTTCTTCAGCCTGGCCGCGCTCACCCGCAAGATGCTGCCGGTGTACATCGGCAGCGTGCTGCTGCTGCTGGGCTGGCTCATCGCGCTGCAGCTGGTGCGCGACCTGGACAACAAGACGCTGGCCGCGCTGCTCGACCCCTTCGGCAGCCGCGCGATGAGCGTGCTGGCCGAATACTGGACGGTCGACGAGCGCAACAACCGCGTCATCGCGCTCGACGGCGTGCTGCTGTGGAACCGGCTGCTGTGGCTCGGCGTCGCGGCGGTCGTGTCGGCGCTGTGCCTGTGGCGCTTCTCGTTCGCCGCCTTCGCGAGCGAGCCGCTTGCGCGGCGGCGGGCCAAGGCGCCCGGCGATGTCGCCGCGGACGACGCGCCGCCGGCCGTCGCCCGCCCGGCGGCGTCGCTGCATCCGGCCGGATGGCGGGTGCTCCCGCACCTCGTCGGCCTGTACTTCCGCGAGACGATCAAGAACGTCTACTTCAGCGTGCTGGTGCTCGCCGGCGTGCTGTTCCTGGTGTTCGCGAGCAC
>DATFAY010000013.1:0-8355 GCA_035254085.1 Piscinibacter sp.
GCCGAGGCCTCGTCCGGGACCGATCGCCGGACCTCCGGCGGCAACCTGCTGCTGCGATTCGGTCGCGACATCGATGCGCATTCCGGCGTGCAGGTGCAGGCCTACCTGGATCGAACGCGGCGCGACGAGCCCGGGCTCTTCGCCGAGAAGCTCGACACCTTGGACATCGACATCCAGCACCGCTACACCGCGATTGCGCGGCACGAGATCGTCTGGGGCGGCGGCCTGCGCCAGCAGCGCGACCGCACCGCCGGCAGCGCGCTGCTGGCATTCGTGCCGGCCGACAGCAAGCTCACGTTGTGGAACTTATTCGGACAGGACACGCTCTCGCTCGGCGAACGCACCAAGCTCACACTGGGCCTCAAGGCCGAACGCAACGACTACACGGGCACCGAGTACCAGCCGAACATCCGGTGGGCCTGGAAGCGCAGTGAACAGAGCCTCGTGTGGGCGGCGGTGTCGCGCGCGGTGCGCATTCCGTCGCGGCTGGACCGCGACTTCCAGGTCTTCGTCAACCTGCCGCCGCCGTACAACGCTCCGCTGTTCGGCGGGCCCGGCTTCAAGGCGGAGCGGCTGACGGCGTACGAGATCGGCTATCGCGCGCAGCCCGACGCTCGACTGTCGTACTCGGTGTCGACCTTCGTCAACGACTACGACCGGCTGCGCAGCGTCGAGCCCAGTGGCAGCGGCTTCGCATTGAGCAATGGCGTGCGCGCACGCACCTACGGCGTCGAGAGCTGGGCCGCGCTGCAGGTGGACCCGGCGTGGCGTGTGAGCGCCGGCCTGACCCTGCTGCATGAGCGGTTCGATTTCGCCGCCGCCAGCCGCGACCCGGGCCTGCCCGGCGCCGGCGCCAACGATCCGCGCCACCAGTTCCAGCTGCGCTCCAGCTGGAATCTGCCGCACCGGGTGAACGTGGACTTTGCCCTGCGCCAGGTGGGGGCGCTGCCTCGACCGGCGGTGCCCGGCTATACCGCGGTCGATGCCCGCCTGGGCTGGGCGATCTCGCCCCGCACGGAGCTGGCCGTGGCGGGTTTCAACCTGTTCGATGCGCAGCACCCCGAGTTCGGCGCGGCCCCGCTGCGCAGCGAGGTGCCGCGCAGCCTCGTGGTGAGCCTGTCATGGGAACTGTAGCGATGCTCCGCATGTGGATGCGCTGGCACTTGCTGCTGCTCGCCATGGCTGGCGCCAGCGGCGGCGTCGTTGCCGCAGAGCAGCTCGAATATGCGGTCAAGGCGGCGTACCTGGCGAAGTTCGCCTCCTACGTCGACTGGCCGCCGGCCGCGTTCGCCACGCCCACCAGCCCGGTGGTGCTGTGCGTGGTGGGCGAGGACCCCTTCGGGCCGCTGCTAGACGAGGCGGCCGCCGGCCAGCAGGTGTCGGGCCGCGCCATCGTCGTGCGCCGCCTGAAGAGCATCGGCCGCGACGCAGGCTGCCACATCGCCTACCTCGGCAAGGACGCGCACGCCGACGACCTGCGCGGCACCGGCACGCTGGTCGTCGCCGACTCGGGCAACGGCATCATCAACTTCGTCGTCAAGGACAACCGCGTGCGCTTCACCGTGGACGACGACGCTGCGGCGAAGAACGGCCTCGCGATCAGCTCCAAGCTGCTCAACGTGGCGCTGTCGGTCAAGTCGAGGTCGCCGCAATGACGAACTGGCTGGTCGACATCCCGATCCGGCGCAAGCTGCTGCTGATCACGGTGTTCGCCAGCGCCGTGTCGCTGCTGATGGCCGGCGCGGTGATCCTCGTGTACGACGTCTACACCTACCGGCACGAGAAGACGCAGGAGGTCGATGTCCAGTCCGAGATGCTGGGCCAGAGCGTCACCGCGTCGCTCGAGTTCAACGATCCGAAGGCGGCGCGCGACTACCTCAACGCGCTGGGAGCCAACCCCGACTTCCTGCAGGCCGCCGTCTACGCCGCCGACGGCTCGCCCTTCGCGAGTTTCGTGCGCGCCGGCATCGAGCAGCCTCCGCTGCCGCCTCGCGCGCAGCCGCCGTCGCGGCGTTTCGTCGATGACGAACTGGTGGCGTTCTCGCCCATTCGCCACGGCCCGCAGCAGGTGGGGACCATCTACCTGCGCGTCGGCGTGGCCTCCGTCGCTTCGCGCATGGCCCGTTACGGCGGGATCGTGCTGCTGGTCCTGCTGGGCTCGCTGCTCATCAAGCTGCCGCTGTCGGCGAGCCTGCATGCGGTCATCGCAAACCCGGTGCGCGAGATCGCCGACGCTGCGCGACGCGTGGCGGCCGGCGAGACCAGCGTGCTGCCGCGCCGCGCGCCGCGCGCCGACGAGATCGGCCAGCTCGAGGACGCGTTCCACCAGATGAGCGCATCGCTGGAGGACAAGGCGCAGATCGCGCGCCGCATCGCCAGCGGCGACCTGAGCGTGAAGGTCGTTCCGCAGTCGCAGCACGACGTGCTGGGCAATGCGTTCGTCGCGATGATCGACAACCTGCAGGAAAAGGCCGAAACCGCCAAGTTGATCGCGACCGGCGACCTGACGGTCAAGGTCCGGCTGCAGTCCGAGCACGACGAGCTCGGACGGGCGTTCTCGACCATGGTCGAGAACCTGCGCGAGCTCAATCGCCAGGTGAGCGAGGGGGTCAGCGTGCTGGGCAGCTCCACGAGCCAGATCCTGGCGGGCACGACGCAGGTGGCCACCGGCGCGTCGCAGGCCGCGGCGGTGATCGGCCAGACGGCGGTGACGCTGGACGAGGTCAAGCAGACGGCGCTGGTCTCGACCCAGAAGGCACGCTACGTGTCCGACGCGGCGCAGCGGGCGGCGCAGGTGTCGCAGACCGGGCGCCGCTCGGTGGAGGACGCGGTCGAAGGCATGCAGCAGATCCGCGAGCAGATGGAGATGGTGGCCGACAGCATCCTGCGCCTGTCGGAGCAGACGCAGGCCATCGGCGAGATCATCGCCAGCGTCAACGATCTGTCGGAGCAATCCAACCTGCTGGCGGTGAACGCCGCGATCGAGGCGGCCAAGGCGGGCGAGCACGGGGTGGGCTTCGCGGTGGTCGCCCTCGAGGTGAAGAGCCTGGCCGCGCAATCGCGCCAGGCCACGGCGCAGGTGCGCACCATCCTCGGCGAGATCCAGAAGGCCACCAGCGACGCGGTGCTGGCGGCCGAGCAAGGCGCGAAGGCGGTGGACGCCGGCGCACGCCAGTCGAAAGACGCCGGCGAGGCGATCCAGCGCCTGGCCGACAGCATCACGGAGAGCGCGGCAGCGGCCAGCCAGATCGCGGTGTCGGCGCAGCAGCAGCTGGTCGGCATGGATCAGCTGGCGCAGGCCATGGGCAACATCCGCACGGCGACCACGCAGAACATGGACAGCACCCGGCAGGCGGAGATCGCCGCGCACCAGTTGCACGAGCTCGGGCAACGGCTGAGGGACATGGTGGGCCGCTACCGGCTGTGAGACCGCGCAGCCAACCGAGCCGCATCGAGACGACATGACACAGGACGACGAAGCGTTTCTCAAGCGGCTGCTGGCCACCTTCCGGCTCGAGGCGCAGGAGCACCTGGGCACGATGTCGGACCTCGCGCTGCGGCTGGAGCAGGGGCTGCCGCCGGACGGGGCGCGCGCGGCCGTGGAGGCGCTGTTTCGGGAGGCGCACAGCCTCAAGGGCGCGGCGCGTTCGGTCAACCTGGCGGACATCGAATCGGTGTGCCAGTCGCTGGAGCGCGTGCTGTCGGCGTGCAAGCGCGGCGAGTTGTCGGCGTCGCCGGCGCTGTTCGACACGCTGCATGCGGCGCTCGACGGCCTGAACCACCTGCTGGCCCAGCACATGGACGGCCAGCCAGGTTCCGCTTCGGGCGTCGGGCCCGCGTTGAGCCGCCGGCTTCTGGCGTTGCTCTCACCGCCGGCAGCCGGGGCGCAGCCGCCCGTCGCGATGCCGCCCGCACCGCTGCCGGCGATCCAAGCGGCCGAGGTCCAGGGGGCGCCGGCCGCCGACACGGTGCGCATCGCCACCGCCAAACTCGATGTCCTGATGACGCAGGCGGAGGAACTGCAGGCCGTGAAGTTCGCGCAGGCGCACCTGGCCGACGAACTGCGCGCCGCCGGCGACGCGTTGGCCGAGTGGCGCCGCCAGTGGGACAAGCGGGCCCGCGCGTCGCGCCAGTTGCGGCGTGCGCGCGGCGCGTCCCCTGGCGACGCACTGCCGCGAAGCCGGCGCCAGCTGGCGCGCCTGCTCGAAGGCTTCGACGGCGACGCCCTGGCGCTCAAGGCCCTGGCCGACCGGTTGGCGCAGCTCGATCGCATGGCGGCGCAGCAGCGGCGCGTGCTGTCGGGGCGCGTGGACCGCCTGCTCGACGACATGAAGCAGGCGCTGATGCTGCCGGTGTCGACCTTGCTGTCGCCGCTGCCGCGCCTGGTGCGCGACCTGGCACACGACAGCGGCAAGGAGGTCGAGCTGGTCGTGCACGGCGCCACCCTCGACATCGACCGGCGCATCCTCGAACAGATGAAGACGCCGCTGCTGCATCTGGTCCGCAACGCGGTGGACCACGGCATCGAGCCGCCCGCGCAGCGGCTCCAAGCAGGCAAGCCCGCCCGCGGGCGCATCGGCATCGACGTGTCCCCGCGCGAAGGCAACCGCATCGAGATCGTGCTGGCCGACGACGGCGCGGGCGTCGCCTTCGACAAGGTCCGCGCCAAGGCCGAGAAGATGGGGCTCGCCACGCCGCAAGCCCTGGCCGCGATGAGGCCGCCCGAGCTCGCCGGTCTGCTGTTCGAGTCGGGCCTGTCGACCAGTGCCATGCTCACCGACCTCTCGGGCCATGGGATCGGTCTCGCGATCGTGCGCGAGAAGGTGGAAGGCCTGGGCGGCTCCATCGCCGCGGAGCTGCCCGGCACCGGGAAGGGCATGGCCTTTCGCATCGTCTTGCCCACGACCCTGGCCACCTTCCGCGGCGTGCTGGTGCGCCTGGGCGAGAGGGTCTTCGTGCTGCCCTCGCGCCACGTGGAGCGTGTCGCGCGGATTGCGCATGCGGCCGTGCGAGCGACGGCGCAGGGGGCGGCGGTCGAGCTCGAGGGCGCGCAGGTGCCGCTGGCGTCGCTCGCGGCCGTGCTCGGGCTGCCGGCGCCGGCAAGCGGCGGTGGCTCGCACCTGCAGCTGGTCGTCCTGGCCGGCGGCGACCGGCAGGTGGCGTTCTCGGTCGACGAGGTCATCGCCGACGAGGAAGTGCTGGTCAAGCCGCTGGTCTCGCCGCTGCGGCGGGTGCGCCACATCGCGGGCGCGACCGTGCTCGGCGCGGGCCGCGTCGTGCCGCTGCTCAACGTCGCCGACCTGATCAAGACAGCGCTGCATGGCCCCGCGACACCCGCCTCGACGCCAGGCGACGACGAAGCAGCCTCGTTGCTGGTGGCGGAGGATTCGGTCACAACGCGCACCGCGCTGCAGGCCATGCTCGAGGCTGCGGGCTTTCGCGTCACGACGGCCGCCGACGGCATGGAGGCGCTGGCGCAGCTGCAGCGCGATGACTTCGACCTGCTGGTGAGCGATGTCGAGATGCCGCGCCTGGACGGCTTCGGCCTGACCGCGCAACTGCGTCGAGACCATCGGCTCGCTGCGCTGCCGGTGATCCTGATCACGGCGCTCGATTCGAGCGAAGACCGCCGGCGCGGCAGCGAGGTCGGCGCCAATGCCTACATCGTCAAGAGCGGCTTCGATCGGCGGCGCCTGGTGGATACGATCAGGAGCCTGCTGTGACCGAGGAGCCTGCATGATCCGCGTGCTGGTGGTCGAGGACTCGCCCTCGTGCCGCGAACTGCTGGTGGGCATTCTCGATGGCGACCCGCGCCTGCGCGTGATCGGCGTCGCGCCCGACGGCGAATCCGCGGTGCAGATGGCCGCGCGGCTCAAGCCCGACGTCATCACGATGGACATCCACTTGCCGCGCATGGACGGCTTCGCGGCCACGCGACGCATCATGGAGACCAGCCCGACGCGCATCGTCATGGTGACGGCGAGTTCCATTCCGCACGAGGTGGCGGCGAGCTTTCGGGCCTTGGAGGCCGGCGCGCTGGCGGTGCTGGGCAAGCCGATGGGGCCGGGCGATCCGCTCTTTGCCGCGGCCAGCGAGGAACTGCGACGCACGGTCGCGCTGATGGCCGAGGTGCCGGTGGTGCGCCGTTGGCCGGCCGCGGCCAGGCAGGCGCCGCGGCCGCCGCGGCCGGTGTCGCACCAGGGCGGTCTCGCGCTCGTGGCGGTGGGTGCGTCGACCGGCGGCCCGCTGGCGCTGCAGGCCTTGCTGTCGGCGCTGCGGCGGGATTTTCCGATTCCGGTGGTCATCGTGCAGCACATCTCGGCGGGTTTTGCCGAGGGCCTCGCGCAATGGCTCGGCGGCGTGAGCGGCTATCCGGTGCGGGTGGCCGCGCATGCCGATTGCATGCAGCCGGGCATGGCCTATGTCGCGCCCGATGGCGTCCACACGACCGTGCAGGCCGACCTGGGCATCGCGCTGTCGCACGCGCCGCCCGAGAACGGCTATCGGCCGGCCGTGGCCTGCCTGTTCCGATCGGTCGCCGAACAGTTCGGCGCGCGCGCCGCCGGCCTGCTGCTGACCGGCATGGGCCACGACGGCGCGCGAGAGCTCAAGGCCATGCATGACGCGGGCGCCCTCACGATGGTGCAAGACAGCGCCAGCGCCGCGGTGTACGGCATGCCGGGCGAGGCGCTGCGCCTGGGCGCCGCCGACCACGTGCTCGCACCGCAGGCGATGGCGGCTGCGCTGAATCCACTGGTGCACGCGCCGGAAGGACTGCGATGAACGAGCACGACGGGCCGGACGCGCCGCCCCACGACCGCGAGATCCTGCTGGTCGAAGACAGCCCGACGCAGGCTGCGCGGCTGCAGCATCTGCTCGAAGGGCAGGGCTACCGCACGCGGGTGGCGCCCAACGGACGCGTCGCCCTCGCGATGGTGCACGAGCGCAAGCCGCACCTCGTGCTGTCCGACGTGGTGATGCCCGAGATGGACGGCTATGCGCTGTGCCGCGCGATCAAGTCGGACCCTCGGCTGTCCGACGTGCCGGTGGTGCTGGTGACCTCGCTCATCGACCCGAACGACATCGTGAGCGGACTCGAGTGCGGCGCCGACAACTTCGTTCGCAAGCCCTACGCGAGCGACTATCTGCTACGGCGCATCCGGCAGGTGCTGCTCAACCGGCGCCTGCGCGAGGCCGAAGGCGTGCGCGGCGACGACGGCATCGTGCTCGTGCTGGACGGCCAGCGGCACGTCGTCAGGGCGGGGCGGCAGCAGGTGCTCGACCTGCTGGCCTCGACCTACGAGCAGGCGGTGGCGGTCAACGAGGAGCTGCAGGCGCGCGAGCAGCAGATCAGCGAGCTCAACGCGCACCTGGAACGGCGCGCGGAGGAACTGGAGATCGTCAACGCCGAGATGGCGCGCAAGAACGTCGAGCTGCAGCGCGCGAGCGGGCTCAAATCCGAGTTCGTGGCCAACATGTCGCACGAGCTGCGCACGCCGCTGAACGCGATCATGGGCTTCTCGGAGATGCTCAAGGACGGTTTGCTCGGCGAGATCTCCGAGCGCCAGCGCGGCGCCGCCGCGGCCATCTTCGACAGCGGCATGCACCTGCTCTCGCTGATCAACGACATCCTCGACCTGTCGCGCGTCGAGGCCGGCAAGATGGAGCTCGAACTGGAGCGCACGGACATCGGCGAACTGCTCGACAACAGCGTGCTGATGCTCAAGGGCCGCGCGTCCTCGCACCAGATCCGGCTCGACGTCGAGTCCGACGTGAGCGATCCGGTCGCCGTGGATCGCCGCAAGACGCGGCAGATCGTCTACAACCTCTTGTCCAACGCCGTGAAGTTCACGCCCGACGGCGGCACGGTCATGCTGCGCGCCCACCGCGTCGCGCAGGTCGAGCTCGCGGGCATGCAACGCGTGGGCGATGCGCCCCTGGCCGACGGCAACGGCTATCTCGAACTCAGCGTGATCGACACCGGCATCGGCATCGCCGCCGAAGACATGGGCCGCCTGTTCCGCCCGTTCTCGCAACTGGACAGCGGCCTCGCGCGCAAGTACGAAGGCACGGGCCTGGGTCTGGTCCTGGTCAAGCAGCTCGTCGAACTGCACGGCGGCACGGTCGCCGTCGCCAGCCGCGTCGGCCAGGGCACGACCTTCAAGGTATGGCTGCCCTATCGCGAGCCGGCCCCCGCCACCCCCGCACCCGCCGAAGCCCTCCACACCTGACCAGTCCCAACAAGATCGTCACTCTAGCTGGAGCCTCCCTCCCGGAGGGAGGCTGGAGGGAGCAGTGAAATGACGCCGGCCCAGCCAACGGCTGGGCCCGGCTTGGCCCTTGCCAGCAAGGGCC
>DATFAY010000014.1:0-10071 GCA_035254085.1 Piscinibacter sp.
CGCGGTGCGCGGCCAGGCCGACGATCTTCACCTGCTCGACGCTGGCCCAGCCGGCGCTGTTGAGCGCCGGGTCGGCGAAACGCTTGAGCGAGTAGACGTAGTCCTCGGCGACCAGCTCGCGCCGCTGTCCCTTGAAGGCCGCGTCGTCGGCGAAGAAGGTGCCGGGGCGCACGCGCATCGTCCAGCGCCGGAAGTCGGCCGAGACCTCGGGCATCGCGGCGGCCGTGAGCGGCTTGATCTTCACGGGCCGCGCCAGGTGGTCGTAGCCGTACAGCGCCTCGAAGATGTGCGGCGTGACGGTGCGCGAGTACAGGTCGGTGATGTTGGCCGGATCGAAGCCGGTCTCGGCCACGGCGAAGGCGTAGCGCAGCACCCGCTCGGCGCCCGCTTCGGCGGCGTTCGCCAGCGGCAAGGCGCGCAGCCCGGCGCCGGCCAGGCCTGCGAGCGCGATGGATCGGCGTCGCATCATTCGAGGGTTCCGTTCAGCGCGATGCGCGCAGGCTGTTGTCGATGTCGACGTAATGCCAGAACTGCCGGCTGTACAGCGGGCGCCGATAACCGATCAGCCACGGCTGCGACAGGTCGGTGACGATGCGATGCACGTTGTACTTCTGCGGCGCGAAGGCGGTGACGATGTTCATCGCCTCGTGCAGCAGCGCCAGCCGCTCGGGTCCGTCGGGCAGCACCTGCAGGCGCTCGTAGATCTCGTCGAAGCGGGCATGCTTGAAGCGCGCGAGGTTCTGCCCGCCCGAGGCCGGCCCGTACAGGATCTGCAGCGTCTCCTGCACCTCGGGCGAGGCCGAGGTGTAGCCCAGCTGCCACACCATCAGCTGCGCGGAGCGCGCCGCCTTGAGCTGCTCGGGCCACTTGGCGGTCTTGAACTGGAGCCGGATGCCGACCTCGTCCATGCACTTCTTCCAGATCTCGTCGAACTGGCGCGAGATGCTGTCGGGCGTGGTCGCGTACTGCAGCACCAGCGGCTGCCCGTTCGGCAGCTCCCGCCAGCCGTCGCCGTCGCGGTCGACGTAGCCGTACAGGTCGAGCAGCGCCTTGGCGCGCGACACGCTGTAGTCGCTGTTGGCGCTCTTGTACTGCGGGTCGTAGCCGTAGGTGCCCGGGGAGACCATCGACTGCGCCGGGATCGCCTGTCCGCGGCGCACCTGGATGATCTCGCGCTGCACGTCGTAGGCCAGGCTGATGGCGCGGCGCAACGCGACCTTCTCCGCCGTGTAGCCGCCGACCACCGGGTCTTCCATGTTGAAGTAGAAGAGCGTCATGTCGGGGTTGACGATGCGCTCCATCTGCACCCCGCGCTTCACGAGGTGCGGCGCCAGCTTCTCGCCCGCCAGCGCCTGCAGCGAGAACTCCAGCGGCACCGGCTGCACCAGGTCGAACTCCCGATTGAGGAAGGACAGCCAGCGCGGCTGGCTCTCTTCGATGATGGCGACCTCGACCCGGTCGACCATCGGCAGGCGCCGTCCTTTGAAGCGGCGCAGCAGCGCCTGCCCCTCGGCGTCGTCGGCGTTCGGCTCCGCGTCGTACAGCACCTCCCGATAGTTCGGGTTGCGCTCGAGCACGATCTGCGAGCTGCGCCGCCACGCGGCGATCCGGAACGGCCCGGTGCCCACCGGGTGCTCGGCGATCTTGTCGCCGTAGTGCTCGACCACCTCGCGGGCCACGGCGCCGAACAGGCTGCTGTCGGCCAGCGTGTAGATGAGGCGCGGGCGCGGCTTCTTGAGCTTGAACTGCAGCGTGTAGCGATCGAGCGCGCGGATGCCTTCGAGCTCGCGGTCGTAGTCGAAGGGCTTGTTCGATTTCAGTGCCTGCTGGCGCAGCTCGTCGGCGCCGATCACGCCTTCCTCATTGAAGTTGGAATAGGTGGGGCTCTTGTTGGCCGGATCGAAGAAGCGCTTCCACGCGTAGACGTAGTCCTGCGCGACCAGCTCGCGCCGCTGGCCCTTGAAGGCCTCGTCGTCGGCGAAATGGACGCCCGGGCGGATGCGCACGGTCCAGGTCTTGAAGTCGGGAGACACCTGCGGCATGGCCTCGGCGGTGTTGGGCCGCAGCTTGAACGGCCGAGCCAGGTAGTCGTAGGTGTAGGGCGCCTCGAAGACGTGCGCGTTGATGATGCGCGAATACAGGTCGTTGACCTGCGCCGGGTCGAAGCCGGTCTCGGCGACGCTGAAGGCGTAGCGCAGCACGCGCGCCTCGCCGGATGGCGACGCGGCCGCGCCCGCGCGCGCCCACGGCGGCGTGCACAGCGCGGCGGCGGCCAGCCCGAAGGATCGACGCTTCATTTGCCCAGTCTCCCTTGCATGCCGACGTCGATGTCCACCCAGCGCCAGAACTCGCGCAGGAACACGTTGCGATGGAAGCCCACCACCCACGGCTGCGCGAGGTCGGTCCAGATGCGGTGCACGTGCAGCTTCTGCGGCATGTAGGCCACGGCCAGGCGCTGCGCCTCGTCCATCAGCGCCTGGCGCTCGGGGCCGTCGGCGAGCACGCGCTGGCGCTCGTAGATTCGGTTGTAGGCGGGCAGGTCGAAGCGCGCCTTGTTGCTCTGGCTCTTGTTGCCGCCGTAGTACAGCGAAAGGAACGCATCGCCGTCGGGCGTGTTGGTGCTCCAGGCCACGCCCCACATCTGCAGCTTGCCGGCGGTGGACTGCTTCAGGTTCTCCGGCCACTTGGCCGCCTTGAACACCATGCGGATGCCGATGGCGTCCATGTTCTTCTTCCACTGCTCGATCAACTGGCGCGCCTGCTGGTCCGGCTGCGTCGCGTATTCGATGACGAGCGGGCTGCCGTCGGGCTGCTCGCGCCAGCCGTCGCCGTCGCGGTCGACCCAGCCGTACAGGTCCAGCAGCGCCTTGGCGCGGGCCGGGTCGTGGTCGCTCATCTCGCTCTTGAAGGCCGGGTCGTAGCCCCAGGTGCCCGGGCTGATCGGGCCCTGCGCGGGCACCGCCTGGTTCTTGCGCACCAGCCGGATCTCCTTGTCGAGGTCGACCGCCAGCGCGATGGCGCGGCGCAAGGCGACCTTGTCGGGCGTGTAGCCGCCCACCACCGGGTCTTCCATGTTGAAGTACGAATAGGACACGTCGGCGCGCGGGTAGCGCACCATGGTCATGCGGCGCTTGGCCAGATGCGGCGCGAGCCGGTTGTTGGGCAGCGCGATGTCGGCGAACTCGGCAGGGACCTCCCACATCACGTCGTGCTCGGCATTGAGGAAGGCCAGCCAGCGCGGCTGGCTCTCCTCGATGATCGAGATCTCGATGCGGTCGATCATCGGAAGCCGGCGGCCCTTGAGCCGCGCCACTGCGGCCTGGGCGATCGGGTCGTCGGCCGGCGCCTCCTCGTCGTAGAACTCGTCGCGGTAGCCGGGGTTCTTCTCGAGCACGATCTTCGAGGCGCGCCGCCAGTGAGCGAGCCGAAACGGCCCGGTGCCCACCGGGTGCTCCATCATCTTGTCGCCCCAGGCCTCGACCACCTCGCGCGCCACAGCGCCGAAGGCCGAGCCATCGGCCAGGTCCATCATGAGCCGTGGGTTGGGCACCGCGGTGCGGATCTGGAAGGTGTAGCGGTCGAGCACACGCAGGCCCTCGACTTCGCGCTCGTAGTCGAAGGGCTTGCCGCCGGCCAGCGCGGCGCGCCGCAACTCGCTCAGGCCCAGCAGCTTCGCGTTCTCGAGGATGAACAGGTTGTTGCTCTTCCAGCGCGGGTCGTAATGGCGCTTCCACGAGTACACGTAGTCGGCGGCCACGAGCTCGCGCCGTCGACCCTTGAACACCGGGTCGTCGGCGAAGAAGATGCCGGGCTTGACGCGCAGGGTGAAGGTCTTGAAGTCCTCGCTGATCTCGGGCAGCGCGACCAGCGTGTTGGCACGCAGGCGCACCGGGCGCGCCAGGAATTCGAACTGCAGCGGCGCGTCGAAGATGCCGTCGGCGATGGTGCGCGAATACAGGTCGGAGATCTGCGCCGGGTCGAAGCCCGTCTCGGCGACGCGAAAGGCATAGCGCAGCACCTTGGGGCCGCCCTGGGCCGCGCCCTCGTCCTGCGCGGCGCGCGCAGGCAAGGCAGACAGCCCGCCCGCCGCCATCAGGGCCTTGATCAGACCGCGCCGCTTCATCGACCAACTCTCTCCTGGTGGGAACCTCGTGGCGCCGGGCGCCCGAAGGCGCGAAGTCTAGGATCATCGCGCGGGCCGCGGCCATGGGGCAGACCCGGCGTTGTGCTTGGACAGGCGTGGGGCACGCAAGTTGCGTGCGCGAAGGCGCGCGCTGCCGCCACAGGGCAAACGCGGGGCAGGGGCCCTGGGCCGCGCGCTTAGACTCGCGCTTCGCCGGTGGTCTAGACCAGGCGCACCGAGCCTGCATTCACCTCGACCGAGACCTATCGCCATGGCCGCCTACATCATCCGGCGCCTCCTGCAGATGATCCCGACGCTGATCGGCGTCGTGCTGCTGGTGTTCTTCCTGTTCAAGTATTTCGGCGGCGATCCGGCGGAGATCATCGGCGGCTTGAACGCGACGCCGCAGCAGATCGAGGCGATCCGCGACCAGCTCGGACTGAACCGGCCCGTCTGGGTGCAGCTGGCGATCTACCTCAAGAGCATCGTCACGCTCGACTGGGGGCGCAGCTGGGCCACCAGCGAGGCGGTGAGCCACATCTTCGCCACCCGGCTGCCGGCGACGCTCACGGTGATGTTCCCGATCCTCATCCTCGACGCCCTGATCGCGCTGCCGATCGCGATGTGGGTGGCCTACCGCCGCGGCTCGCTGGCCGATCGCGCGCTGATGGTGGTCTTCACGGTCGCGCTGTCGATCTCGCTCCTGGTCTACATCATCCTCGGCCAGTACTTCTTCGGCTTCCAGCTCGGCTGGTTCCCGGTGCAGGGCTGGAGCGACAGCGTCTGGACCAACCTCACGACCTACGTGCCGCTGCCGGTGTTCCTGGTGGTGCTGGTGGGCATCGCGCCGCAGACGCGGCTGTACCGCACCTTCTTCCTCGACGAGCTGGGCCAGGACTATGTGCGCACCGCGCGCGCCAAGGGCATGACCGAAGGCACGGTGCTGTTTCGCCACGTGCTGCGCAACGCGCTCATTCCCATCCTCACCAACATCGGCCTGGCGCTGCCGGGGGTGTTCATCGGCTCCTTCCTGATCGAGCAGTTCTTCTCCATCCCCGGCCTGGGGCGCGAGGTGATCCTGGCGGTCAACCGCAGCGACTACCCGGTGATCCAGGCGGTGACGGTCTACCTGGCGATGCTCACGATGCTCATCAATCTGGCCACCGACATCCTGTACAAACTCGTCGATCCACGGGTGGTCCTCAAATGAGCCGCGCACGCTGCTCACATGACGGACGATGGATCGCGGAGTCGACAAGATGACCGCGGTGCTTCCTCGACCCGCGGCTGCGGCGAGCGCCGGCCATCGTCCCGAAGGCGTTTGGCGTGCCGCGTGGAAGCGCCTGCGCGCCGACCGCGTCGGCATCGCGTCGCTGGGCGTCGTGCTGGTCTTCGTGCTGCTGATCGTGCTGAGCGCCGCGCACATGGTGGCGCGCGACTGGCAGAAGGAAGTCGGCGTGCCGAGCGCGCCGCCGAGCTTCATGGGCCCGGCGCCGAAAGTCGAGTCGACTGCGATCCCGGTGCCCAAGGGGCCGAACGTCGACATCTCCGCCGTGGACCCGCTCGCGCCGCGCTACAAGGAGTGGGACGAGCGCGCCGCGCAGTACAAGACCACCGAGACGGTCAAGCACGAGACGCTGCCCTTCGGCGGCGACCGGCTGGGGCGCGACGTGATCGACAAGGCGGTCAAGGGCACGCAGACCTCGGTGTTCGTCGGCCTGCTGGGCGCCATCGTCGCCACGCTGATCGGCACGGTGCTCGGGGCGCTCGCGGGCTTCTTCGGCCGGCGCGTCGGCGACTTCCTCGAGTGGCTGTACAGCGTGTTCACCGCCATCCCCGACATCCTGCTCATCCTGTCGTTCGCGGTGATCTTCGGACGTGGCATCGGCAGCGTCGCGATGATCCTCGCGCTCGTGGGATGGACGGGGCTGTACCGCCAGGTGCGCGCCGAGTTCCTCAAGCACTCGGTGCGCGACTACGTGCGCTCGGCCGAGGCGATCGGCGCCTCGACCGCGTCGCGCATGTTCCGCCACATCCTGCCCAACGTGAGCCACGTGATCCTGGTGCGCATGTCGCTGCTCGTGGTGGCCTTCATCAAGTTCGAGGTGATCCTGTCGTACCTCGGCCTGGGCGTGGGCGTCGACGACGTGTCGTGGGGCACCATGCTCGCCGAGGCGCAGACCGAGCTCATCCTCGGCCATTGGTGGCAGCTGGTCGCGGCCACCGCGTTCATGGCGGTGTTCGTCACGGCCTTCTCCCTCTTCACCGACGCGCTGCGCGACGCGCTCGATCCGAAGCTGCGCGGACTGGAATGAACATGCTGCTTTCGATCAGGGACCTGCGCGTGGCCTTTCGCATGGGGCGCCACGACGGCGTGGTGCAGCGGGCGCAGGCGGTCGGGCGCGACGAGGTCGGCGTGAGCTTCGACGTGCCGGAGAACACCACCGTCGCGCTGGTGGGCGAGTCGGGCTCGGGCAAGAGCGTCACCGCGATGTCCATCCTCAACCTGCTGCCCGACAACGCCGAGCGGCGCGGCGCGATCAGCTTCCAGGGCCGCGACCTGCTGGCCGCCACGCTGCCCGAGCTGCAGGCGCTGCGCGGGCGCGAGATCGCGTGCGTGTTCCAGGACCCGATGACCTCGCTCAACCCGGTGTTCACCGTCGGGCAGCAGCTGTGTGAGCCGCTGGTCAAGCACTTGGGGCTGAGCGCGAAGCAGGCCCTGGCGCGTGCCGAGGCGCTGCTCAACGAGGTGGGGCTGCCCGAGCCGAAGCGGCGCCTCGCGGCCTATCCGCACGAGCTGTCGGGCGGCCAGCAGCAGCGCGTGATGATCGCGATGGCGCTCGCCTGCGAGCCCAAGCTGCTGATCGCCGACGAGCCCACCACCGCGCTCGACGTGACGATCCAGCGCCAGATCATGGAGCTGCTGGGCAAGCTCAAGGACAAGCACCGCATGAGCATGCTGTTCATCAGCCACGATCTCGGCGTGGTGGGCGAGATCGCCGACCACGTGGTGGTGATGCGCCAGGGCACGGTGCGCGAGCAGGGGCCGGTGGCGCGCATCTTCGCGGCGCCGCAAGACGCCTACACCAAGGCGCTGCTCGCCTGCCGCCCGACGCTCGAGCAGCGCGCGGCGCGGCTCATGGTGATCGACGACCACATCGCGGGCCGCGCGGTGGTGCACGCCGGCAAGGCCAAGGACCCCAACGCGCCGGTCATCATCGAGGCCACCGGCCTCACCAAGAGCTTCTGGATCAAGAGCGGCGTGTTCGGCCGCAAGGAGTTTCAGGCGGTGCACGGGGCCAGCTTCCAGTTGCGCAAGGGGCACACCCTGGGCGTGGTGGGCGAGTCGGGCTCGGGCAAGACGACGATGGGCCTCACGCTGCTGCGCCTGCACGAGCCCTCGGGCGGCCCGGCCGGCGGGCGCGTGATGTTCGACGGGCGCGACCTGCTCGCCATGTCCAAGCAGGAGCTGTTGCCGATGCGCCGGCGCATCCAGGTGGTGTTCCAGAACCCCTACGCCAGCCTCAACCCGCGCTTCACCATCGGGCAGACGCTGGTCGAGCCGATGGCGATCCACCGCATCGGCCGCGACCACGCCGAGCGCGAGGCGCGCGCGTGCGCGCTGCTGGCGAAAGTCGGGCTCGATGAAAGCGCGATGCACAAGTACCCGCACGAGTTCTCCGGCGGCCAGCGCCAGCGGGTGGCGATCGCGCGCTGCCTCACGCTCGATCCCGAGGTGCTGGTGCTCGACGAGGCGGTCAGCGCGCTCGACGTGTCGGTGCAGGCCCAGGTGCTCAACCTGCTCAAGGACCTGCAGGACGAGCTCGGCCTGTCGTACATCTTCATCAGCCACGACCTGGCGGTGGTGCGCTTCATGGCCGACGAAGTGCTGGTGATGCAAAACGGTGAGGTCGTCGAGCAGGCGAGCGTCGAGGAGATCCTCGACCGGCCCAGGCAGGAGTACACGCGGCGCCTCATGGGTGCGATCCCGCGCGGATACCGCGCGGCGGCCTAGGGCCTGTTCACACTGAATGCGAAGGGGTTTGACGTTTCGCACGATCGTGCTAAATTGCGGTCCGTGGAAACCAAGACCCATCGCAGCGGCCTCACCCTGACGGCCATCCTCGACACCGCCATCTCCATGGCGGCCGAGGAAGGCCTGGAGAGCCTCACCATCGGCGAGGTCGCCAAGCGGCTGGGCCTGTCCAAGAGCGGCGTGTTCTCGCGCGTGGGCTCGCGCGAGGCGCTGCAGATCGCCGTCATCGAGGAGTACGACCGGCGCTTCCTGCAGGACGTGTTCGTGCCCGCGATGCGCGAGCCGCGCGGGCTGCCGCGGCTGAACGCGATCATGCGGCTGTGGCTGAAGCGCGCCCGCGACGTCGAGATCCGCCAGGGCTGCATCTATTGCGCCGGCGCGTTCGAGTTCGACGACCGCGACGGCCCGCTGCGCGACAAGCTGCTCGAGGGCGTCCAGGGCTGGCGCACCGCGCTCAAGCGCACGGTGATCCAGGCCATCGACCTCGGCCACCTGAAGCCCGACACCGACGCCGACCAGCTCGTCTTCGAGATGGACGGCCTGTTCGTCGCGCTCATGCGCGACGCCCGCTTCCTGCGCGACCCGCGCGCCGCCGATCGGGCGTGGGCCGCCTACGAGCGCCTGATCCGCTCCCTGCAGCCGGCGCACTGAGCCGGCGCATTCTTTCGATCGATCGGCCCACCACGCCATGAGATCCCGTCCCGTCGACCAACCCGTCACGTCGACCCAATTTCGCACGATCGTGCGAACAAAGGAAACCGCCATGTGGATCGTTCTTCTCCTCGTCGCCGCGGCCGCCGCCGGTCGCGCAGCGTGGTCTCTGCGGCGGCTGTGCTGCAGCCTGCCGCGCCGCAACGCCGACTTCGGACTGTGAGAGGCCACGACGCATGACCCGCCTCTCTACCGAGCCCGTCAATCCCGCGGCCGCCTTCTACGCCGGCAGCCGCGCCGCCCAGGCGCTGGGCGCTGCGCTGCGCGCCGTCGACTCGCTGGCGCCGGCCTGGGGCACCCGTGCCGCGCTGCGCCTGTTCTTCACCCCGCTGCCCTGGAAGGTCGCCATGCGCCGGCCGGTGCCCGCGCTCTGGACCGTGACGCATTGGCCGTTCGAGGGCGTGCGCCTGGCGAGCTACCGGCGCTCCGACCTGCCCGCCGGGCGGCCGGTGGTCCTGCTGGTGCACGGCTGGGCCGGCAGCGGGCTGCAGATGCGTCGCCTGGGCGACGCGCTGGCCGAGGCGGGTTTCGATCCGGTGCTGCTGGACTTCCCCGGCCACGGGCGCAGCGGCGGCTGGCGCTCCACCCTGCCTCAGTTTGCGCGGGCGCTGTATGGCGCGGCCTCCCGGCTGGGGCCGCTGCACGCCGTGGTCGCGCACTCCCTGGGCGCGCTGGCCGCGCTGCACACGGCGGCGCGCGGCCTGCCGCTCGGGCGCCTGGTGCTGCTCGCGCCCTCGGCGCCGCCCGCGCTGTTCCTGCGCTGGTTCGCCGGCAGCTTCGGCCTGGCCGACAGCGTGCCGCAGCGCATGCGCGAGCACATCGAGACGGTGGAGGGCGTGCCGCTGCACGAGTTCGAGCCCGAGTGGCTGGGCCGCCGGGTGGCCCAGCCGACGCTCATCGTCCATGACGAGGGCGATCGGGTCGCGCCGCTGGCGGTGGCCGACCGCATCGCGCAGGCGCTGCCGCGCGCGGCCCTGCACGCCACGCGTGGACTCAGCCACACCCGCGTGCTGGGCGACCCCGCCGTGGCGCAAGTGGCGCTGCGCCATCTGCTTTGACACATCCGGTCAGGCGGCGTAACACCGTCTCACCATTTCGCCAGGGTTCGGTACGGGTCAACCCTGCCTCAGACGCAATTTGTCCGTGCTCAAGGCGGCTGGCGGGCGTCGGAGCATGCTTTCGCTTGGCATGGAAGCTGCGC
>DATFAY010000015.1:0-7796 GCA_035254085.1 Piscinibacter sp.
GGTGACGCTGTTCACCGCGATCTTCGCCCTGGCCCGCACCGTCGGCTGGATCGCCCAGCTCAACGAGATGATCGGCGACCCCGAGTACAAGATCGGCCGCCCGCGCCAGCTCTACAACGGCGCGGTCAAGCGCGACGTGCAACCGCTCGCCAAGCGCGCCTGACCTGGCTGCGCCGCGTCGCTCGAGGTCCCGTCGCCAATCGCCCCCGGCCATGTGCCGGGGGTTTTCGTTTGGGGCCGCTGCCGGGTGAGGGTCCCTGCCCGTAAAATCAAGGGTTCACACGAGGTTTGACGCCCCATGGCCCGCACGCTGTACGACAAGATCTGGGACGAGCACGTCGTCCATACCGAGGAAGACGGCACCGCCGTGCTCTACATCGATCGCCACCTGGTCCACGAGGTGACGAGTCCGCAGGCGTTCGAGGGACTGGACCTGGCGGGGCGCAAGGTGTGGCGCGTGTCGGCCAACCTGGCGGTGAGCGACCACAACGTGCCCACCACCGATCGCTCGCGGGGGATCGCGGACCCGGTGTCGAGGCTGCAGGTCGACACGCTGGACGCCAACTGCGACCGCTTCGGCATCACGCAGTTCAAGATGAACGACAAGCGCCAGGGCATCGTGCACGTGATCGGGCCGGAGCAGGGCGCCACGCTGCCGGGCATGACGGTGGTGTGCGGCGATTCGCACACCTCCACCCACGGTGCGTTCGGGGCGCTCGCGCACGGCATCGGCACCAGTGAGGTCGAGCACGTGCTGGCCACGCAGACCTTGCTGGCCAAGAAGGCCAAGAACATGCTGGTGCGGGTCGAGGGGCAGACGGCCCGTGGCGTGGGCGCCAAGGACATCGTGCTGGCCATCATCGGCAAGATTGGCACGGCGGGCGGCACCGGCTACACCATCGAGTTCGCCGGCTCGGCCATCCGCGCGCTGAGCATGGAAGGCCGCATGACGGTGTGCAACATGGCGATCGAGGCGGGCGCGCGCGCCGGCCTGGTCGGCGTGGACGAGACCACGCTGGCCTACGTGCAGGGCCGCCCGTTTTCGCCCAAGGGGCTGGAACTGCAGCAGGCGATGGAGTACTGGCGCACCCTGCGGTCCGATCCGGATGCCCGCTGGGACGCGATCGTCGAGCTCGATGCCGCCGCGATCCGCCCGCAGGTCACCTGGGGCACCTCGCCCGAGATGGTGCTCTCCATCGAGGACCGCGTGCCCGACCCCGACCGCGAGAAAGACCCCGGCAAGCGCGGCGCCATCGAGCGTGCGCTGCAGTACATGGCGCTGGAGCCGAACAAGCCGATCGCCGACATCGTGATCGACAAGGTGTTCATCGGCTCGTGCACCAACTCGCGCATCGAGGACATGCGCGAGGCGGCGGCCGTCGTGCGGCGCCTGGGCGGCCGGATCGCGGCCAACGTGAAGCTGGCCATGGTCGTGCCCGGCTCCGGGCTCGTGAAGGAGCAGGCCGAGCGCGAAGGCCTGGACGCCGTGTTCAAGGGCGCCGGCTTCGAATGGCGCGAGCCCGGCTGTTCGATGTGCCTGGCCATGAACGCCGACCGGCTCGAGCCGGGCGAACGCTGCGCCTCCACCTCCAACCGAAACTTCGAGGGCCGCCAGGGCGCCGGGGGCCGCACGCACCTCGTGAGCCCCGCGATGGCCGCTGCGGCGGCGATGCAGGGGCATTTCGTGGACGTGCGCCGCATCGCCTGAACGAACAAGCACATCGGGATTGCTGGAAGGGGAAACCTCATGAAGAACCTGTTGCTCATCGCCGCCGCGCTGTTCGCGTTCGTCCTGGCCGGCTGCAACACCATCGACGGCCTGGGCAAGGACATCAAGAAGGCCGGCGAGTCCATCGAAGACGCCGCCAAGAAGAAGTAGCCGCCATGCAGCCGTTTCGCATCCACAAGGGCTTGGTCGCGCCCATCGACCGCGAGAACGTCGACACCGACGCCATCATTCCCAAGCAGTTCCTCAAATCGATCAAGAAGTCCGGCTTCGGCCCGAACCTGTTCGACGAGTGGCGCTACCTCGATCCCGGCTTCCCGGGCCAGGATCCGGCCTCGCGCAGGCCGAACCCCGACTTCGTGCTGAACCGGCCGCGCTACCGGGGCGCCTCGGTGCTGCTCGCGCGCAAGAACTTCGGCTGCGGCTCCTCGCGCGAGCACGCTCCGTGGGCGATCGAGCAGTACGGCTTTCGCGCCCTGATCGCCCCCAGCTACGCCGACATCTTCTTCAACAACTGCTTCAAGAACGGCTTGCTGCCCATCGTGCTGCCCGAGCACGTGGTGGGGCAGTTGTTCGACGAGTGCCATGCCTTCGTCGGCTACGAGTTGAGCGTGGACCTGGAGCGGCAGGTCGTGGTCAAGCCCGACGGCAGCCAGATCCCCTTCGAGGTCGAGGCGTTCCGCAAGTACTGCCTGCTCAACGGGCTGGACGACATCGGCCTGACGCTGCGCCATGCCGACAAGATCAAGTCGTTCGAGGCCGAGCGGCTGCTCAAGAAGCCGTGGCTGGCGCATCGGATCTGACGCTGCGCGAAGGCGCTCGTCGAGCGCCCGCGCCCCAACCCATCCAAAGGAACTGTTCGTGAAGATTGCAGTGTTGCCCGGCGACGGCATCGGAACCGAAATCGTCGCCGAGGCGATCAAGGTGCTCCAGGCGCTCGAACTGCCGCTCGAGATGGAGCACGCACTGGTCGGTGGCGCGGCCTTCGAGGCCCACGGCCACCCGTTGCCGGAGTCGACGCTCGAGCTGGCGAAGCAGGCCGATGCCGTGCTCTTCGGCGCCGTGGGCGACTGGAAGTACGACAAGCTGGAACGCGCCCTGCGCCCGGAGCAGGCCATCCTCGGCCTGCGCAAGAACCTGCAGTTGTTCGCGAACTTCCGCCCGGCGATCTGCTACGAGCAGCTCACGCACGCGTCCAGCCTCAAGCCCGAACTGGTGTCCGGGCTGGACATCCTCATCATCCGCGAGCTGACGGGCGACATCTATTTCGGGCAGCCGCGCGGGCGCCGCCTGTCGCCGGACGGCGCGTTCGCCGGGCAGACCGAAGCCTTCGACACGATGCGCTACGCGCGTCCCGAGATCGAGCGCATCGCCCATGTCGCGTTCCAGGCGGCGCGCAAGCGCGGCAAGCGCGTCACCAGCGTCGACAAGGCGAACGTGCTGGAGACCTTCCAGTTCTGGAAGGACATCGTCACCGAGGTGCACGCGCAGTATCCCGACGTCGAACTGGACCACATGTACGTCGACAACGCGGCGATGCAACTGGTCAAGGCACCGAAGAAGTTCGACGTGCTGGTCACCGGCAACATGTTCGGCGACATCCTGTCCGACGAGGCGGCGATGCTCACCGGCTCCATCGGCATGCTGCCTTCGGCCTCGCTGGACGCGAACAACAAGGGCCTGTACGAGCCGAGCCATGGCAGTGCGCCGGACATCGCCGGCAAGGGCGTGGCCAACCCTCTGGCTACAATACTGTCCGCTGCCATGATGCTTCGCTACTCGCTCGCCCAAGCCGAAGCCGCCGACAGGATCGAGTCGGCGGTCAAGCACGTGCTCGCCGCCGGCTTGCGCACGGGCGACATCTGGTCGCCTGGCACGCAGCGCGTGGGCACCCGCGAGATGGGTGACGCGGTGGTCGCGGCCGTCACCGGCAAGACCGTCAAAACCATTATCACGAGCTAACCGGCTCCGGATCGTCTCGCCCACCCTCTCCGGCGATTCGAGCCGGAGAAGCGGAGAGGTTTGGAAAACTCACAAGGGGATCGAGATGAGACTCGTAGGATTGGTCGGATGGCGCGGAATGGTCGGTTCCGTGCTGATGGACCGCATGCAGGCCGAAGGCGACTTCGCGCTCGTGGAGCCGCTGTTCTTCAGCACCAGCGCCGCCGGCGGCAAGGCGCCCGCGTTCGCCAAGAACGAAGGCACGCTCAAGGACGCCTACGACATCGACGCGCTCAAGCGCTGCGACATCGTCATCACCTGCCAGGGCGGCGACTACACCAGCGAAGTCTTTCCCAAGCTGCGCGCCGCGGGCTGGACCGGTCACTGGATCGATGCCGCCTCGTCGCTTCGCATGAAGGACGACGCGGTCATCGTGCTCGACCCGGTCAACCTGCCGGTCATCAAGAACGCATTGGCCAAGGGGCAGAAGAACTGGATCGGCGGCAACTGCACGGTCAGCTGCATGCTGATGGGCGTGGGTGCGCTGTACAAGGCGGGGCTGGTCGAGTGGATGAGCACGCAGACCTACCAGGCGGCCTCGGGCGGCGGGGCGCAGCACATGCGCGAGCTGCTGACGCAGTTCGGCACCCTGAACGCCGAGGTCAAGGCGCTGCTCGACGATCCCAAGAGCGCGATCCTCGAGATCGACCGCAAGGTGGTTGCCCGCCAGCGCGCGATGAGCGAGGCGGAGACGGCCAACTTCGGCGTGCCGCTGGGCGGCTCGTTGATTCCCTGGATCGACCGCGACCTCGGCGACGGCGTGTCGCGCGAGGAATGGAAGGGCATGGCCGAGACGAACAAGATCCTTGGGCAGGGCGAAGCCTTCGGCACGCCGGCGGTCCCGGTCGACGGCTTCTGCGTGCGCGTGGGCGCGATGCGCTGCCACAGCCAGGCATTGACCTTCAAGCTGAAGAAGGACGTGCCGCTGGCGGACATCGAGGCGATGATCGCGGCCGACAACGACTGGGTGAAGGTGGTTGCGAACAATCGCGAAGCGACGATGCGCGAACTGACGCCGGTGGCCGTGACCGGCACGCTGTCGATCCCCGTCGGGCGCCTGCGCAAGATGGCGATGGGTCCGCAATACCTCGGTGCGTTCACCATCGGCGACCAGTTGTTGTGGGGTGCCGCCGAACCGCTGCGCCGCATGCTGCGCATCCTGCTCGAGGAGTGAGCGCGGCGGGCAACGCCAGCGCCCGCCGTGCGAAATGTCTCGCCGGCGGGCTCGGAAGCATCTCGTTGCCAGCCCGCTACAGTTTTCGAGTATTCAGGCACTTGAACGGGGCGTGAGCTAACGTCAGTAATTGCATTAGCTTGTCACCGTATCTTCTTGATGTTATTGTGATTTCTGGGATTTTCGCCAAGAGGGCCTCCACGGCACCACGAATGGACTGGCGAAAACGGCAATGCCGACGGGCATTTGCATGATCGAGTGTTGGGAGACGCCTTGAAACGAACCTCGCTGTACACCGGGCGATTCGCCTTGACCGGGGTGGCCGCGGCCGCCCTGTGGCTGACCGTGCCCGATGTATGGGCCCTCGGTCTCGGGCGACTGGCAGTGCAGTCCGCGCTGGGTGAAAACCTGCGCGCCGAGATCGACGTCACCAGCCTCACGCCGGAAGAAGCGTCGAACCTGCGGGTGCGCGTCGCCCCCCCGGAGGCCTATCGCGCGGCCGGCGTCGACTACAACGCCGTCCTGCCCGCCACGCAGGCGACGCTGTTGCGCCATCCCGATGGGCGCCCCTACCTGCGCCTGTCCAGCGACCGCGCGGTGCAGGAGCCCTTCGTCGACGTGATCCTCGAGATCTCGTGGTCCACCGGACGGCTCGTGCGCGAGTACACCCTGCTGTTCGATCCGCCGACGCGCAACATGGCCGGCGGCCAGCCCACCCCGAGCACTGCGCCGGTCATCACACCGACTCCCGCCCCGGCACCCGCGCCGACGGCCGCGGCACCTGCACCGGCTCCCGCTCCGATGGCGGCTGCGCCTGCACCGGCGCCCGTGCCGGCGGCACGCCCTGCCGAACGCGCGGCGGCCCGCAAGGGCGCGGCCGAAACCGCCGCAGCGCCGGCGCCCGCACCGGCCGGGGTCGACGAATACCGCGTGCGCCCGGGCGACACGCTGTCGCGCATCGCCGGTCGCACGCAGCGGCCCGGTGCCTCGCTCGACCAGATGCTGGTCTCGCTCTACCGCGGCAACCCGCAGGCTTTCATCGAGAACAACATGAACCGGCTGCGCTCGGGGGCCGTGCTGTCGGTGCCCAGCGCCGAGCAGGCCAAGAGCGTCACGCCCGGCGAGGCGCACGAAGTGATCCAGGCGCAAAGCGCCGACTTCGCCGCGTATCGCCAGAAGCTGGCCGGTGCCGTGCCCGAGACCAAGGGCGAAGGCGCTTCGCGCCAGGCCGGCGGCAAGGTCCAGGCCACCGTCGAGGATCGCAAGCTGGCTGCCGCGCCGTCGCCCGACAAGCTCACCCTGAGCAAGGGCACCGCCACCGGCAAGGCCTCCGCGCCCGAAGACAAGATCTCCAAGGAGCGCGAGAAGAAGGAAGCCGCCAGCCGCGTGGCCGAACTCTCGCGCAACGTCGAAGAACTCAAGAAGCTGTCCGGTGCCGCTTCGGTGCCGGCCGCCAAGGCGCCCGCCGCCCCCGCGGCTCCTGCCAAGCCCGGCGTCACGGTCACCGCGCCGGTGCTGGTGCCGCCGGCGCCTGCCCCCAAGCCCGCACCCGCACCTGCGCCGGCCCCCGCGCCGGTGACGGTGGCCAAGGCGCCGCCGGTCGCGCCCGTCGCGTCCGCGCCGGCATCGGCTGCCGTCGCTGCCGCCAAGCCCGCCGCGCCGCTGGCCAGCGCGCCGGCTGTCGCTGCCGCACCCGTGGCGTCCGCGATCGTCGCCAAGCCGGCCACGCCGCCGGTGGCCAAGCGGCCGGTCGCGCCGCCTGCGCCGGTCGAGGAGCCCAGCCTGCTGGGCTCGATGTTCGAGGACAACCCGTGGGCGCTCGGCCTCGGCGCCGCGATCGTCGCTGCGCTGGCGGGCTTCGGCATCTACCGCTTCACGCGTCGCGCCAAGAAGGACAGCGGCGAGACGTCGTTCCTCGAGAGCCGCCTGCAGCCCGACTCGTTCTTCGGCGCCAGCGGCGGCCAGCGCATCGACACGCGCGATGCCGGCGGCGCTTCCTCGTCGATGAGCTATTCGCTCAGCCAGCTCGATGCCATCGGCGACGTCGATCCCGTGGCGGAAGCCGACGTGTACCTGGCCTACGGCCGCGACCTGCAGGCCGAGGAGATCCTCAAGGAGGCCATGCGCAGCAATCCGGAGCGCCTGGCGATCCGCACCAAGCTGCTCGAGGTCTACGCCAAGCGTCGTGACACCAAGGGGTTCGAACTGCTGGCCACCCAACTGTTCGCGCTGACGCGCGGCGAGGGCGAAGACTGGGCCAAGGCCCAGGAGCTCGGTCAGCAGATCGATCCGGAGAACGCGCTGTACAAGCCGGGCGGTGCGCCGCCGGCGTCCGCGGCGCCGGGCGAGCGCGTGGCCGAGCCGCTGGGCGCGAGCACGATGCCGCAGTCGGTGCTGCCCACGCCCTCGCAGTTCGAGCGCGCCAAGGCAGAGATCGAGCATCACGAGGCCGTCGACAGCGGCAGCGTGGACCTGGACCTCGACCTCGACGTCGCTGCGCCGGCCGGGCCGATCAGTGCGCCGGCCCCGCTCATGTCTACCCAGCCCGTGGCGCGCGAGTCCGAGCGCGCCAGCGACAACGCGCTCAACTTCGAGCCGATGCCCGAACTTCCTCCGGTGCCGCCCGCGCCGGCTGCCGCATCGGCTGCGCCGTCGGAATTCCCGATGGACTTCGACCTCTCGGCCATCTCGCTCGATCTCGATCCGCATGGCGCGACCGCCAAGCCGGCCGCCGCCGCTGCGGTGCCCGACTCGGCGGTGGACCTGTCCAGCATCGACTTTGCCGGCAGCGAAGGCGATGGCGGCGACCCGCTGGAGCGCAAGCTCGAGCTGGCCGAGGAATTCCGGCAGATCGGCGACATGGAAGGCGCGCGCGACCTGCTGCAGGAGGTCGTG
>DATFAY010000016.1:0-2149 GCA_035254085.1 Piscinibacter sp.
GGAGATCACGCCCAGGCGCCGCTCCAGCGGCGTCGCCACGCTGCTGGCCATGGTCTCGGGGCTGGCCCCGGGGATGTTGGCCGAGACGGCGATGACCGGGAAATCGACCTGCGGCAGCGGCGACACCGGCAGCACGAAGAATGCGGCGACACCGGCCAGCGCCACGCCGATCGTCAGCAGCACCGTGGCGATCGGGCGGCGAACGAAGGGCGAGGAGAGGTTCATCGCGAGGTCTCCAGCCCACGCATGTCACCCCGGCGAACGCCGGGATCCACGCAGGACGCCAGCCTGTGCCCGAGCATGGATCCCGGCGTTCGCCGGGATGACGGGGAGCGGAGCGCGTGCTTCAAGTCATGCCCTCGCCACCGGCGTCCCGCGTCCCGCGCGAAGCCGCTGCCCCAGCCGGTCGAACCACAGGTAGATCACCGGCGTGGTGAACAGCGTCAGGAGCTGGCTCACGATCAGGCCGCCGAAGATCGCCAGGCCCAGCGGGCGGCGCAGCTCGGCACCTTCGCCCCAGCCGAACATCAACGGCAAGGCGGCGAAGAGCGCCGCCATGGTGGTCATGAGGATCGGCCGCAGGCGCAGCAGCGCGGCCTGGTGGATCGCGTCGCGCGGCGGCTTTCGCTCGCTGCGTTCGGCGTCGATCGCGAAGTCGATCATCATGATCGCGTTCTTCTTGACGATGCCGATGAGCAGGATGATCCCGATGATGCCGATCACGCCGAGATCGTCGCCGGCCAGCATCAAGGCGAGCAGGGCACCGATGCCGGCCGAGGGCAGCGTCGACAGGATGGTGAGCGGGTGCACGTAGCTCTCGTAGAGCACGCCGAGCACGATGTAGACGCAGATCACCGCAGCCAGGATCAGCCACAGCTGATTGGTGAGCGAGGCCTCGTACGCGCCGGCCGCGCCCAGCGGGGTGAGCGTGACGCTGTCGGGCAAGGCGATGTCCTTGGCCGCGGTGCGGATCGCATCGACGGCGCTGCCCAGCGAGATGCCGTCCGCGGTGTCGAAGCCGATGGTGGTGGCCGGGTACTGCGCGACGTGGGTGATCTGCAGCGGCGCCTGGACCTCGCGGATCGAGGCGATGGCGGCCAGCGGCGTCGGCTCGCCGCTCGCGGTGGCGACGTGCAGCGCGCCCAGCGACTGCGGCGTCGTGGCGAGGCCCGGCTGCGCCTCGAGGATCACGCGGTACTGGTTGGTCTCGGTGAAGATGGTCGAGACGATGCGCTGGCCGAACGCGCTGTACAGCGCCTCGTCGACCGCCGATGCACTGATGCCCAGGCGCGAGGCGGTGTCGCGGTCGATGTCGATCTGCACCGCGAGGCCGGTGGCGCCGACGTCGGTGACCACGTTGCGCAGCCGGCCGAGGGTCTGCATCTTCTGCGCAAGCCGCGTCGCCCACAGCGCGACGGTGGCGTCGTCCGCGCCTTCGATCGAGACGCGGTACTGCGTCGGCCCCGTCTCGGCGTCGACGGTGAGGTCCTGCGTCGGCTGCAGGTACAGCGTCACGCCCGCCACCTGGCGCACGCGCTCGCGCAGGCGCTCCATGGTCTGCTGCTGCGAGCCGCTGCGCCCCGGCTTCAGGTCGATCAGCAACCGGCCGGTGTGCAGCATGGTGTTGTTGGCCGCGTCGACGCCGACGAAGGACGCGAGGTTGCGCACGTCCGGGTCGTCGAGGATCGCGCGCGCGGCCGCCTGCTGCAGCGCGGCCATGCGCGCGTAGCTCACCGACTCGGACGCTTCGACGCGCGCCTGCAGCTGGCCGGTGTCCTGCGTCGGGAACAAGCCTTTGGGGATGACGACGTAGAGCAGCACCGTGAGTGCCAGCGTGGCCAGCGCGACCCACAGCGTCGCGCGCTGGTGGTCGAGCACCCAGCGCAGCGCGCCGTCGTAGTGCTCGACCACATGCTCGAAGGCGCGCTGGATGCGCAAGCCGATGCCGTGCGGATGCGCTTCGCGGCGCAGCATGCGCGCAGTCATCATCGGCACCAGCGTGAGCGACACGACGGCGGAGATGAGGATGGTGATTGCCAGCGTGACCGCGAACTCGCGGAACAGCCGCCCCACCACGTCGCCCATGAACAGCAGCGGGATCAGCACCGCGATCAGCGAGACGGTGAGCGAGATGATGGTGAAGCCGATC
>DATFAY010000017.1:0-3510 GCA_035254085.1 Piscinibacter sp.
TACAGCCGCCAGGCCGGCTTCCTGCTGGACGAAGGCTGCACGCCGCAGCAGGTGGACAAGGCGATCGAGAAGTTCGGCTTCGCGATGGGCCCGTTCCGCATGGGCGACCTGGCCGGCAACGACGTGGGCTGGTACATCCGCAAGCGCCGCTACCAGGAGAAGCCGAACATGCGCTACAGCAGATCAGCCGACCTGCTGTGCGAGATGGGCCGCTTCGGCCAGAAGACCGGCGCCGGCTGGTACGACTACGTGCCGGGCAAGCGGGACGCGATCCCGAGCCCCGTCGTCAACGAGATGATCGAGAAGAACCGCGCCGCGCTCGGCGTCACGCCGCGCAAGATCAGTGACGACGAGATCGTGCATCGCCTGGTCTATTCGCTGGTCAACGAGGGCGCGAAGATCGTCGACGAAGGCATCGCGCTGCGCGCCTCCGATGTCGACATGGTCTACCTCACCGGCTACGGCTTCCCGCTGCACCGCGGCGGCCCGATGAACTACGCCGACACGGTCGGCCTGTTCAACGTGGTCCAGGCGATGAAGCGCTTCGCCAAGAACCCGCGAGACGACGCGAGCTTCTGGCAGCCCGCGCCGCTGCTGGCCAGGCTCGCCGCCGAAGGCAAGACGTTCAGCTGACGCGATGAGCCAACGACTGCTTCGCGTGTGGCCGGCCGAGCGCCGGGCCGCTCCCAAGCCGGCCGGCATCCCAAGGGCCACGAAGGGGCCTTTTGTGGCCCCTGGGGATCGGCCGATGTACCCATCGGACGAGGGGCTGTCATGACCGAGCGTGCAGCATTCACCCGGATGGAAGACAGCACCGCGGCCGACTGGCGCGTGATCGGCGGCGAGTTCGCCGCCTTCTCGCGCGCCTTGCCCGATCGCGTGCTGGCGCACCTGAAGCTGCTCGAAGGCGACTACGGCGGCTTCCCGGTCGACCGCTACACCCATTCGCTGCAGACGGCCACCCGCGCGCTGAAGGCGGGCCGCGACGACGAGTACGTGGTGTGCGCGCTGCTGCACGACATCGGCGACACGCTCGGCTCGTTCAACCATTTCGACATCGCCGCGGCCATCCTCAAGCCCTTCGTGAGCGAAGCCAACCTCTGGATGGTGCAGCACCACGGCATCTTCCAGGGCTACTACTTCTTCCACCACATCGGCCTGAACCGCGACCTGCGCGAGCAGTTCCGTGGTCACGCGCACTTCGAGCGCACGGCCGAGTTCTGCGACCAGTACGACAACCCCGCCTTCGATCCGAAGGGCGAGACGCTGCCGATCGGCGAATTCGAACCCATGGTGCGGCGCGTCTTCGCGCAGCCGCGCAACAGCATCTACCAGGCCGCCACCGCCGCGAATGCGTCGGCGGCCGCATGACCCCAGGAGATTTCTCATGACCAACGCCGTCATCGTTTCCACCGCACGCACTCCGCTCGCCAAGAGCTGGAAGGGCGGCTTCAACATGACCCATGGCGCGACGCTCGGCGGCCACGTGGTCAAGGCCGCGGTCGAGCGCGCCGGCATCGACGCTGCGCTCGTGGAAGACGTGCTGATGGGCTGCGCCACGCCCGAAGGCGCCACCGGCAGCAACATCGCGCGCCAGATCGCCCTGCGCGCCGGCCTGCCGATCACGACCAGCGGCGTCACCATCAACCGCTTCTGCTCCAGCGGCCTGCAGACGATCGCGATGGCGGCGCAACGCATCATCGCGGGCGAGGGCGACGTCTACGTGGCCGGCGGCGTGGAGAGCATCTCCTGCGTGCAGAACGAAGCCAACCGGCACATGTTCACCGACGCCTGGCTGCTCGAGCACAAGCCCGAGATCTACTGGCCCATGCTGCAGACCGCCGAGCAGGTCGCCAAGCGCTACAAGATCAGCCGCGAGCGCATGGACCAGTACGGCGCGCAGAGCCAGCAGCGCGCCTGCGCCGCGCAGGAAGCGGGCAAGTTCAAGGACGAGATGATCTCGGTGACGACCATCGCCGGCGTGGCCGACCCGGTGATGGGCGTGCGCACCAAGGAAGTCACCGTGAGCGCCGACGAAGGCCTGCGCCCCGGCACGACCTACGACTCGATCAAGGGCATCCGCTCCGCGGTGCCCGGCGGCCTGATCTCCGCCGGCAATGCCAGCCAGTACAGCGACGGCGCCGGCGCCTGCGTGGTCGTGAACGAGAGCTTCGCCGAGAAGAACAACCTCAAGCCGCTGGGCCGCTTCCTCGGCTTCGCCGTGGCCGGCTGCGAGCCCGACGAGATGGGCATCGGCCCGGTGTTCGCGGTGCCGAAGGTCCTGAAGCGCCTGGGCCTGAGCGTCGCCGACATCGACCTGTGGGAGCTCAACGAGGCCTTCGCCGTGCAGGTGCTGTACTGCGCGGACACGCTGGGCATCCCGATGGACAAGCTCAACGTCAACGGCGGCGCGATCGCGGTAGGCCACCCCTACGGCGTGAGCGGCCAGCGCCTCACCGGTCATGCGCTGATCGAAGGCAAGCGCCGCGGTGCCAAGCGTGTCGTCGTGACCATGTGCATCGGCGGCGGCATGGGCGCCGCGGGCGTGTTCGAGGTGCTGTGACGCGCCTGCTGCCGCCATGTCCGTCGCGGCGCCGGTCACGGCGCGGTGCCTGGCTGCGGCAGCTGGCCTGGTGCGCCAGCCTGTGCGGCGCGGCGACGGTGTCGCCGGCCGAAGGCCTGCGGGTGCAGGGCCTCGACCCCGAGGCCGCCGCCTGCGCGACGACGCTGGCCCGCCTGAACCGCGGCCTGCCGGCGCAGGACCCCGCCGCCTTGCTGGAAGCGGCCACGCAGTACGAGAGCGGCGAATGCGTTGCGCGTGACCTGGTGCGCGCCGCGCAGTACCTGGCTGCCGCGGCACGCGCGGGCAACCTGGACGCCACGCGTCGCCTGGCGCGCAAGTTCGGCCACGGCGAAGGCGTGCAGCAAAGCTACGCCAACGCGGGGGCCTGGCTGTCGGGCAACGGCAGCTCGGAGCAGCCGCTCGGCCGTTGGGAATACTCCATCGGGTATGCCTACACGATCGCCACCGAGGCGATCGAGCGCGCGCGGGTGCCGATCGAGCAACTCATGGGAGCGCCCGACCTGTCGCTCGCGCTGGACCTCGACTCGCTGCGTCCGGCCGATCCGGCCTTGCGGGTGGTCGGCGAGCTGTCGCCGCGCGCCGACGCCGCGGTGTTCTCGTTCGCCGGCGCGCTGCGCGAGGCGGCGGCCGCCGCGGTGCGCGCGCTGCCGCCCGCGGACCCCAAGCTGATCGGCAGCGCCCGCGTGACCATCCCGCTCAGCCTGCGCTGGCGCAACGCCAAGACGCTCGAGCTGAAGCAGGGCGAGGCGATCCTGCGCTGAGCAGCCCAATCACTGACGGAGACGACGCATGGCGCAATCCGATCTGCAATGGCCCACCGACTCGGCCGAGGCATTCCTCGCGCTGGGCCGCAAGGTGCTCGCGCAGCAGCCGTTCAGCGGGCTGATCGGCGCCGAGTTGGCGGCGCTCGCGCCCGGGCGCTGCGA
>DATFAY010000018.1:0-7083 GCA_035254085.1 Piscinibacter sp.
GACCCCAACACCGGCAAGGACTTCGTCAGCACCAAGGCGCTCAAGAACCTGCAGGTGCATGAAGGCGACGTTTCGTTCGACGTCGAGCTCGGCTACCCCGCCAAGAGCCAGATCCCGGCAATCCGCAAGTCGCTGATCGCGGCGGCCAAGGGCGTTGCCGGCGTCAACAACGTGTCGGTCAACGTCACGAGCAAGATCGTCGCCCACGCGGCCCAGCGGGGCGTGGCCCTGCTGCCCAAGGTCAAGAACATCGTCGCGGTCGCGTCGGGCAAGGGCGGCGTGGGCAAGAGCACGACCGCGGTGAACCTCGCCCTGGCGCTCGCCGCCGAAGGCGCGGCGGTGGGCCTGCTGGACGCGGACGTCTACGGCCCGAGCCAGCCCATGATGATGGGCATCGAGGGGCGGCCCGAATCCTCCGACGGCAAGACCATGGACCCGCTGGAGAACTACGGCGTGCAGGTCATGTCGATCGGCTTCCTGGTCGCGCAGGACGAGGCGATGATCTGGCGTGGCCCGATGGCGACGCAGGCCCTGGAACAACTGCTGCGCCAGACCAACTGGTCCGACCTCGACTACCTGGTCGTGGACCTGCCCCCCGGGACCGGCGACATCCAGTTGACGCTCTCGCAGCGCGTGCCCATCACCGGCGCGGTGATCGTCACGACACCGCAGGACATCGCGCTGCTGGACGCGCGCAAGGGCATCAAGATGTTCGAGAAGGTGGGCGTGCCCATCCTCGGCATCGTCGAGAACATGGCCGTGCACGTGTGCTCCAACTGCGGCCATGTCGAGCACATCTTCGGCGCCGAGGGCGGCAAGAAGCTGGCCGAGCAGTACAAGATGGACTACCTGGGCGCGTTGCCGCTGAACATCGGCATCCGCGAGCAGGCCGACGGCGGCCGCCCGACGGTGGTGAGCGACCCCGACGGCGAGATCGCCGGCTTGTACAAGTCCGTGGCGCGGCAGGTGGCGGTGAAGATCGCCCAGCGCTCGAAGGACTTCTCGTCCAAGTTCCCGACCATCTCGATCTCCAAGAACACCTGAGCGAGCACTGGCCCATGGACACCGAGCGTCCGCGCGTGGAGGTGGCGGTGGTGATGGAGCGCGAAGCGCAGCCCAACCGCTGGGAAGCCTGGCGCTTCTCGGTGCGCGACGTGATGCAGGACGAGGCCGGCCTGGGCAGCCAGCCGCGGGTGCTGCGCGACGACGGTCGCCTGCGGCAGACTCTCTTTCCCGGCTTCGCGCTGGAGCTGTTCAAGGACGAGTGCGAGGGCTACCACCTCAACCTCAGTTCGGGCGCGCCGGTGTGGTTCGTGATGTGGCGCGTCGACGAAGACGATGCGTCGAGCGCGCGGCCGCAGGCGGTGAGCCTGTCGTACAACGAGGCGGGACGCTGGCTCGATGCGCAGGAGCGTGTCGACAACGTCCCGCTGGGTGCCGAGCTGTGCCGCTGGCTGCAGGCCTTCACGGACGCGCACTACCGGCCCGAGCCCAAGAAGCGCAAGCGCCCGGCGTCGTTCCTGCCGCCGGATCAGCGGCAGTGAAGAGGCAGTGAGGCGGCGATGAGCGAAGACGGTTTCCTTTCGCGCTGGGCGCGGCGCAAGGCCGAAGCCCGCGATGGCCGGCCAGGCGAGGCGACGGCGACCGTCATCGATGCGCCGGTGCCCGTCGTGCCGCCCCCGAGCGAGCCCGCGGCCGTGTTGCCGGCCGAGCCGCAGGCCGCCGTCGAGCCGGCACCGACGATGGACGACGTGGCGCAGCTGGCCGCCGGCGCGGACATCCGGCGCTTTCTCGCGCCCGCGGTTGACGAGTCGGTCAAGCGCGCCGCAATGAAGAAGCTGTTCGCCGACCCGCACTTCAACGTCATGGACGGCCTGGACACCTACATCGACGACTACAACAAGGCGGACCCGATCCCGCTGGCGATGCTGCGCAAGATGGCGCAGTCGCACGCGCTCGGCCTGTTCGAGGACGAGGCGACCGAGGAGCGCGCGCCCAAGGCATCTACCGATGGTGCGGCGAACCAGCAGGTGCCACAGTCGCCCGAGCCCCACGACGCAGTACCCCCCGATGAAGACGCTGATCTGCGACTGCAACAAGACGATGCCGCTGGATGCGGCGGCGCTGGCGAAGGCCCTGCCGCCTGAAGCAGCGGACGGGCTGCAGACGCTGCACACCACCCTGTGTCGCCGCGAGGCCGGCGCATTCCAGCGAGCGGCCAAGGGCGGCGAGGACTTGCTGGTCGCCTGCACCCAGGAAAGCCGGCTCTTCCGCGAGCTGAACGACGAGACCGAAGGCGCGCCGCCGGTGCAGGAGCGCGCCATCCGCTTCGTCAACATCCGCGAGAGCGGCGGCTGGTCCAAGGACGCGGCGCAGTCCATGCCGAAGATCGCCGCGCTGATCGCCGCGGCCCAGCTGCCCGAGCCCGACCCGGTGCCGACCGTGAGCTACCGCAGCGGCGGCCATGTGCTCGTCATCGGCGACGCCGATGCGGCGCAACGCGCGGCCGCGATGCTGGCCGACAAGCTGGAGGTGAGCCTGCTGCTCACCCGCGCGGGCGGCGCGCTGGCGCAAACGCGCGAGCGGCCGGTGCATGCCGGCGCGCTCAAGTCGATCACCGGCTGGCTCGGCCGCTTCGAGGTCGAGTGGGAGAGCGCGAACCCGATCGACCTCGACCTGTGCACGCGCTGCAATGCCTGCATCGACGCGTGCCCGGAAGGCGCGATCGACTTCAGCTACCAGGTCGACCTGGCCGCATGCAAGGCCCACCGCGACTGCGTGCGTGCCTGCGATGCGGCCGGGGCGATCGACTTCTCGCGCGCGCCGCAGCGTGTCGCACAGGACTTCGACCTCGTCCTGGACCTGAGCCCGGAGCCGTTCCTGTCGCTGCATCAGCCGCCGCAGGGCTATTTCCGACCGGGCAGCGACGATCGCAAGCTGCTCGAGGCGGCGCTCGCGCTGCGCGAGATGACGGGCGAGTTCGAGAAGCCGACCTTCTTCCAGTACAAGCCCAAGCTGTGCGCGCACAGCCGCAACGAGCAGATCGGCTGCGACGCCTGCATCGAGGTGTGCAGCGCCCGTGCCATCGAAAGCCGCGTCAGCGATGGCGGCGGCATCCGCGTCGAGCCGCACTTGTGCGTCGGCTGCGGCGCCTGCACCACCGTGTGCCCCAGCGGCGCGCTCGCGTACGCCACGCCCACCGCCGCGCACCTGGGTCGGCGGCTGCGCACCCTCATGCAGACGTACCACCGCGCGGGCGGCACGGCGCGCACCGGTGCTCCGGCGCTGCTGGTGCACAGCCAGGGCGCGGGGCGGCGCCTGCTCGACGAGCTCGGCCGCGCGGCGCGGGTCGACTCCTCGATCCACGGCCTGCCTGCCCGCGTGCTGCCGCTGGACGTCTGGCACACCGCGAGCGTCGGGCTGGACCTGTGGCTCGCGGCATTCGCGTACGGCGCGGTCGACCTGTGGATCCTGCTCACCGACGAGGAGGCGCCCGAGTACCGCGACGCGCTCGACGCGCAGGCGGACGTCGCCAACGCGCTGATGCAGGCCTGGGGCCACGGCGGTCGCGTGCGTCTGCTGCAGGCGCGCGACGCCCGCGACCTGGCGGCGCTCGACGCCTCGCTGCGCACGAAGGCCGCCGCTGGCGTCGCGACCGCGGCCACCTTCGCCGTGCAAGCCGACAAGCGCGCGACGCTCGAACTGGCGATCGACCACCTGCTCGCGCACGCGCCCAGTCAGGTCGAGTCGATCGCGCTGCCCGACTCGGCGAGCCTCTTCGGGCAAGTCGTGGTCGACATCGACAAATGCACCTTGTGCCTGGCCTGCGTGGGCGCCTGCCCCGAGGGCGCGCTCGCCGACAACCCGGAGCGCCCGCAACTGCGCTTCATCGAGAAGAACTGCGTGCAGTGCGGCCTGTGCGCGAGCACCTGCCCGGAACACGCCATCCGCCTGGAACCGCGCCTGTGGCTGGCCGACGGCGGCAAGGCCCGCAAGCAGCCGCGCGTGCTCAACGAGGTGGAGCCCTATCGCTGCATCCGCTGCGGCAAGCCCTTCGGCACGCTCAAGGCCATCGAGGCGATGATGGGCAAGCTGGCCGGGCACGCGATGTTCCAGGGCCGCGCGGCCGATCGCCTGCGCATGTGCGGCGACTGCCGCGTGATCGACCTGCACACCGACCCGGGCGAAGTCCGGATCACGGACCTGCGATGAGCCAGCCATTGAATTTCAGCACCCCCGACGACCGCGAGGAGCTCGCGCGCGCCGAGGTCTACGGACTGCTCGCTCAGTTGTTCTATGCCGCGCCGGACGCCGAGCTCTACGAGCAGCTGCAGGTGGCTCCCACCGAGGCGCCGGCGCCGGGCGGCTTCCTCGAGCGCAGCTGGAGCGACGTGGTCGCCGCCAGCCGCTGCCTCACGCGCGAGCAGGTGGCGCAGGAGTACGACGCGCTCTTCATGGGCATCGGCCGGCCCGAGGTCTTCCTCTATGCCTCGCACCACCTCGCCGGCGCGATGAACGAGAAGCCGCTGGTCGCCCTGCGCGACACCTTGACCGAACTGGGACTGACGCGTGTCGAGGGCATGGCGGAAACCGAAGACCACCTTGCCTACCTGTGCGAGGTGATGCGCTACCTCATCGCCGGCGACGACCCCGGTGCGAGCAACCTCGCCGCGCAGCGCCGCTTCTTCGATGCACACCTGCGCGGCTGGGTCGAGGAGCCGTGCGAGCAGATCGCGGCGCATGCGGGCGCCGATTTCTACCGCGCCCTTGCCATCTTCGCCCGCGACTTCTTCGCGGTCGAGGCACAGGGCTTCGACATGATGGACTGACCGCGCGCTGGCGCGCACTGCGCGGCATGCGAACGCGTCGGGACAGACCCTGATGACCCGCCGCGGCATCGTGCATACATTCGAGCAAGCGCCGTCATGGGAGGCGGCGCGTTGTCGTGGGCAGGAAATATCCTGGAGAACAGCATGAACTCCGTCGTGTCCGATCGCAGTCGCCCCCCCGCGCCCGACGAGGCGCCTGCCAAACGCCGCAGCCTGCTGCTCGGCGCCGGTGTCGCCGGCGTGGCGGCCCTGGCCGTCAAGGCATTGCCTGGAGCGCCCCAGCAGGAGGCCGCTGCTGCCCGCGCCAAGCCGGCGCCCGACACCGACGGCGGCTACCAGCTCACGCAGCACGTGCTGCGCTACTACGAAACCACCAAAGTCTGAATGACAACCTCACGTCGCTCCGCTCCCACCCCCGAGGGGCGGTCGGCCGCCTCGGGGCGGTCCGGCGACGTCTGATCCCGGGCTGATCCGCCAGTCCGCAGGAGACATCATGTTGCTCACGCGCAAATCGTCCGACGTCGGTCGCACCGCGTCGTCGTCGCTCGTTTCCAGCCTGGCGCGCGGTGTGTCGCGCGCCATCCCGACCATGGACCGTCGCGCCTTCCTGCGCCGCTCCGGCGTCGGCGTCGGGGCCGGGCTGGCAGCGTCGCAGCTCACGCTCGTGCGCAAGGCGCAGGCCGCGGACGCGCCGAAGTCCGGCGAACGCAAGCTCGAGGTCAAGCGCACCGTATGCGGCCATTGCTCGGTGGGCTGCGCGGTCGATGCGGTGGTGGAGAACGGCGTCTGGGTTCGCCAGGAGCCGGTGTTCGACTCGCCGATCAACCTCGGCGCGCATTGCGCCAAGGGTGCCGCGCTGCGCGAGCACGGGCGCGGCGAGTTCCGGCTCAAGTACCCCATGAAGCTGGTCGACGGCAAGTACGTGCGCATCAGCTGGGACCGGGCGCTCGACGAGATCAGCGCCAGGATGCTCGAGCTCAAGAAGCAGAGCGGACCCGACTCGATCTTCATCGTCGGCTCGTCCAAGCACAACAACGAGCAGTCGTACCTTCTGCGCAAGTGGGTGAGCCTGTGGGGCAGCAACAACTGCGACCACCAGGCGCGCATCTGCCACTCCACCACGGTCGCGGGCGTCGCGAACACCTGGGGGTATGGCGCGATGACCAACTCCTACAACGACATGCAGAACAGCAAGTGCGCCATGTACATCGGCTCGAACGCAGCCGAAGCGCACCCGGTGTCCTTGCTGCACATGCTGCACGCCAAGGAGAACGGCACCAAGATGATCGTGGTCGACCCGCGCTTCACGCGCACGGCGGCCAAGGCCGACGAATACGTGCGCATCCGCTCGGGCACCGACATCGCGTTCCTGTTCGGCATGCTGCACCACATCTTCAAGAACGGCTGGGAAGACAAGAAGTACATCGCCGACCGCGTCTACGGCATGGACAAGGTGCGCGAGGACGTGCTCGCCAAATGGACGCCGGACAAGGTGCAGGAGGTGTGCGGCGTCGACGAGGCCACCGTCTACAAGGTCGCCAAGCTCATGGCCGACAACCGCCCGAGCACGGTGGTGTGGTGCATGGGTCAGACGCAGCACAGCATCGGCAACGCGATCGTGCGCGCCTCGTGCATCCTGCAGCTCGCGCTGGGCAACATCGGCGTGTCGGGCGGCGGCGCGAACATCTTCCGCGGCCACGACAACGTGCAAGGCGCCACCGACGTCGGCCCCAACCCCGACTCGCTGCCCGGCTACTACGGCCTGGCCGAGGGCGCGTGGAAGCACTACGCCAAGGTGTGGGACCTCGACTACGAGTGGATCAAGAAGCAGTACGCGCCCGGCATGATGACCAAGTCAGGCATGACGGTGTCGCGCTGGATCGACGGCGTGCTCGAGAAGAACGAGCTGATCGACCAGGACAGCAACCTGCGCGGCCTGATCTTCTGGGGCCATGCGCCGAATTCGCAGAGCCGCGGCCTGGAGATGAAGCGGGCGATGGACAAGCTCGACCTGCTGGTGGTGATCGACCCGTTCCCGTCGGCCACCGCGGCGATGGCGGCGATGCCCGGCAAGGCGGAAGACCTCAACCCCAATCGCGTGGTCTATCTGCTGCCGGCTTGCACGCAGTTCGAGACCAGCGGATCGGTGACGGCATCCAACCGCTCGATCCAGTGGCGCGAGAAGGTGATCGAGCCGCTCTGGGAGAGCCGCTCGGACCACATGATCATGTACCAGCTCGCGCAGAAGCTGGGC
>DATFAY010000019.1:0-5460 GCA_035254085.1 Piscinibacter sp.
GCCGAGACCGCGCGCGTCATGGCCGAGGCGGCCTCGGCTGCCCACGCCGCGCCCGCGAGCGGACGCCACCTGATGCTGGACCTGGCGCGCTGCGACGAGCCCTCGGCGCAGTGCAACAGCGTCGCGCGGGCCGCGTCGCGCAGCCTGCACGCCTGGCAGGAGCATCCGCAGGAGTCGGCACATCAATTCGGCGCGCGGCTGTCGTCGGCGGCGCCCTATGCGCTGTTCCTGATGCTGCCGGTGTTCGCGGCGATCGTGATGCTGGCCTACCGCAATCGGCACATGCTGTACGGCGAGCACGTCGTGTTCGGCCTGCACATGCACGCCTTCTGGTTCATCGCGCTGCTGGCCTCGTCGCTGCTGCCCGACAGCGCGGACCTGCCCGTGATGCTGCTGGTCTTCATCTATGGCGTATGGGCGATGCGCCGGGTCTACGGCGGCCGCTGGGGCGCGACGCTGCTGCGCGCGGTGTTCGTGAGCAGCGCCTACCTGACCCTCCTGCTGGTCGGCACCGTGCTGCTGACCGGCGGGCTGTGGCTGATCGGCTGAGGCGCCACGAAAACGGCCCGGCCGCTGCAAGCAGCGAACCGGGCCGCGGTGCCGCGCGAGGCGCGAGGCCCCGCTTGGCTATCGATCAGAAGGTGTGGCGGATGCCGCCCGCCAGTTCGGTGATGTTGCGGTCGCTTGCGCTGGTCAAGCCCGCCGGCAGGCCGCTCGCCCAACGATCGGCGTAGCCGCTGCCTTCGTTCTTGAAGTACGTGAGCGACGAGTACAGCGCGGTGCGCTTGGACAGGTCGTACTGGTAGCCCGCGCCGATGGCCTGCGTCTTGCCGTCGCCGTTCTTCTGCTTGTTGACCAAGTACTGCGCCTTGAACAGGTTCAGGCCGTCGCGGTAGTCGGCGCCGACCCAGTAGCCCTCACCGTCGGCATTGGCCACGCTGCGGTCGTTGACCGAGATGATCCCGCCCATCGCTCGCACGTCGCCGAAGCTGTATGCCGCGGCCGCCGAGACCGTGCGCACGTTCAGGCTGGTGGCGGCGATGCGGTCGTCGACGAGCGAGACCATCGCATCGAGCGGCCCTGCCGTGTAGCGGCCGTAGACGTCCGCCAGACGGGTCTTGGTGGTGCTGCCCGCCACTTCGCCCAAGCCGACGACGGCGCCGCCCTTGAAGCCGCTGAACGACGGCGACTCGTACTTGATGGAGTTGTTGATCCGCCCCGGGCCGCCGTTGCCGGTGGCCGTGGTGGCGGTGGCGCCGCGCACCGGCTCGTAGCCGCCGAAGCCGCCGATCACGGAGGTGCTGGCGCCGATCGGGCCGTTCGTGAATTCACTGAAGTCGCTCGACAGCGTGTACAGGCTGCCGTACTGGCGACCCAGGCTCACCTGGCCGTAGGGCGAGGTCAGGCCGACATAGGCCTGGCGACCCCAGAAGGCGCCCTGGCCGTTGGTGCCGTCGTCGAGATTGATGCCGCTCTCGATGGCGAAGATGGCGCGCAGGCCGCCACCCAGATCCTCGTTGCCCTTGAATCCGAGACGGGAGCCGGACAGGCCGCCCGACTGCGTGCGCGACAGGCTGCTGGCGCCGTGCGCCACCTGCACGTAGGCGTCGACGATGCCGTACAGCGTCACCGAGGCGTTGTTGTTGGTGACTTGCGCCTGGGCGGCCGCGGCACTGGCGAGCGCAACGGCGGTGAAGGCGAAATGCGAAAGCTTCATGGTGTGTGTTTGTCGTTGTGAAGGGCGCCCGGCCATGGCGCCGGGCAAAGCCTAGCCACCGGGCCGGCCCCAACCGGCCCGAGGCATGCATGCAGGAAACCGAGAGAGGGCCGCCGAGGGCGGCCCGCCGCTCAGCGGCTCACGCGAGAAGCACGGATGGCAGCCAGCGTCTCGGCGCGCACGTCGGCGCGGCTGCGCGTGCCGGGCTGGTCGATGAACTCGGTGGCTTCACCGAGTCGCACCACCTTCACGCCGCTGTCCTGCTCGTCCGAGCGGGCCAGCGCACGGCCGGCCGATGCGGGCTGGTCGACGAACACGGTGGCCTCGCCGTACTGGACGACGGCGGCGCGGGGAGTGCCGATCTGCGCCTTGATGTCGGCGCGGGTGGCCGTGCCGGGCTCGGGGTTGTACTGGGTGGCTTCGACGGCAAACGCGCCGGACATGGCGACTGCGCCGGCCACGGCGATCGCGACGGTGGTGAGGGTGGAGAAGAGCTTGGCGTTCATGGTGATTCCTTCGATCAAGAGTTGACAGTTCGGGTCAGCCTCGGCGAGTCGGTGTGTCGCAACTGGCTCATCGATTGGGGTTAACTCTAGGTTGTTCAAAGCAATCAATAAACGGCTCTTCGAGCAACTAGGCGTTGCTCCATTCGCAATGAATCGGGAAGACTGAAGGAGTCGACGCGCTGCGCGGGCGGCAGCGCGGACGCGGCGGTTCAGGCCGCGACGGGTTCCGCCTTCGCGCCGACGCGCTTGGCGGTCTTGTGCTGGTACATGCGGCCATCCGCACGGATCAGCAGCTGGCTGCCCGAGCGGGTCTCCGAGCCGAAGGCCATGCCGTAGCTGACGCCGCAGCCCTGGAAGCCCGCCGCGGCCAGGCAAGCCTCGAACTCGATCATGGCCGCGCGCACCGTGCCTTCGCCGGCGGCTTCGCCGAGCACGGCGAACTCGTCGCCGCCGAGGCGGAACACGTGCATCTGCGCCGACTTGAGGCCGGCCAGCTGCCGCGCGAACTCGCACAGCAGCGCGTCGCCCTGGGTGTGCCCGTGCTCGTCGTTGATGCGCTTCAACCCGTCGAGGTCGATCATCACCAGCATCACGCGATGCACTTCCTCGTCGCAACGATCGCTGGCCATTGCCGCACCCAGCATGCGATCGAAGGCGTGGCGATTGAGGATCCCGGTGAGGTAGTCGGTGCTCGCCTGGTCGAGCGCGCGGTTGAGCTGCAGCAGGTATTCGTCTTTCTGCATCGCCATCAGGCGGATCTTGTCGGCCAGCGCGAAGGCCAGCAGGATCGCGTCGGCCGTTCCGCCCAGCAGCGTCAGCAGCTCGGTGTTGCGCACCGGGCTCTCGATCAGCCCCAGGTTGGCCGGCAGGATGAACGTTGCCGGCACCACCAGCGCGAGGAACGCCGCCAGGAAGTAGCGCGCCGGCAGGAAGCCCGATGCGAGGCTCACCACGCCCGCGATCAGCGCGAGGCTCAGTGACAGCGAGATCACCAGCGTGGCCAGCGCGTGGGCATAGGGCAGCGCGATGAAGCAGGCGGGCAGCAGCGCCAGCGACAGCACGATCACGCCCGCGCTCGCGGTCGCCAGCCGGGGCGCGAGCCGGCGCAGCTGCAGAAACTCGAGGTAGAAGAGCGTGTTGAACACCGGCAGCAGGAAGAAGCCGACGTAGTGCCAGTGCAGCCCGTGGAAACCCAGCCACTGCGCGCCGATCTGGAAGGTGAGCCCCCAGCTCACCGTGGCTGCCAGCAGGTACAGCGAGTAGTACAGCAGCGCCTTGTCGCGCGTACCGTAGAACATGAAGAGGTTGTAGAACGCCAGCGTCATCAACGCGCCCAGCGCCGCCAGCGCGAGGATGTTCTCCGACACGACGATCTGCCGATAGCTCGCCTCGGTCATCAGCTCGATGCTCGGATAGCGCGCGAAGTAGCGGCTGTCGATGCGCACCAGCACCTGGGCCGTCGCGCCCTCGGGCAGCGTCACGTCGCCGCCGTAGTGCAGCATGTATTCGTTGTCGGCGACATAGCCGGAATCGAAGGTCTGCACCGGCGCGCGCGGCGCGAACACACGCACCTGAACGTTTTCGATCAGGCTGCCGTGCGGGTCGATGACCCAGCGCGTCGTTCCCGATTCGTTGCGCACCACCGCGTGCAGCCAGTAGCTGCCGCCGAACAGGCTCACACGGTCCACCCTCGGCTGGGTGGCCAGCCAGCGTGCGAGCGAGGCGCCGTCGGCGGGAGCCTGGTCGGCGAGCGCGACATGCAGGCTGCCGTGGCGCAGCAGGTCGATCGGGTGGCCCGTGTCCGCGACGACCACCGGCTGGGCCCACGCCGGCGCCGCGCACAGCAGGCACGCCGCCCACCACAGCGCCGCCAGGCAGCGGCGCAGCGCGGCCGCGGTGCTGGCGGATGTCGACGGAACGGCAGTCATGCCTGGCGCAGATTCGGGACTCGGGCCGCGCACTGTAACCAATTCCGTCCGGGGCCGGGCGCCCGCCGCGCCATGGTTTGCCCGAGCCGGCGTGCTACACGTCGCGCTCCCCCACGATCACCGCCGGATGTCCGCACAGCGCACGCGACGCCTGCATGCCCGCCATGGTCGCCGCCTCGACGCAGCCGGCGTTGAGGCCGGTTCGCACCCAGTCGCCCGCGATCAGCAGGTTGGCGAAGCCGGTGCCGTCGACGCTCAGGCGGTACTGGCTGCTGTTCACCAGCGACAGGACGTAGCGCTCCGACGGGTCGACGTTGGCGCGCCAGTACTGGCTGTCGAAGCGGTGCACGCCGCTGGCGCCCGCCGGGTCGAACAGGAGGTTCCAGTCGAATCCCTGCGCGCTCACCGCGTTGGGCCACAGGGCACCGATCGCCTGGCTGAGCTGGCCGATGGCCGCTTCCTTCACCTGCCCCTTCATGCGTGCGGGAAAGCCGTGGTCGCTGGCAGGCGGGTAGTCCTTGATCGGCAAGGCGCTGCAGAAGTACGAGACATTGCGCGGCGCCGCGCCCGCGGGCCAGTCCTCGCGGCACAGCAGCTGGTCCATCGGCGCCCAGGTGTCGAAGGGCTCGCTGAAGCCGCTGAGCACCGGCGGCTGGGCCTCGCGGCCGAACTCGTTCCAGCCGAGCTCTCGGATGCCGGGGATCATCCAGGCCTGGTAGGCCTGCGTCGCCACGGCCTTCACGTGGGTCGTGCACTCGGCCAGCGCCGGGCTGCGCGCCACCAGCTGCGGGCACAGATGCTGCACCGACGCGACCGAGGCGCCGAAGATCACGCGGTCAAAGTCGACCCCGTGCTTGAGCGTCACCCGCGGCAGCGGCTTGCCGAAAGCCTGCCGGTAGCGCTCGGGCCAGTCGCTCCAGTGCGACTCCAGGTTGACCTCGCCTTGCTGCAGCAAGGCCGCCTGTGCCGCATCGAGCTGCTCGTAGCGCGGCGCGCTGGGCCAGCAAGGCAGGCCCTTCACGTCGACCAGCGGGTCGTAGCGCTTGCGGCCGGCGGCCAGATCGACCTGCCGTGTGAGGTGGATCTCGCCCACGGTGTCGGCGCCGGCGGCGGGGACCAGCTCTTCGACCTGGTGGAAGAACTCGAACTTCACGCCACGGCGGCGCAGCAGCTCGTACAAGGGCGTGAACACCACATCGCCCATGCCGGCCTGCATCTTCCACATGATCGCGCCGTGGTAGTCGAAGGCCACCCGCATCATCCCGCGCAGCATGGTGCCGGCCTCGATGTTGGGCCTGGCGAAGTCGCC
>DATFAY010000020.1:0-5238 GCA_035254085.1 Piscinibacter sp.
GCTCGAGTGCAGGAAGCCCAGGTGCGAGGTGATGCGCTCGTACAGCATGCCCAGCGAATGCGGCATGCGCACCTCGCCCAGCGTGCGGTAGTGGTCGTCGCGGTAGACGCCGTAGCTGGTCGTCGCGCTCTCGCCGCGGCCGTCGAGCGTCATCACCGCGCAGCGCGCGAACGGGGCGGCCAGGAAGGCGCTGGCTTGGTGGGCGGTATGGTGCGAAACGAAGTGCCACTGCCACCGCTCGCTTGCACCGGACCCGAGCCGCGGGCGCAGGTGATGCGGCGCGCCGTCGCGAAGCTGCCGCGGTGCGTTGACGATGTAGGCCGCGAAGAGCGGGTCCCACGGGTTCTCCCACTCGCCCTTGTCGTGCGCCGACGGTTCGAGCGGCAAGCTCAGGCTGGCCTGGCCGTGGGCGCGTTCGCCGACGAAATCTCTCGGGTTGAAGCTGTAGGCGACGTGATCCACGTCCGCGAGCGTCAGCCCGGCCTGCGCGAGGCAGAAGTCGATGGCGTGGTACGGCAGCTCCCAGGCCGTGAACGGCACCGGGCGCTTGGCGTGCTTGATGCGCGTGAAGCGCTCTTCCTCCGCTGCCGCCAACGTGACGCCGTCGATGACCAGCGCAGCAGCCGAGTCATGAAAGGCCGCGTTGATTCCCAGGGTGATCATCGGCTCAGTCTTTCACGGCCACGACGATTCTTGCAGCGGCAACACCATGATCTCGGCAATGATGGACTCGCGCGGCATGGTGAGCACGCAGCGCACGGCCTGCGCCACGTTGGCCGGATCCTGCAGCTTGGTCTGATCGATGTCCTTGAAGCGGTCCAGCAGGAACGGCGTCTTCATGCCGCCGGCGATCACGCTGGAGACGCGGATGCCTTGCGAGCGCAGTTCGGCGTAGAGCGCCTGCGACAGCCCGATCAGCCCCCACTTGCTGGCGTGGTATGCGCTCGCATTGGCCCAGGCACGGCGCGACGCGGTCGACGCGATGTTGACGATGTGGCCGCCGCGTCCCCCGTCGCCCGCGCGCAGCGGCTTCAGCGCCGCCTTGCTCATGAGGAATGGGCCGCGCAGGTTGGTGGCGATGACGCGGTCCCAGTCCGCCACCGAAAGCTGCTCGAGATCGATGGTGACGTCGGTGCCGGCGTTGTTCACCAGCACATCGAGCCCGCCGAAGTGCTCTGTTGCTTGGCGCACCGCCTCTCGCGCGGATTCTTCGCTGCCCACGTCGCAGGCGAGCGCCAGGGTGCGCTGGCCCTCGGGGTCGATCTCTGCGGCGATGCGCTGCGCGCGCTCGAGCGCCACGTCCGCGAGCACGACCCGGGCGCCGGCCTCGAACAGGTTGCGCGACAGGGCGGCGCCCAGTCCGCTGCCGGCGCCCGTGACCAGTGCCGTGCGTTGTGCCAATGCATTCATGCCCTCGCTCCTGCTTGTCGTGCTTGAACCAGGCTGAGCCGGCGACCGGCGCGAACGGCCGGTGCAGGCAGGCGAATCCTGTCGTAGACGTCGGCCAGTTCGCGCGCCACGCGGTCCCAGGTGAACATCGAGCGCACCCGTCGGATGCCCGCGCGGCCCAGTGCCTGCGCGAGGCTCGGGTTGCCGTGCAGCTCGGCCAGGCGCGCAGCCAGCGCGGGCGGATCGTGCGGCGGCACGAGGAAGCCGGTGACGCCGTCGACGACCGAATACTGGATGCCGCCCACTGCGCTGCCGATCACCGGCGTGCCGCAAGCCATCGCCTCCAGCGGCGTGATGCCGAAGGGTTCGTACCACGGCGTGGTGACGAAGACGTCGGATGCGGCGTAGCAGTCGCGCAGTTCGTCGCGCTGGCGGTGGCCGATGAACGTGACCCGATCGGCCACGCCGCACTCGCGCGCGACGGCGCGCAGCCGCCCGATCTCCGGTGTCGCCTGCTCGTCCGGCGTCGGTGACTCGCCGCCCACGATGAGCAGCCGCGCCGGGACGCCGCGATCGAGCCGCGCGACGGCGCGGATGACGTTGTCGATGCCCTTGCGCGGCACCAGGCGACCCAGCTGCAGCACCACGAACTCCTGCGACCCCACGCCGAGCCGACGCCGCGCGGCGCTGCGCGACGCTGGGCGGAACACCTCCAGGTCGACGCCGCAGGGCACCATCGAGATGCGCTGGTCCGCCGCGCCGTACAGGCGCATGAGATCCGATCGGTCCTGCGGGCATTCCGCGATGATCCGATCGGCGTCGCGCACGATCTGCCGTTCGATCTCGATGCGCGACGAAGGAAATCCGTCGGCGCTGCCCTGGTGTTCGCGGCGCACCAGGCCCAGCGCGTGGAACGTCATGACCAGCGGCACACCGAACGTCTCCTTGAGCCTCAGGCCCACCAGGCCCGACATGAAGAAGTTGGCGTGGATCACGTCGTACGGAATGCTGTGCTCGAACAGCTGGCGCGACGAACGGACGAAGGCCGGCATGTGGGGCAGCAGTTCCTCCTTGACGACGAAGCGCCTCGGCCCCGCGTCGATGTGGACCACGCGCACGCCCGGGCGCATATCGACCACCGCCGGCAAGCCGGCATCGTCGCGTCGCGTGAGCACGTCGACGTGGTGTCCCTGGCTGGCCAGGCCTCGCGCGACATGGGCGACGTAGATGTTCTGTCCACCGGCGTCGACACTGCCGATCGTCGCGAGCGGTGAAGCGTGTTCGCTGATGAGCGCGATGCGCAGTGGGCGTGAGGCCATGGCTGTGTCCGTTGGTTCGCTTGGCGATTCAAGGCAAGCGTCATGCCCCGGCGGATTTGGCATGCGCCGCTGCACTCTTCGGGAACTGCATCGCCAAGACCTTCAAGTGCGCTGAAGTTTTTGACCAATGCCGGCCTGCCACTCGCTCACAACGAGGAGTCCAGCGCGTCGAGCCGTGCAGCGGATCTACACGTCGGCGTAAAAGCTGCGGCGATGCTTGCCTCAGGCCTGCGGACCGCCGGCCACCCAATGGCCCGCGGCGAGCGCCTCGGCATGGCGTTGCTTCGCGATCGCGCGCAGGTTGGCCGCGATCGCGGTCGCGAATGCCTCGTCGAACCACGGATGCGCTCCGCTCACGCCCACGACGATGCCGTCGAGCCAAGCGCTGCCCCACAGCACGCTGTCGCCGTGCCGCAGGCAGTGGCTTCGAGCTGATTGAACTTCGTGGCTGCCGGCGGCGTGCTGCCAGCTCAAGCGCGCTTTGCCCCGGGCGAAGCCGGCGTAGTCCGCATCCCAGCGACTGCGGTCGCCTACCGCGTGCTCGAGCAGCACGGCGTCGTTGAACTCCGCGTCGCGCGGCGACAAGCCGGGGTCCATCACCACGATGTAGAGAAAGCCGCTGCCGCAGACCTGCGGGTCCTTCATCGCCGACTCGATCATCGGCAGCGCCATGTCGATGGCCCGGCGCGCGGCGCCGGCGTCGGCGAAGCGGCTGCCATGGGTGCGCGCCGCGGGCGCCGAGGCGGTGGTGAGAGTCATGCCGAGGCCGGGCAAGAAGCGCGCCTTGCACCGCCGCGCCGGTTCAACTGCGGATCTGCGCGGCGCTGTCGTCGACGGTGCGGCCCGCCAGCGTGTAGATGGTCGACACCAATTCCTCGGGCTTCACGGGCTTGGCCAGATGCACCTGGAACCCCGCCATCAGCGCCCGGATGCGGTCGCCCGACTCCGCGTGGCCGGTGAGGGCCACGGCCGGCACACGCAGGTCGAGCGGCATCTGCCGGCGGGCTTCGATCTGCCGGATCCGCCGGATGACGCTGTAGCCGTCCTCCTCACCGAGCGAGATGTCGCAGACGACCACGTGCGGCCATTCGTCGCCAGGTTGCGCCTCCAGCCAAGCCACCGCCTCGCTGCCCGACGCCAGCACCAGCACCTGGGCACCTTGCATGTCCAACAGCATCTGCAGGGACTGGCGTGCATCGGCACTGTCGTCGATGCACAGCACGCGCAATCCCGCCAGCGGCTGGGGCCCGCTCGGCAGCCCCGCGGCGGCCGGTGCCTGGCCAGCGCGCGCGGCTTCGACGTCCACTGCCAGCAGCGGCAATTCGATGACGTAGCGCATGCCATGGGTCGAGGTGAGCGGCTCGATGGCGAAGCGGCCACGCTGCTGCTCGATGAGGGCACGAAACTCCAGCGGATCCGGCGGCGTCTGCGTGCCGTGTGGCGCCTTGGTGGCTTGCTCGGCGATCGGCTGCTCGGGCGCCGCCGGTTCGCCCGCATGGCGTCCGTCGGTGATGCTGATGCGCGCATCGGCGTCGTGGCGCTCCAGCTTGATTTCGATGCGGCCGCCCGCGGGCGTCGACTCGGCCGCCGCCATCGACAGTTCGCGCAGCGCCTGGGCAAGCAAGCTGGGATCGCCGGTCACGCGCGCGTTGTCCATGTCGATCTCGGTGTAGAGCCGGACCTGCCGTGCCTCGATGACGCCGCGCAATCCGTCGATCGCGCCGGCCAGCAGCACCGCGAGGTTGACCGGCTGCAGCGCGAGTTCCTCCTCGAGATGCTCGAATTCGCGCTGCTGGCGCTGCAGCGTCCACAGTTGGGCGTACAGGCCGCCCTGCTCCAGCAACTTGTCGTGCCGGCCGCGCTCGACGATGCGCCCCTTGTCCATGACGAGGATCTCGTCGGCGTTGACGATGGTCGACAACCGGTGCGCGATGATCAGCGTCGTGCGTCCCTGGGCGATGCGGTCCAGCTCCGTCTGGATGGCGCGTTCGGCCCGCGTGTCGAGCGCCGAGGTCGCCTCGTCGAAGATCATGATCGGCGGGTTCTTCAAGAAGGCGCGGGCAATCGCGATGCGCTGCTTCTCGCCGCCCGAGAGCTTCATGCCGCGCTCGCCGACGACGGTGTCGTACTGCTGGGGCAGCGAGACGATGAACTCGTGCACCTGCGCCGCCTTGGCCGCCTCGATGATCTCCGGCATGCCGGCGCCCACGCGACCGTAGCCGATGTTGCGCGCGATCGTGTCGTTGAAGAGCACGGTGTCTTGCGGCACCACGCCGATCGCCTCGCGCAGGCTCGCCAGCCGGATCGCGCGCAGGTCCTGGCCGTCGACCATGATGCGGCCGCCCGCCACGTCGTACAGGCGCAGCAGCAGCCTTGCGAGCGTCGACTTGCCCGAGCCGCTGCCGCCGACCACCGCCACCGTGCTGCCGGCGGGCATCGCAAGGCTCAGGTCGTACAGGATCTGCCGCCCCGCCTCGTAGCCGAAGTCCACGTGCTCGAACTGCACCGCGGCGCCGCGCACCGCCAGCGG
>DATFAY010000021.1:0-2200 GCA_035254085.1 Piscinibacter sp.
GTTGCATCCGAACCTGCCGCACGACCAGATCTGCCAGCTACTGATCCGGGCCGAGGTGCACGGCGGGCTCGACCTGGCTCGAATCGCGGCGCAGGGCGCATCGACCCCCGCCAAAGCCGGCCGGCGCGTGCAATGAGGGGGCGCATCGCGCTGCGCACGCCAGACGAGATCGCGCGTGTGCGGGAAGCCGGCCGTCGCGCGGCGGCGGTGCTGCAGATGATCGCGCCCCACGTTCGGGCCGGCGTCAGCACCGCGGAGCTGGACCGGCGCTGCCGCGACTTCATCGTGAACGACCTGCGGTGCGTGCCTGCCAATGTCGGCTATCGCGGCTACGAGCACACGCTGTGCACGTCGGTCAACCATGTGGTTTGCCACGGCATCCCGTCGGACAAGACGGTGCTGAGATCGGGTGACATCGTCAACATCGACGTCGCGGTGGTGCACGATGGGTGGTATGGCGACACCAGCCGCATGTACGGCGTCGGGGCCGTGAGCGCGCCGGCGCGTCGTCTCGTGGAGGCCACCTACCTGGCCATGCGCGCCGGCATCCTGCAGGTCCGCCCCGGCGCCACGCTCGGCGACGTGGGGTTTGCCATCCAGAGCGTGGCCGAGCAAGCGCATTTCAAGGTCGTGCGCGAGTACGCCGGCCACGGCATCGGCACCGTGTACCACGACGAGCCCGACGTCCTGAACTTCGGGCGGCCCGGCGAAGGCGTGCGCCTGCAGCCCGGCATGGTGTTCACCATCGAGCCCATGCTCAATGCCGGTGGCCGCCAGGTGCGCGCCCTGCCCGACGGCTGGACGGTGGTGACGGCTGATCGCTCGCTGTCGGCCCAGTGGGAGCACATGGTGGCGGTCACGGCCAGCGGCTTCGAGATCCTGACGCCCTGGCCCGACGGCACGGGCGAATACCCCGCCATCGGCTGAGCCGTCGTCCGCACTCAAGCCACCCCGGGCACCATCTGCCGCCGCGGCAGCCGCGTGAATGCCAGCGCGGCCAGGGACGCGCCGATGCCCAGCGAGAACGCGCCGACGAAGAGCCAGGCGTAGCTGGAATACGTGTCGTAGACCAGCCCGCCCAGCACGGGACCCAGCGCCATGCCGAGGCTGCTGGCCGTCGTCGTGCCGCCGATCACGGTGCCCATCATGCGCAGCGGAAAGCTCTCGCGTGCGATCACGGCAAAGAGCGGCATCACGCCCGCATACGTGAAGCCGAACAGCGCCGCGACGGTGTAGAAGCTCGCCAGCTCGCGCGCGTACACGTAGCCGAGCGCCACGATCGCCTGGGCGAGCAGCGCCAGCACCAGGACGCGCGCGGCGCCGAAGCGGTCGCCCAGCAGCCCGAACACGAGGCGGCCGCCCATCCCTGCGAGGCCCTCCAGGCTGTAGATCGACACGGCCGCCATCAGCGGGATGCCGCAGGTGACGGCATAGCTCACCGTGTGGAAGATCGGCCCCGAGTGGGTGGCACAGCTCAGGAAGCTCGTCAGCACCAGGATCAGGAACGGCGCGGAGCGCAGGGCTTGCCCGACGGACAGGGCCGGCTCGTGAGCCGCCCCCGACGCGGCAGCGGGCTGCGCCAGTGCGGGTGGCCGCCGCACCAGCAGCGCCACGGGCACCATGATGGCTCCCGCCAGGGCCGCGATGATCTGCATCGAGCTGCGCCAGTCGTGGCCTTGCACCAGCCAGGCAGCCAGCGGCGACATGGTCATCGGCGCCATGCCCATGCCGGCCGACACCAGCGACACCGCGAGGCTGCGCCGCGTGTCGAACCAACCGGTGACGCACGCCATCATCGGCGCGAAGATCGCCGCCGCGCTGAGGCCGACGACCACGCCGAACAAAAGCTGGAACGCAAGCAGGGACGTCGCCAGGCTGGCCAAGGAGAGGCCGGCGGTGAGCAGCAGGGAACCCGCCAGCACCACGATGCGCGGGCCGACCCTGTCGGAGAGATGGCCCCATGCGATGCTGCCCAGCGCGAGCGCGAGGAAGGCGAGCGTCATCGAGGTGGAGATCCCGGTGGTGGACCACGCGGTGTCCTGTGCGATCGGGCGCAGGAACACCGGCAGCGAAAACAGCCCGCCGATCGCCACGCAGCCGAGCGTGCCGCCCGCGGCCACGATGACCCATCGGTAGTGCGTGCGCAGAGTGTTCTTCCAGGAAGGCATGGCTGGTCCTTTGTGCTTTCGATGTGGTCCGA
>DATFAY010000022.1:0-7793 GCA_035254085.1 Piscinibacter sp.
GCCACGACGGCGAAGCCGCGCCCCTGCTCGCCCGCGCGCGCCGCCTCGACGGCGGCGTTCAGCGCGAGGATGTTGGTCTGGAAGGCGATGCTCTCGATCACCTCGATGATCTCGGCGATGCGCTGCGACGACTCGCTGATCGAATGCATGGTCTCGGCCGCCTCGTGCACCGCCTGGCTGCTCTTGCGCGTCACCGCGTCGGCCTGCGTCGCCAGCTCGGCGGCGGCCTGCGCGTTGTCGGCGCTGTGCTTGACCGTGCCGGTGATCTCCTCCATCGAGGACGCCGTCTGCTGCAGGCTGCTCGCCTGCGACTCGGTGCGCGCGGACAAGTCCTGGTTGCCTGCCGCGATCTCGCGCGTGGCCTCGTGCATCTGGTGCAGCTCGCTGCGGGCATCGCGCACGATCGATTGCAGATTCACGTTGAGCTGCTCCATCGCGCGGTGGATGCGGCCGAAGATGTCGTGCGAGGCGTCGTCGCCCAGCCGCTGCGTGAGGTCGCCGGCCGCCATCCGGTTGGCCAGCGCCATCAGGCGGCGCAAGGGCGATTCGATCTGCCGGCGCAGCAGCCAGGCGGCCACCAGCGCCGCCGCCGCCGCGCCGACCAGGCCCGCGGAGCCTCCGGCCGCGCCGCAGCCGTAGCCGAGCGCGACCGCCGCGAGGGCGAGCCCGCCGATGCGCCGCTCGATGCCCAGGCGGGTTGCGCGCCGCAGCCGGCCGGCCCAGGTGTCGCGCACGAGTTGGCCTTGCTGCAGACGGTGCACCAGGCGCCCTTGCTCCTTCTCGGCACGCATGGTCGCGTAGAGCGCCTCAGCCTGCGCGACCTGCTCGCGCCGCGGCTCGGTTCGCACCGACAGATAGCCGATCGGGCGATCACCCTCCACCAGCGGCGTCACGTTGGCGACGACCCAGTAAGCGCGGCCGTCCTTGCGGCGGTTCTTCACCAGCGCGGACCACGGCAGCCCCTGTTCGATCGTCTGCCACATGTCGCGAAACGCCTCTTCGGGCATGTCGGGGTGGCGCACGATGTTGTGCGGCTGCCCGAGGAGTTCTTCACGCGTGAACCCGCTCAAGGCCACGAAGGCGCGGTTGCAGTAGAGGATGCGGCCTTGCAGGTCCGTCGTGGAGACGAGCGTCTGGCCGCTGGGGAAGGGAAACTCTTGCGGGGAAACGGGCAGGTTGATGCGCATGGAGGTACAGCTTGGCTATCGGACCCGTTCAGACTACGCGGGCGGCGCGAGGGCCATCCCGTGAAGAAAGCCCGTCAAGCCCCTCATCTCGGAAGGGTTGTGCGCGTAGCGCCGGGGCGACACTGCAGGTCGCACCGCAAAGTGGTCTAGGCCACTTTGGGCTTCATGCCCCTTTGTCCGGCGTGCCTATACCCTCTTCGGACCGCCTCGTATGATGAAAGTCAAGGCGCCGTTACGGCGCCATCCCTAACATCCGGGTTTTCCACAACGAGGTGATCACGTGCACGTCAGAACCGTCCCCGCCCTGCTTTTCGTCGCCGTGCTGGCGGCCTGCGGCAAGCCCGAACCCGCGTCGAAACCCGCCGAAACGCAGAGCGCAGCACCGGCTGCTGCACCGGCGCCGGCCCCCGCGCCGACGACGACCGCCGCCACGGACACGGCCGATTCGAAGGGCGAGCACGTGTTCAAGACCACCTGCTCGGTGTGCCACGCCACCGGCGCGGCCGGTGCGCCGATGTTCAAGTCCAAGGCCGACTGGGAGCCCCGCATCGCGCAGGGCAAGGACACGCTCTACACCCATGCGCTGAAGGGTTTCACCGGCACCAAGGGCGTGATGCCGCCCAAGGGCGGCAATGCCTCGCTGTCCGACGAAGACGTCAAGGCCGGCGTGGACTACATGGTGTCCAAGGTCCAGTGATCGCCGGACGCGACACGCTCGACGCAACGAAGGGAACGCCACGGCGTTCCCTTCTTCTTTGGTAGACAGGGCTCGCGCTCAGACGGCAGCGCCCGCCCCCAACAGCGGATCGCGCAGCACTGCCTGGATCACCGCGCGCACGTTGTCGCAGGCGCCGGCGGCCGGCGAGGTCAGCGTGTCGGCACGTACCTCGCCGTTGGCGTCGTGCAGGTGGTTCGGAAAGCTCGCCAGGCCGGGGTGCAGTGGCGCGGTGTCGATGCGCAGCTCGGCGTCGCCCCATCGCCACGCGAAGCTGTAGGCCTGCTCCGCGGGCACGCGCAACTCGAGCACCACGCCGTTGTTCAGGGTGACCCGAAGCGCATCCTGCGTGAGCCGCGGCGGCTCGGCCAGCGCCGTCGGGAATTCGCGCTCCAGCGCATCCTTGATCTCGAGGTGCAGCATCGCTCAGCCTCCCAGGCGCTTGAGCAAGGCGCGCAGTTCCTCGTCGACGGCCTGCCGCGTTCTGGCGATGGCCAGCGCGCCGAGGTAGTCCTCGTACGCCGGGTGCTCGTCGAGGCTCGTCTCGCTGATGCGCGACAGCAGGGCCGCCTCGTCGTCCACGCCGTGGCGCTGCAGCAGCGCACGGCGGTTCTCGCGCAGCTCGTAGGCGAGCCGGCTGAGCTGCTCGATCTGCGTGGCGGCGTCGTCAGGCAGGTTGGCGAAGTAGTCGATCATCGTCTCGGCCCGCTCACATCTGATGGTCTTTGAGAACGCCGCCGTCGAGCACCACCATGTCGGGCGTGATCTGCTCGAAGCGGTAGACCTTGCCGCCTTCCTTGGCGGCAAAGGCCTTGGCATCCGCTTCGCCGGCGAAGGAAGCCAGCGTCGCGCCCATCGACCCTTGCCGCTTGGAGCCGGCGACGTAGAAGGCGCTGCGTGCATCGATCCAATGGCCGCGCGGGTCGTCCCACGCGGCCTGGCGCATGTCCTGCACGAAGACCGCGCCTATGCGGCGCTTCTGTTCGGGGCGCAGGACGATCGAGAACATCTCGATCGTGTCGCAGAAGAAGTCGGGGGCGCCCTGCTCGTAGACGATCTGGGCCTTGGGTCCGGGGTAGTCGGCCAGCGTCATCCCGTCGAGGCTGCACGGCGTGTCGCGCGTGATCTCCACCGGCTTGAGGGTGCCAGGCTGGGCGGCATTGCAGCCCGCCAGAGCGGCAGCGGCGAGCACGCCGGCCAGCACGAGGCGGCGGCGAGTGGGAAATGCGTGAAATGCGTGGTTCATCGGCGGAACTTCCATGCGGCCAGGCCAAGCGGTGCGGTGATCCAGGCCAGCATCACCGCGCCGAGAAGCAGCGGGCTCGCCAGCTGCTCGGGGAACACGGTGGCCAGGCCGTAGAGCGTGCGCAGTTCGTCGAGGCCGAAGATGTTGAGGATGCGAAACACGTCCGCAGGGTTGAGCAGCAGCAGGTAAGGAAAGACACCGCCGCCCACCTTGCCGCCGCCGACCACGAGTGCGCCGAGCAGCAGCAGGTCGAACACGAGGACGAAGAAGAACCACAGGCCGATGGCTGCGCCGCTTGCGCGCGCCCGGTCCACGGCAAACACCGAGACCGTGACCGCCAGGCTCAGGAAGGCCACGCCGAGCAGCACGGCGCTCAGCACGAAGCCGGCATAGTGGTAGAGCGCCGCGCCGGGCAACTTCACCGCGAGCAGCGCGCCCACCAGGCCGAAGCCCGCCACGGTCGAGCATGCCAGCGCGGCCGACAGGCCGATGAACTTGCCGAGCAGCAGTTCCAGCCGCGTGATCGGCATGGCCAGCAGCAGGTCGAGAGAGCCGCGCTCACGCTCGCCGACGATCGCATCGAAACCGAGAATGAGCGAGATCAGCGGCAGCAGGTAGATGGCCAGGCTCACCAGGCTGGCGATCGTGACGTCGATGCCGCGCAGGCCGACCTGCCCCTGCTGCGCCGCTCCGACATAGGCGATGGCCAGCGCGAACAAGGTGAAGACGATGGTCACCGCGAGCACCCAGCGATTGCGGATGCGGTCGCGAAATTCCTTGGCGGCGACGATGCCGACCTGCCGGGGTTCGAGAGCGAAGTTCATGGCATCAACCCGGTTGGCCGAGGAGCACGTCCTCGAGCGATGGTTCGCGCACGTGCAGGTCCGCAACGTCGGGGCCTAGGGCGGCCAGGGCTTGTAGCAGCGGCATCTTGGCGTGGCGCGGGCAGCGCACCGACACATGCTCGCCCACGATGCTGATCTCGGCGCCGTGGGTCGCGTCGACCGCGCGGCGCAGGCCGGCTTCGGCGCCGTGCGACAGGCGCAGATCGAACCACAGCGGCAACGCCATCGTCTCGCGCAGCGACTGCACGCTGCCCACCGCGTGGATGCGGCCGTTCTTCATGATCGCGAGCCGCCCGACTCGCTCCTGGATCTCCGACAGGATGTGTGAGGTGAGCACGATGGTGACGCCGCGATCCTTGAGCTCGCCGAGGATGCGATAGAACTCGCGGATGCCCTCGGGGTCCAGGCCGTTGGTCGGCTCGTCCAGAAACAGCAGCTTGGGCTGCCCGAGCAGCGCCTGCGCGAAGCCCAGCCGCTGGCGCATGCCCTTGGAATAGCCGCGCACGCGGCGCGCGGCGGCATGTGCCAGGCCCAGCTTGTCGAGCAGCGGCGCGCATTCGCTGCGGTCGACGCCCTTCAGGTCGGCGAAGAAGCCGAGCGTCTCCAGCCCGGTGAGGTTGTCGTAGAGGACCACGTTCTCGGGCAGGTAGCCCACGTGGCGGCGCACGCGCCGGAACGCCTCGCCGCGCACCGGTTGCCCATCGATGCGGATATCGCCGGATGTCGGCGGCACCAGGCCGAGCATCATCTTGAACAAGGTGCTCTTGCCCGCGCCGTTGTGGCCGATGAGCCCGAACAGCTCGCCGGCGCGCACGCTCAAGTCGACGCCGGCCACGGCCTCGACCTCGCCGTAGCGCTTGACGAGAGAGCTGAGTTCGATCATTGCTTTCCGATCCATTGCGCCCATCCGCTCGCGGCGGGCCGCATCCGTGGGCGTGCGTCGACCACGCTGGTCGCCCGCAGCAGCGGGAACTGCTCGGCGATCAGGCGCAGCGTCTGCGTCGCGGGGCTGGCCAGCAGCAGCTTGGCCGCGGGGTACTCCCAGACGAGGCGGTCGACCAGGTCGCTCGCGTGATAGGGCACGTCGCCGCGGCCGTCGCCGTCGCGGTCCCAGCCGACGTAGTTGCTCCAGTAGTTGCCGCGCTGCAAGCCCCAGGGCTCGTCGCGCGCCGCGATGTAGCGCAGCTGCTCGCGGTTGCCGATGAAGTCGTTGCCGTCCACTTCGTTGTGGATCGAGCCGGCCCACAGGTGCACGCCCACGTCGTTGTCGATGACGAGGTTGTCGCGCAGCGTGTTGAACTCGGCGTCGTAGATGAAGAAGCCGCGGTGGTTGCCCGCCACGACGTTGCCCTCGATCACCGAGTCCTGCAGCGTGCGCAGCATGATGCCGTGGTCGGTGTTGCCCCAGGCGCGGTTGTTGCGCACGATCTGGTGGCGCGCCATCATCAGCGCCAGCCCGCCGCGGTTGTGGTACGACTCGTTGTCCTCCCAGGTGTTGTAGTGGGAGTTCATGTAGTGCGTGCCGTAGCGCACGTTGTGGATGCGGTTGCCGCGAAACAGGGCGTGGTGCGACACGTCCACGTAGATGCCGTCGCGCGCGAAGCTGATCTCGTTGCCGACGATCTGCGCGCCCGTCGTGTTGTAGAGCTGGATGCCGTTGCCGCGCTGCGCCGAAGCGTGGTCGCGCAAGCCGGTGATGACGTTGCCCACCACTTGCACGTCCTTGCTGCCCTGGATCCACAGGCCGAACAGGCTGGTCGCGATCTGGCAGTGCCGCACCGCCGCTCGATCCGACCCCGGCTCGATGTAGACGCCCGCGTTCTGCGCACCGAGGTCGTCGCCGCTGTCGACCAGGATCAGCCCTTCGATGGAGACATCGGACGCGACGATGCGAATCGTGTCGCCCGCATGCCCGCCGCTCAAGGTGGGCCGGTCGACGCCGATCAGCTTCAAGGGCTTGTCGATGCGCAGGTTCTCGCGATAGCGGCCGCGCTCGATGACGACCGTGTCGCCCGCCGCGGCGCGTGCCACCGCCGCCGCGACCGACTCGCCGGCATGCACCTGCCACTGCGCCGCATCGGCAGTGCCGGCGAGCAGCAAGGCACCCGCCGCCAGGGCCGCGCGCACGGCCGGCATCAATAGAGCCATTTCAGCTCCGGCAGCGCGCGCAGCGCGGTCAGGACGCCCATGGCGTGCATCAGCAGGAACAGGGCAGCGCCGATCAGCAGGTTTTTCATGCCGACGTAGGCGGCCATGTCGGCCCAGTTGGCGCGCCGGAAGTTGCGGCCCCACCACGGGCCCTCCTTCACGTAGGGCTTGCAGGCCATGCGAACCACCAGCTCATAGGCGCTCCACGCCAGCCACCAGCCGAGGATGATGCCGGGCCCGAGCTTGCCGGCGGCGCCGAGCAGCCACGCCCACGTGACGAGCACGGCCAGCGCCAGGCCCGCGGCGCGGAAGAACAGCGGATGGGTGAGGAACTGCCGGTTCCAGGGGAACAGGTGATCGACGATCTCGGCGCGCAGCCAGCCGACGAGGCCCAGATGCTGCCGCGCGGGCAGCGGGCTCGGCGCCGGCACCGCCGGACGGGGCGCCGGCGTCGCGGGCACGGGCTGCAGCGGGATGTAATAGCCGTTCGCACCGATCGGCGTGAGCGTGAGGCCGGCGCTCACGCGCGTCTTGCGCTCCTTCACGAGCGGCGGGCAGGCATGGTCGTCGTAGTACATGACCATGCAGTCCAGGCACAGCAGGCACTCGCGCTGGTCGATCTTGCCGTCGCGCCCGATCGCCTGCGAAGCACAGCCGACCTCGCAGGCGCGGCACGGCCCGCACTCCTTCTTGCGCTTGAGTCCCCACCAGCGGAAGGTCGACGGGATGGCGAGCGAGGCGCCCAGCGGGCACAGGTACTTGCAGAACGGCCGCTCGATGAAGAGCGATGCCGCGAGCAGCAGGCACCAGAAGGTGACGAAAGGCCACGACCGGTGCAGCACGCCGACCAGGAAGGTCGTCTTGAAGGGTTCGATCTCGGCCAGCTTCTCGGCCATGCCCATCGAATAGAACGACACCGCCAGCAGACCGGCGAACACGCCGTACTTGGTCCACTTGAGCTTGTCGTGCCACCTGGCGGGCAGGGCCGTCTGGAAGCGCTTGAGCCCGACGGCACCGGCCACCTTGTGGGCGAGCTCGGTCATCGCGCCGTAGGGGCACAACCAGCCGCAGAACATGCCGCGCCCCCAGAAGAACACGCTGATGATGATGAACCACCAGAACAGGAACACGAACGGGTCGGACAGGAACAGGCCCCACTCCCACTTGAAGAGGATGGCGTGGAACCAGGTGAGCACCTGCGTGATCGAGGGCTGGGCCATCAGATGGAAGCCCGCGAAGCCCAGGCTCGCGATCCACAGCGCGTACTTGGGCCACGACACCCAGCGCTTGTCCTTGCGGCTGGAGAGCCGCACGAGCCGATCGCGCGAGGCGTACACCACGCCGGCGCCGGCCAACAGCATGGCGAAGAGAGCGATCTCGACCCAGCGCGCACGCCAGATCTCCAGCCACGGCGGCGCGGGCCGCTGCACCTGCGGGCGTCCGCCCACGAGGTAGTCCGCGGGCATCCAGTATTCGCGCTCGAAGCTGGTGAAGGTCTTGCTGCCGGTCTCCTTGTCCAGCCGGTTGGCCAGGAACATGAGCTTCCAGGGATAGGCCGACGAGAAGCCCGGATGCCGGATGATGAAGATGCCCGACTCGCGATAGCTCGGCGCCCCGGCCGCGCGGATGCCGTAGAGATTGAGGTAGTCGAG
>DATFAY010000023.1:0-6369 GCA_035254085.1 Piscinibacter sp.
ACAGCACGGCGGTTGCCAGCAGCCCGACCGGAAACACGATGAGCATCTGGTGAACCGAGTGCCCGAGGAGTCTGGCTCTGCTTTCCATCAACGTCTCCCGTTGCCGAGGTTTCGTGGTTGTTGCAAACGGGGTGCCCGCGACGGCCGCTGCACGCCCCGCGGCCGATGGCCCGTCTTGTGCACGGGTTGCATACGTACGGAGCGTTCTGCCGATCCGGCGGCCGCTTGCCGAAAGTAGTTCAAGCCGCCTGCGAGGCGCGCATCGACGGGCACGTGCATTGCAGCCGCCCTGGGCATGGCCCACCCCGCTTTGACCACCCTGGACCAGGACCAGCTGGACTGGATCAGCCGCTTCGCCGACCGTCTGCGGCTGGTCGACGCGGCCTTCGCCGACGAACACCGCAGCGAGCAGGCCAACGAGATCGCTCGCAGCATGTGGGAGCGCAGCGACTGGCGCAGGCAGTCACCGGAAGAGGCAGCCGAGCGTTGGCTGGCGCAGCGGGGACGCCACTGACCGCCGCCTTCATCGCCCCGACCACCGCACGATGGACGCCAAAGCCGCCTGGAGCCTCGTCAAGTCGGCCGCACGGTCCTGGGTCGACGACTACGCGCCGAGCATGGGCGCGGCGCTGTCGTACTACACGCTGTTCTCGATCGCGCCCTTGCTGGTCATCGTGATCGCGGTGGCCGGGCTGGTCTTCGGACCGGACGCCGCGCGCGGCGAGATCCTGGCGCAGTTGCGCGGCCTGATGGGCGAGCAGGGCGCACGCGCGGTGCAAGCCCTCCTCGAGGCGGCGAACAAGCCGGGGCAGGGCGCGCTGGCGACGGCGCTGGGTGCGCTCCTGCTGCTGCTGGGCGCCACCAGCGTGTTCGTGGAGCTGCAGAACGCGCTCGATCGCATCTGGCGCGCGCCCCTGCGTGACCAGCGGGGCGGCGTGTGGAAGCTCCTGCGCTCCCGACTGCTGTCGTTCGGCATGATCCTGTGCATCGGCTTCCTGCTGATGGTGTCGCTGGTGGCGAGTGCGGCGCTGGCGGCCCTGGGCAAGCGCTTCGGCCCGGTGTTCTCGCACTGGGAACTGCTTGGCCATGGCATCGACTTCGCGCTCGACTTCGCACTCACGACGGTCGTGTTCGCGCTCATCTACAAGGTCATGCCGCGGGTGCGCATCCGCTGGCACGACGTGTGGGCCGGTGCGGTGGTGACGGCGCTGCTGTTCACGATCGGCAAGCTGCTGATCGGCCTGTACATCGGCAAGAGCGGCGTCACCTCGGTCTTCGGCGCGGCGGCCTCGCTGGCCGTGGTGCTGGTGTGGGTCTATTACTCGGCGCAGATCTTTCTCATGGGCGCGGAGTTCACCTGGGTCTACGCGCATAGCTTCGGCTCGATGAAGCACCGGCCTGCCGGCGCGCCGCCCGCGGTGCCCTCGCGCGGCGATCCACGTCCTGCGTGACGCTCAGCGCGAGTCGCCGGTACGCCCGGCCAGGCTCGCCACCGTGGCGAGCAGCTCGTGGGGCTCGATCGGCTTGGCGATGTGCACCTGGTAGCCGGCGAGCATGGCGCGCGTGCGGTCCTCCGAACGAGCGAAAGCAGTCAGGGCGATCGCCGGGGTTCGCCCGCCCTGCTCGGCAGGCAGCGCCCGCACCTCGCGGATGAGGTCGTAGCCGTCGCGGTGCGGCATGCCGATGTCGCTGAGCAACACGTCGGGTCGCAAGCTGCGCAAGGTGGCCAGCGCTTGCGCCACCGTCGCGGCGGTCACGACGCGCGCCCGGCTCTCGGCCAGCAACTGCTGGATCAACTCGCGTGCGTCGGCTTCGTCGTCCACCACCAGCACGCTGATGCCTTCGAGATTCAACGGCGCATAGGGCACGCCGGCGGGTCGCTGCGGGTCGACCACATCGGCGTCGGCCAGCGCATCGGACAACGGCAGTCGCACGCTGAACGTCGCGCCCAGGCCAGGCCCGGCGCTGTGCGCGCAGGCCTTGCCGCCATGCAGCTCGACCAACTGCTTGACGATCGCCAGTCCGAGCCCCAGGCCGCCCTCGGTGCGCGTGGTCGACGAGTCGGCCTGGCGGAAGCGGTCGAACACCTGCGGCAGGAAATCCGCCGCGATGCCGATGCCGGAGTCGCTGACCGCGATCTCGAGCCAGCCGTCGGCCCGGTGCAGCATCACCTCGACACGGCCGCCGTGCGGCGTGAACTTGACGGCATTGCTGAGCAGGTTCCAGACGATCTGTTGCAGCCGGCTCGCGTCGACGAACGCCAGCCCGGCCTCGGGATCGAGAAGCTTGCCGATGCGAATGCCCTTGGCGTCGGCAGACAGGCGCACCGCGTCCACGGCCGACTCGATCACGCCGGCGATGTCGGTGGGTTGCATGTCCAGGCGAACCTTCCCGGAGACGATGCGGCTCATGTCGAGCAGGTCTTCGATCAGCCTGGCTTGCGCGCTCGCATTGCGAGAGATCGCTTCCACCCCGCGAGCGAGGGTCTGCGCATCGGCCTTCCTCGACGTCAGCACGCGCGCCCAGCCGAGGATGGCGGTGAGCGGCGTGCGCAGCTCGTGCGACAGCGTGGCGAGGAACTCGTCCTTCACGCGGCTCACGCGGGCGATGTCGGCGCGCGCGCTGCGCTCGGCCTCCAGCGCGTTGCGCAGCGCGTCCTCGGCGTGGCGCCGCGCAGTGATGTCGCGGTAGCTCCAGACCCGCCCGAGCCGGTGCGCGTCCACGACGTGGATGCGCGACTGCCGCTCGAACACGCGGCCGTCGGCGAGCTCGAGCGTGTCGAAGAGCTCGCCTTCGCTGGACTCATAGATCTCCCGGATGCGGCTAGACAGCTGGCGCGGGTCGCGAAACAGGTGGCTCACCAGTGCCACGAGGTCCGCATGGCGGGCCGACTCGACGGCCTCGCGCGAGAGGCCCCAGATGTCGAGGAACTTCTGGTTGAAGATGATGACGGCGCCGTCCGCGTCGGTCACGAGGATGCCGTCGGCCGTCGATTCGAGCGTGGCGCGCATCACCGCGAGCGAATGAGCCAGCTCCTGCGTCTTGCGCTCCAGCGCGTCCCTGGCACGGACCAGCTCTTCGCCGACCCGCACGCCGGCGATCGCGCAGTTCGCTTCGGCAGCGAGAGATGGCCCGGCGGCGCCGGATCGGGTCGTGGTGCTCATGTGGGTGGAGCGAGGCTGCGGGCGTGAGCCGTCTTTCGCGAAGGCCGCAAGGATACTGCCGCGTCTGCGCGGCGCGCAGCGGGTTTGCCTGTGCCTCGGGCAAGCTCGTCGATACTTCGTGGTTCGATGCAACCCCACCCGACCGCCTCGTCGCCGCCTGCCCCGGTCTCGCTGGCACAGGCGTTCTGGTTCTGGCTCGAACTGGGCTTCATCAGCTTCGGCGGACCGGCAGGCCAGATTGCCATCATGCATGCCGAGCTGGTGGAGCGCAGGCGCTGGATCAGCGAGAAGCGCTTCCTGCATGCGCTCAACTACTGCATGGTGCTGCCGGGGCCCGAGGCGCAGCAGCTGGCCACCTACATCGGCTGGATGCTGCACCGCACCCGCGGCGGCATCGTGGCGGGAGGCCTGTTCGTGCTGCCCTCGCTGTTCATCCTGGTGGGGCTGTCCTGGATCTACGTCGTCTTCGGCCAACGGCCTGTCGTCGCGGGCATCTTCTACGGCATCAAGCCCGCGGTGACCGCGCTGGTGCTGCACGCCGCCCACCGCATCGGCACCCGCGCACTGAAGAACGCATGGCTGTGGGGTATCGCTGCAGCGGCCTTCGTGGCCATCTTCGCGTTCGACGCGCCGTTTCCCCTCATCGTGCTGGGGGCCGCCGCCTTGGGTGACATCGGCGGGCGCCTGGCGCCGCAGGTCTTCGCCGTCGGGGGCGGCCATGGCGCAGCTGCACGACATTACGGGCCGGCGCTGATCGACGATGACACGCCCACGCCCGTGCACGCGCGCTTCTCGCGCCGCCGACTGGCGGTCGTGCTGGGCGCCGGCGCGGCGCTGTGGGCCGGGATGATGGCTCTCCTGCTTGCACAAGGCGGCCTGCAAGGCACGCTGACGCAGATGGGCTGGTTCTTCACCAAGGCCGCGATGCTGACCTTCGGGGGCGCCTACGCGGTGCTGCCTTATGTGGTGCAGGGCGCGGTCGACCACCACCATTGGCTGTCAGGCGCGCAGATGATCGACGGCCTGGCGCTGGGCGAGACCACGCCCGGTCCGCTCATCATGGTGGTGGCCTTCGTCGGCTTCGTCGGCGGCTGGCTGCATCAGGTCTTCGGGCCCGATGCGCTCTTCACCGGCGCAGCGGCGGCGGCCGCGGTGGTGACCTTCTTCACCTTCCTGCCTTCGTTCGTGTTCATCCTGGCCGGCGGGCCTCTGGTGGAGTCGACACACGGCAATCCGCGCTTCACCGCGCCGCTCACGGCCATCACCGCTGCCGTGGTCGGCGTGATCCTCAACCTGGCGCTCTTCTTTGCATCCCAGGTGCTGTGGCCGCAAGGTTTCGCCGGGCGGTTCGACTGGACCTCCGCGGTGATCGCCGCCGCGGCGCTGGTGGCGCTGTTTCGATGGCGCATCGGGGTCATGCCGCTGCTGGCCGTGTGCGGCGGCACGGGTTTGGCGGCAAGCCTGCTGATGCGCGGGGGATGAACGCGCTCATTCCTCCGGGCGGCGCCAGATCCACCAGCCCACCGGCACCATCACCAGCAGCACGCACAGCCGCCACCAGGGCAGCGGCGTGAGCCACAGCAGCGCCGCGCTCAGCAGCATGCCTGCGGTGGCGTACCACTTGGCGGCGCGCGGCACCGCTCGGCGCTCGCGCCAGCGCAGGATCACCGGTCCGTAGGTCTCGTGTGAGGTGAGCCGCTCGTCCAGCCATGGCCAGCCACGGCTCGCGGCACCGGCCGCCAGCAACAGGAAGGGCACAGTCGGAACCACGGGCAGCACGATGCCTATCACGCCAAGAAGGATGCAGACGATGGCAATCAAGCGCCAGACGATCATGCGGCCATCATGCCCGGGTGGGAACGCCCGCGGTGCCTCGCGTGTTTCGCCTTTGCCGCAGCTTTTGCCTGCGATCAAGCGCCGCCGCGGCGGCGCGGATGGAAACGCCCGTCGCGCTCGCGGCACGTCGTTTGCCGTTCCTCAGGGGATGACCGGAGGAAACGCATGACAGATCGACCCGAACACAAGGAAATCGACGCTGCGCCGTCCACCGCCATGCCGGCCGGGGCGCGCGGCACGCGCCTGACCCGGGAGCAACTGGCCGCGGCCGAGCGCACGCTCGCCTATCACCTTCGCAGACTGCAGCGCAACGTCGTCGCGGGCGAGACCGAGACCGCGGCTGCGACGGCTCGCAACGAGCACTGAGCTTGCGCGTTCACCGCACGCGTCAACTTCCTCACGGGAAGTCTTCCGGCATGGCCGGCGCGTCCATCGATCGCTCGCGGAGCCTGTTTCGTTTCGATACATTGGCTCACATCACCCACTCGACGCGCGCGTGCCGTATGACCGCCATCACCATCCAGGAAACCCTTCTCGACTGCGGCGGCGAAGCACGCGTCGTGCTCGCCAATGACGAGTCGGAACGTCCGCTCGTCGGGCTGACCATGGATGCCGGCACGAAGGCCAGGGTCTTCGTGCAGATCGACCGCGTCACCATGCTCGAGCTCGAGCGCGGCATCGTGGATCTGCCGACGGTGCTGGCCGATCGCTGCGCCGGTATCGCGCTCGGCGCCTGACCGCCAGGGCCACAGCGGCCCGCCGGCGCCGTGCCGGCATGTGGTGCGCCCGGATGGCGGCTTCGCGGGCACCATGGCAGAGTGCCCGTCATCCTCCTGTGTCGGTGCGCCGACCGACTTGCCGTGACCACGCGCCCGCCTCATCTGCTGCCACTCGACGACGATCCGCTCGGCACGGACTCGCCATCGCCGGGCATCGAGGCACGTCTTGCGTTGGCCCTGGAGGCCGCCGACCTGGGCGAATGGTCCTGGACGCCCGCCGAGGACGCCTTGCACTGCTCGCCGCATGCCGCCGAACTGTGGGGGCTGGCCGCGCCTGAAGGCGATCTGGCGACGCTGGCGGCCGCCGTGCACCCGGACGACCGAGAGCGCGTGTTGCATGCGCTGCGCTCGTGCGCCGCTACCGGCGACGCCTGCGCCCTCGACTGGCGCAGCAAGGGTCCGGACGGCAACCGGGGCCGCGTGCTGCACGCCTTGGCGCGGCTTGTCCAGGAACGCGACCGGGCGATCGTGCGAGGCGTGGTGCGCGCCGCCGTCGAGAGCGAGCGGCCCACCCCCGACAGTGAAGCCATCCTGGGCACGCTCGCGCACGACTTGCGCAACCCGCTCGCGCCCTTGCGTACCGCGGTGGA
>DATFAY010000024.1:0-6375 GCA_035254085.1 Piscinibacter sp.
GGGCACGCCGAGCCAGCCGCCCACCAGCGCGAGCGCGCTGGCCAGCAGCAGCGCCAATGCCAAGAGCGCGGTCCAGCCGTGCGCCACCACGCCCGGCATGCCCCGCGCGCCGTGCAGGTGGCGCGCCACGATCGCGCCCCAGCCGGCGAGGGAGACGGCCACCGCCGCGGCGCCGGCCGCGAGCAGGGCCGGCTGCGCCAGCCCCATGCCCAGCGAAAGCAACGCGACGCCGGGCGTGTACAGCCACCACACGGCCGCGAGCACGCGGTGCGGCGGCGCCGCCTGGCGCGTCGCCACCGGCAGCAGTTGCGCGGCCGCGCCCAGCGCCATCATGCCCAGCACGCCGAGCGTCATGAGGTGCAGCGCGGCCAGCGGCCAGCCGAGGCCGCCGCTGAAGTCGGGCCACTGGTCCGCGCTCGCGCCGAGCGCCAGCCAGGCGAGCAGGTGGAACGCCACCGCCGCGCCGAAGTAGCGCAACGGGATCGAGGCGGGCAGCAGCCGGCCGCGCGCGCCGCCGAGAAAGGCGCTGCCTGCCGCGCTCACGGCAGGCGGCGCAGCAGCAGGCGCACTTCGTTCGCGTCGCCCGCGATGCGCTCGGCCTGCCAGCCGATCTGCGCCAGCTCGGGGTACAGCATCACCGGGTCGCGGTCCAGGTGCGCGATCACGGGCAGTGCGCCGTCGATCGCCTGCACCGTGTGCACCAGCCGCAGGATCGCCACCAGCGGCTGCGGCGGCGGCAGGCCGCGGACGTCGATGTGGGCCGCATCGTCCTCGCGCCACTGGCGCGCGAGCGCGTCGCCGCTCATGGCGCTGTGGCCTGCTGCACCAGGTCGCCGAGCAGTTGCTCGGCCAATGCGACCGCCGCGAGCCGGCGGTGCTGCGAGGGCAACGCGCTCGTGCGCGCGGGGCTCGCCTGCTTGGCGACCAGCTTGCCCAGGGCCTGCTGCAATGCGCCGTCGACCGGCCGCCCAAGCAGCGACGCCGTGCCCTCGAGCAGCAGCGGGCGCGAGTTGGTCCCGGTGAGCGCGACCTGCAGCGAGGCGAGCGATCCGTGCTGCAACGTGAGCGCCATGGCCACGCCCGCGAGCGGGAAGTCGATCGCCCCGCGCAGCCGCGACTTGCGGTAGCCGCTCGCCGTGCCCCGCGCCGGCCGCGGCAGGTGCACCGACGCCAGCAGTTCGCCGGGCGCGAGCGCGAGATGCGCGGCGCCGTCGTCGCGGTACAGCTGCGCCAGCGGCACGCGCCGCGTGCCGGCGGGCGAGACGAGCTCGGCCTCGGCTCCCAGTACCAGCAGCGCCGGCGCCACGTCGCCGCAGAAGGCCGCGTGGCAGCGCTGGCCTTGCGGTGCGACGTGGCACACGGTGCCGCCGCGCTTGAGGCAATGGCCGTTCGCCGCGCGCCACCAGGCGCTCTGGTTGTAGAAGACGCAGCGGGTGTCCACGCACAGGTTGCCGCCCAGCGTGGCCGCGTGGCGGTGCGTGGGCGCGGCGACCGACTCGGCCGCCTCGGCCAGGGCCGTCCACTGCGCGCGCAGCGCCGCATCGCCCGCCAGCCGCGCCAGCGTGATTCCCGCGCCGAGCGACATCGCGCTGGCGCTGTGCTGCACGCGATCGAAACCGCTCACGCCCGCGAGGCTCACCAGCCGCGCGGGCGCCTCGATGCCGCGGCGCAGGTTGGGCAGCAGGTCGGTGCCGCCCGCCAGCGCTCGCGCCCCGGGCTCCGCGAGCGCGGCCACCGCCTCCTGCAGCGTGGCCGGCCGGCGCAGTTCGAACGACAGGACGGACTCCATGCTCAGTGCTCCTGCGCATTCAAGGCGGCCGCGGCCTGACGCAGCCGCTCGCGCCGGCGCTCGGCGGCCAGCGCGTCCAGCACCCGGTCGGGCGAAGCCGGCAGCCCCGCCAGGCGGATGCCCACCGCGTCGTGGATCGCATTGGTGAGCGCGGGCGGCGCGCCGTGCAGCGGGCCTTCGCTCGCCTCCTTGGCGCCGAAGGGCCCGAGCGGGTCGATGCTCTCGACGATGTGCACCTCGATCGGCGGCGACTCGGCCATGGTGGGGATCGCGTAGTCGAGCAGGTTGGGCCGCAGCGGCAGGCCCTGGTGGTACTGCGTCTCCTCGGACAGCGCCTGGCCCAGGCCCATCCACACGGCGCCCTGCACCTGGCCTTCGACGGCCATCGGGTTGATCGCGCGGCCGCAGTCGTGCGCGACCCACACCCGCTCGACCCGCACCGCACCGCTCCCCTCGTCCACCGCCACCTCGACCACCGTCGCCGCGTACGAGAAGCCGGCGCTGGAGCCGACCGCCGCGCCGCGGAACCTGCCGCCCTGCGTCTCCGGCGGCGTGGACCAGCTGCCCTTGACGCTCAAGGTGCCGTCTTCGGCCAGCGCGGCGCGCACGACCTCGGCGAAGTCGAGCCCGCGATCGCTGCCGGTCACGACGCAGCGCTCGCCCAGCCAGTCGATCTGCGCCGCATCGACCTGCAGGCGCTTGGCCGCCGCCGCGCTCAGCACGCGCAGCAGTTCCTGCGCCGCGCGCATGGCCGCGTTGCCGACCATGAAGGACACGCGCGACGAGTACGAGCCGTTGTCCTTGGGCGTGAGCATGCTGTCGGCCGCGACGACGCGGATGCGCGCCAGCGGCAGCGACAGCACCTCGGCCACGACCTGCGCGAGCAGGGTGCTCGAGCCCTGCCCGATGTCCGAGGCGCCGGTGAGCAGCGTAATGCCGCCGTCGAAGTCGAGCTTGAGCTGCACCACCGCGTGCGGCTCGCCGCTCCAGTGCACCGGCTTGGCCGAGCCCGACACATAGTGCGAGCAGGCGAGGCCCAGCCCGCGCCCGCGCGGCAGCCGGCCGTGGCGCTCCTTCCAGCCCGAGGCCTGCTCGACCCAGTCGAGGCAGGCGGCCAGCCCGCAGGAGTTGACCTGCAGGTCGTTGAGCGTGCGAGTCGGCGGCGTCAGCAGGTTGGCGCGGCGCACCGCGAACGCATCGAGCCCCAGTTCGCCGGCCAGGCTGTCGAGCACGGTTTCGAAGGCATGGCGGATGTCGACCGCGCCATGACCGCGCATCGCGCCGCAAGGCGGCGTGTTGCTGCACACCCGCAGCCCGTGAAAGCGCACCGCGCCCACCTGGTACAGCGCGTGCAGCAGGGCGCCGGCATACAGGATGGTGACCAGCCCGTAGCCGCCGTAGGCCCCGCCGCGCTGCACCACCTCGGCGTCGACCGCGGTGATGACGCCCGCGCGGGTCATGCCCACCTTGAGCCGGATGTCGGTCTCGGGCCGGCCGCGGTGGGTGAGGAAAGTCTCCTCGCGCGTGAGTTCCATCTTCACGGTGCCGCCGGCCGCGCGCGCGAGCGCCGCGGTCACCATCTCGAAGTTCAGCGGCTCCACTCGGTGGCCGAAGCCGCCGCCGACGAAGGGCTTGACCACGCGGATCATCGACGCGTCCATGCCCAGGCATTGCGCCAGCGTGAGGTGCAGGTAGTAGGGCACCTGCGTCACCGAGTGGGTGGTGAGGCGGCCCGTCTCGGGCTCGTATTCGGCGATCGCCGCATTGAGCTCGATCTGGCCGTGCGCGACCTCGGCGTAGTGGAAGCGCTGCTCGTGCACCCGATCGGCAGCGGCGAAGCCGGCATCGACGTCGCCGAACTGCTGGTCGACCTCGCGCTCGATGTTGCCCGGCTTGTTGTCGTGCAGCGCCAGCGCATCGACCGCGCGCGCATCGGCCGCGCTGAAATAGGCCGGCAGCGGCTCGATGTCCAGGACGATCGCCGCCAACGCGGCTTCGGCGGTGGCCTCGTCGACCGCCGCCACCGCGACCAGCGGCTCGCCGCGGTAGCGCACCTTGTCGCGCGCCAGCGGCCACTCGTTCTGCGCGATCGGGATCACGCCGTAGGGCGCGGCGAAGTCCTGCCCGGTGATGATCGCGCGCACGCCCGGCATCGCCGCCGCGCGCGCAGTGTCGATGGCGCGGATGCGTCCGTGCGCCAGCGGGCTGCGCAGGATGCGGCCGACCAGCGGCTGGCGCAGCGGCAGGTCGGCGGTGTAGCGCGCGCGGCCGGTGACCTTCTCGATGCCGTCGACCAGCGGCGTGCGCTCGCCCACGCTGCGCTGCGCGTCGACCGGGGTGGTGCTGCGGCGGTCCATCGCGTCAGGCCCGCGCGGCGCAGCGCACCGCTTCGACGATCTTCACGTAGCCGGTGCAGCGGCACAGGTTGCCGGCGAGCGCCTCGCGTATCTGCGCCTCGCTGGGGTCGGGCACGCGCCGCAGCAGCGCCTCGGCGGCCATCACCATGCCCGGCGTGCAGAAGCCGCATTGCGTGCCGAGCTGCTCATGGAAGGCACGCTGCAGCGCGCTCATGCGACCGTCGCCGTCGCGGCCGGCGAGGCTCTCGATCGTCTCGATGTGTGCGCCCTCGCAGTTCGCGGCGAGGGTCAGGCAGGCGAGGCGGGGCACGCCGTCGACCAGCACGGTGCAGGCGCCGCACTCGCCGCCGTCGCAGCCCTGCTTGGTGCCGGTGAGGCCGGCCACGCCGCGCAGATAGTCGACCAGCAGCAGGCTGTCGGCCACCGCGTCCTCGCGCGGCAGGCCGTTGAGCGTGAGGGCCAGCAGGCGCTTGCTCGCCATTCAAAGCTCCTTGGGCCGCAGGTCGCGCACCCGCACCGCCTTGCCCTGCGAGCGCGGGATGGTGCCGGGCGGCTGCACCGTCACCTGCGTGCTGATGCCGATCATCGACTTGATGTGGTGGGCCGCGTCGCGCGCCATCGCGGGAAAGGATGACGCGTCGATGCCGGGTGCCGCCTCGACTTCCACGCGCACCTCGTCGAGCGAGCCGCGGCGCTCCACCACCAGCTGGTAGTGCGGCGCGAGATGGGGACGGCCGACCAGCACCGCCTCGACCTGCGACGGATAGACGTTGACGCCGCGGATGATCAGCATGTCGTCGTTGCGGCCCGTGATGCGCAGGATGCGCGCATGCGTGCGGCCGCAGTCGCAGCGGCTGCGGTCGATGCGCGTGATGTCGCGGGTGCGGTAGCGCAGCATCGGTAGCGCCTGCTTGGTGAGCGTGGTGATCACCAGCTCGCCCGCCTCGCCCTCGGGCACCGCGCGGCCGGTCTCGGGGTCGATCACCTCGAACAGGAAGTGGTCCTCCCAGCCGTGCAGGCCGTTCTGGCAGCCGCATTCGCAAGCGACGCCCGGGCCCATGATCTCCGACAGGCCGTAGATGTCGACCGCCTTGAGCCCCAGGCGCGACTCGATCTCGCGGCGCATCGCTGCGCTCCACGGCTCGGCGCCGAACACGCCCACCTCCAGCGCGCTGCGGCGCAGGTCCACGCCCTGCTGCTCGGCCAGCTCGGCGATCGCCAGCGCGTACGACGGCGTCGCGCACAGCACGCGCGCCTTGAAGTCGGTGATGAGCGTCACCTGCCGCTCGGTCGAGCCGCCCGACACCGGCACCACCACGGCGCCCAGGCGCTCGGCGCCGTAGTGCGCGCCCAGGCCGCCGGTGAAGAGGCCGTAGCCGTAGGCGTTGTGCACGATGTCGCCGCGGCGCACGCCGGCCGCGTACAGCGAGCGCGCCATCAGCAGCGCCCAGTTGTCGATGTCGCCCTGCGTGTAGCCGACGACCGTGGCCTTGCCCGTCGTGCCCGACGACGCATGCAGGCGCACCAGCTCGCATTGCGGCCGCGCGAAGAGGCCGAAGGGGTACTGGTCGCGCAGGTCGGTCTTCACCGTGAAGGGCAGCCGCGCAAGGTCGTCCAGGCTGCGCACGTCGTCCGGGCGCGCGCCCGCCGCCTCCAGCCGCTGCCGCACCAGCGGCACATGCTCGTAGGCGTTGCGCACCGTGGCCTGCAGCCGCTCGAGCTGCAGTTGCGCGAGCTGCTCGCGCGGCATCGTCTCCTGCACCGGATGCAGGAAGTCGCGGCCGTCCTGGCCGATGCCGTGGCCGATTTCCGCTGTGGAGAGTGCACCCATGGAAGCCTCCTCGATGAATCGCTCGGATGAATGCCGGCGACAGCGCGTCAGCGCGGCACGCCGCGCACCGGCAGCCGCGCCAGCACGAAGCCCTGGTTGAAGCCGGCACGCGTGATGAGGACGAACTTGAAGACCGCGCCCGGCACGGCTGCGAGCAGCCCGGCCGCCGCCAGCGCAGCGGCCGACGCCGCGCTGGCGCCCGCGCCGCTGGCCGCCCACGCGAGCAGCAGCAGCGCCACCGGCGCCAGCCCCTGCAGCGCCGGCCCGACGCGGTCGATCTGCGCCAGCGCCCGCGGCGCCGCCTTGCCCTCGAGCCGCGCGCGCCACGCGCGCCACAGCAGCCAGCGCGCGATCAGCAGCCCCGCGAAGAAGAGCGCCGGCAGCGCATGCACCGGCCC
>DATFAY010000025.1:0-24636 GCA_035254085.1 Piscinibacter sp.
ACATCACACTGGCCGGTTCTCGTTCGGGTTGCGTACAGGCCCCATCAGCGCGAGCCCTTCGGCATACGTGATGTTGTCGAAGGTGACGTCGAACTGGAGCGCTGCATCAGCCACGCGGTCGGTCTTGCCGGCGGTGTCGAGCTTCTTCAGCTCGCTCTTCTCCAGGTACAGCAGCTCCAGCAGCTCGTTGTACACCGTGGCCTCGTCGATGGGCAGCACGTAGAACAGTGCACCGGTGTTGCCGACCTTGTAGGGCACCTGGTACTTCTTCGACAGGTCGATGTTGTTGCAGAACAGGAAGTACTTGCCGCCGGCGCTGAGGGTGTCGCCCAGCGCCTCGGCGACGTCCTTCAGGTGCTCGAAGCTGAGCAGGTAGCCGGCGAAGAAGGGCAGCTTCACGTCGCCGGCCTGCGCCACGGCGATGACCTGGTCGCAGGTCAGTTCGGGCGGGCGCGCCTCGTCGGCCACCTTGGCCGCGAAGCGCAGCGCGAGTTCGCCGCGAAAGCCGACACGGCCGGGCTTGTGGGTGGAGCCCTTGAGCACCGCGTTCAACAGCCGGCCCTCGGAGTCGAGGCGGGCGAACGCCGTGGTGGCAAGGCCGGTATCGGCAAGAGGGGTGCTCATCGAGGCTCCAGTGGGTGTGAATCGGAAACAGGGGCGACGGCGTTGCGGATGTGGTCGGCGATCTTCCAGAATGCGGCGTCGAGTTCGGCCGTCAACGCGGTGTCGCTGCAGGTCTCGGCCAGCGCCTGGCGCATGCAGGCCATCCAGGCGTCGCGCGCGCGCTCGTCGATGTCGAATGGCTGATGCCGGCGGCGCAGCATGGGTGCACCGCGCTCGGCGGAGTACGAGCGAGCGCCGCCCATCCACTCGCCGAGGTACTTGACCAGCACGGCCTTGGTGGAGGCCAGGTCGGCGCCGTGCATCGCGCGGATCGCGCGCGCGTCGGCTCGCGTGTCCATCGCGCGGTAGAACGCATCGACCAGGCGGACGATTCCGGCCGTGCCGCCGATGCGCTCGAAGTGCACGTTGGGTGCGCTCGTGATGATTGGCAAGTTGGCATGCATGGAGGCTGCTCGAGCAACCCCTGTACCAGCCGCGCTTGAACCGCTGCGACGCCCGGCAAGGCCGCATCGCGCCGGTCCTTCGGCGGCTTGCCCGGCGTGTCGCGAAGCCCTCGATTTGTCGGATTCCGGACATTCGAGCGGGCTCGCCGCCGGCCCGCTCATTTCGCGCCTTCCCCCCGGAGAGAACAAGCACTTGGGCTTGCGAAGGGGACATGGCACGCGCATTGCGAAGAAGGGCCTGCGCGACACCCCATGTCTGGCCCCGAGGGTCCTTCATAACAAGACCTAGAACAGGCACCGAAGGCTGCATAGAGATCGCGACGACCGCTGTGAATCGTCAACTTCTCATCCATCAACTGGAGCTCTGAAAAATGGCAAAACTTCGGCAGATCGCCTTCTACGGCAAGGGCGGCATCGGCAAGTCCACCACCTCGCAGAACACGCTGGCCGCGCTGTCCGACCTGGGGCAGAAGATCCTCATCGTCGGCTGCGACCCCAAGGCCGATTCGACGCGCCTGATCCTGCACGCCAAGGCGCAGGACACCATCCTCTCGCTCGCCGCCGAAGCCGGCTCGGTGGAGGACCTCGAGATCGAGGACGTCATGAAGATCGGCTACAAGGACATCCGCTGCGTCGAGTCGGGCGGCCCGGAGCCGGGTGTCGGCTGCGCCGGCCGCGGCGTGATCACCTCGATCAACTTTCTCGAGGAGAACGGCGCCTATGACGGCGTCGACTACGTGTCGTACGACGTGCTCGGCGACGTGGTGTGCGGCGGCTTCGCGATGCCGATCCGCGAGAACAAGGCGCAGGAGATCTACATCGTGATGTCGGGCGAGATGATGGCCATGTACGCGGCAAACAACATCTCCAAGGGCATCCTGAAGTACGCCAACTCGGGCGGCGTGCGCCTGGGCGGCCTGGTGTGCAACGAGCGCCAGACCGACAAGGAACTCGAGCTCGCCGAATCGCTGGCCAAGATGCTCGGCTCGCGCCTCATCCACTTCGTGCCGCGCGACAACATCGTCCAGCACGCCGAGCTGCGGCGCATGACGGTGCTCGAGTACGCGCCCGACTCCAAGCAGGCCGCCGAGTACCGCACGCTGGCGCAGAAGATCCACGACAACGCGGGCAACGGCACGATCCCGACCCCGATCACGATGGATCAGCTCGAAGACCTGCTCATGGAGCACGGAATCATGAAGGCGATCGACGAGAGCCAGGTCGGCAAGACCGCGGCCGAGTTGTTGGCCGCATAAGGTTCGAAGCGAAGGAAGGGCGGCCCCGGGTGCCGCCCTTCCTGGCCGCAGCCGCAAGCCCCCTACGGAGTCCCACGATGACAATGACGATTGAAGAGCGCAAGGCCGCGAACAAGGCCTTGATCGATGAAGTCCTGAAGGCCTATCCCGACAAGATGGCCAAGCGCCGCGCCAAGCACCTCGGCCAGTACGAGGAAGGCAAGCCCGATTGCGGCGTCAAGTCCAACATCAAGTCATTGCCGGGGGTGATGACCATCCGCGGCTGCGCCTACGCGGGCAGCAAGGGCGTGGTGTGGGGCCCCATCAAGGACATGGTCCACATCAGCCACGGCCCGGTGGGATGCGGCCAGTACAGCTGGGCGGCGCGCCGCAACTACTACATCGGCACCACCGGCATCGACACCTTCGTGACGATGCAGTTCACCTCCGACTTCCAGGAGAAGGACATCGTCTTCGGCGGCGACAAGAAGCTAGACAAGATCATCGACGAGGTCCAGGAGCTGTTCCCGCTGAACAAGGGCATCTCGATCCAGAGCGAATGCCCGATCGGCCTGATCGGCGACGACATCGAGGCGGTGTCGAAGAAGAAGGCGCAGCAGTACGAAGGCCACACCATCGTGCCGGTGCGCTGCGAGGGCTTTCGCGGCGTGAGCCAGTCGCTGGGCCACCACCTGGCCAACGACGCGATCCGCGACTGGGTGTTCGACAAGATGGACGCGAACACGCGCCCCGAATTCGTGAGCACGCCCTACGACGTGACCATCATCGGCGACTACAACATCGGTGGCGACGCGTGGTCCAGCCGCATCCTGCTCGAGGAGATGGGCCTGCGCGTCATCGCGCAGTGGTCGGGCGACGGCACCATTGCCGAGCTCGAGAACACGCCCAAGGCCAAGCTCAACCTCATCCACTGCTACCGCTCGATGAACTACATCAGCCGGCACATGGAAGAGAAGTACGGCATCCCCTGGGTCGAGTACAACGTCTTCGGCCCCACCAAGATCGCCGAGAGCCTGCGCGAGATTGCCAGCCACTTCGACGACACCATCAAGGCCAAGGCCGAAGCGGTGATCGCGAAATACCAGCCGCTGATGGACGCGGTGATCGCCAAGTACAAGCCGCGGCTGCAGGGCAAGAAGGTGATGCTGTACGTGGGCGGCTTGCGCCCGCGCCACGTCATCGGCGCCTACGAGGATCTGGGCATGGAGGTCATCGGCACGGGCTACGAGTTCGGCCACAACGACGACTACCAGCGCACCACGCACTACGTGAAGGACGCCACGCTGATCTACGACGACGTGACCGGCTACGAATTCGAAAAGCTGGTCGAGAACGTGAAGCCCGATCTCGTCGGCTCGGGCATCAAGGAGAAGTACGTGTTCCAGAAGATGGGCGTGCCCTTCCGCCAGATGCACAGCTGGGACTATTCCGGCCCCTACCACGGCTACGACGGCTTCGCCATCTTCGCGCGCGACATGGACATGGCGATCAGCTCGCCGATCTGGGCGCTCGCGAAGGCCCCCTGGAAAAGGGCGGAGTAAGCCGTGCCACCTTGAAGGGCGGTGCAGTCGCCCGCCCTCGTCACTAGGAGAATCACATGCCGCAAAGCGCCGAAAAGGTCATCGACCACGAGATGCTGTTCCGCGAGCCGGAGTACCAGCAGCTGTTCGCCGACAAGAAGGCGAACTTCGAATACAACCACGCCGACGTGAAGGTCGCGGAAATCCGCGACTGGACGAAGACGAAGGACTACCAGGACAAGAACTTCGCCCGCGAAGCGCTGACGATCAACCCGGCCAAGGCCTGCCAGCCGCTGGGCGCCGTGTACGTGGCCAACGGCTTTCACAAGACGCTGAGCTTCGTGCACGGCTCGCAAGGCTGCGTCGCCTATTACCGTTCGCATTTCTCGCGCCACTTCAAGGAGCCGACCTCGTGTGTCAGCTCCTCGATGACCGAAGACGCGGCGGTGTTCGGCGGCCTGAACAACATGGTCGACGGGCTGTCCAATGCCTACAACCTGTACAAGCCCGAGATGATCGCGGTGTCGACCACCTGCATGGCCGAAGTCATCGGCGACGACCTGAACGCCTTCATAAAGACCTCCAAGGAAAAGGGCAGCGTGCCGGCCGAATTCGACGTGCCGTTCGCGCACACGCCGGCCTTCGTGGGCAGCCACATCACCGGCTACGACAACGCGCTGCTCGGCGTGCTGCAGCATTTCTGGGACGGCAAGTCCAAGACCACCGAGCCCTTGGTGCGCGTGCCCGACGACAGCATCAACTTCATCGGCGGTTTCGACGGCTTCGTCGTCGGCAACATGAAGGAGCTCAAGCGCATCTTCGCCCTGTTCGACGTCAAGGTGAACATCCTGTGCGACCCGTCGGAGGTGTGGAACACGCCAACCGATGGCGAGTTCCGCATGTACGAGGGTGGCACGACCAAGGCCGACGTCGAGGCGGCGCTGAATGCCAAGGCCACGATCGTCTTCCAGGAGTTCTGCTGCGAGAAGACGGCCAAGTACATCGCCGAGAAGGGCCAGGAAGTGGTGGTGCTCAACGCCCCCGTGGGCGTGGCCGGCACCGACCAGTTCGTGATGGCGCTCTCGCGCCTGACCGGCAAGCCGATTCCTGCCGCGCTCGAGCGCGAGCGCGGCCAGCTGGTCGATGCGATGGCCGACAGCCAGGCCCACCTGCACGGCAAGCGCTATGCGCTGTACGGCGACCCCGACCAGGTGATCGGCTACAGCCAGTTCCTGCTCGAGCTGGGCGCCGAGCCGGCGCACGTGCTGGCCACCAACGGCAGCGAGGAGTGGGCTGCGCGGCTGCAGAAGGTGTTCGACGCCTCGCCCTACGGCGCGCAGTGCAAGTCGTACCCCAAGCGCGACCTGTGGCACCTGCGTTCGCTGCTGCACACCGAGCCGGTCGATTTCCTGATCGGCAACACCTACGGCAAGTACCTCGAGCGCGACTGCGGCACGCCGCTGATCCGCCTGGTGTTCCCGATCTTCGACCGCCACCACTACCACCGCTTCCCGACCTGGGGCTACGGCGGCGGGCTGTGGCTGCTGACGATGCTGCTCGACGAGTTCTTTGAGACCCTCGACGCGAACACCATCGTGCCGGGCAAGACCGACTACTCCTACGACATCATCAGATAGGTCGGCTCATGGACATGACCCCTGTATTCATCAAGCACACGCTCGACGGCCGCAAGGTCGAGGTGATCGGGGGCCATGTCTGTCTCGACGGCCAACCGGAGGCCGACCGCCTGGTCGTGCTGGACGAGCATCCGAACCGGCAGGCGATCCTGAAGGTGCAGCCGTGCGCCACGCACGTGGCGGGGCGGCTGCCACTCAGCATGGCCGAGAGCTCGGTCGCGCAGGCTGCGCTGCGGCGCGCGAACGAGACCTTCGACGGTACGCCGCAAGCGGTGAACGAGCGCCTGCGGCAGGCGGTGTGGCGCAAGACCTTTGCGGACGGGGCGGAGTGAGCCGGTGATCTTCGTCGTCGAGATGCCGCGCGACGCACCACCGCGCGCCTGGTTCGCCTACGACGAAGAAGACTTGCTGCACAAGCTGGTCGAAGCCGGTGCGCTGCACGACTGGTCGTCGCGGCGCTGCGCCGGCTTGCGCGAGCTGCTCGAGGCGTCGCTGCGTGCGCGTGGCGAATGCCGCATGTACTGGAGCGAATCGGAGGCCACGGCCGCGTTCGAGCGCGTGGCCGATCCCGCCTGGCAAGGTGACGGGTGGCGCGCACGCTGGGCGCTGCGTGAGCAGCTCGTGGCCATCGAGGTGCTGGCCGACGACCTCTGAGGCTTGTCGGTTGCCCGGTCGTCGCGTTTGTCGCAAAAGCGCCAGCAGCGATCGCTCGCTGCAGTGCATCGAACTGACGACAAGTCCTTGAAACACCAGCAGAACCCGTCGCGCCGAGCGGCTGGCACCGTTCCTGCAATGACTGCCTCATCGCCCCTTGCAGGAAGCCGTTCATGTCCGCATCGCTGAAGGCAAAGATCATCGAGGTCTTCGAAGAGCCCGGTTGCGACAAGAACCAGGCGAAGGGCGAGAAGGAGCGCAAGAAGGGCTGCACCAAGCAGCTCACCCCCGGCGCCGCGGCAGGCGGTTGCGCCTTCGACGGCGCGAAGATCGCGTTGCAGCCGATCGTCGACGTGGCGCACCTCGTGCACGGGCCGATCGCCTGCGAAGGCAACTCCTGGGACAACCGGCACAGCGCCTCGTCGGGCTCGCAGCTCTACCGCACCGGAATCACCACCGACATCAACGAGCTCGACGTGATCTACGGCGCCGAGAAGCGCCTGTTCAAGGCCATCCGCGAGACCATCGAGAAGCGCAACCCCGCCGCGGTGTTCGTCTACCAGACCTGCGTCACCGGCCTTATCGGCGACGACGTCGAAGCGGTGTGCAAGCGCGCCACCGAGCGCTTCGGCAAGCCGGTCATCCCGGTCAACGCGCCCGGTTTCGCGGGCCCGAAGAACCTGGGCAACAAGCTCGGCGCCGAGGCGCTACTCGACTACGTGATCGGCACGGTCGAGCCCGAGGCCACGACGCCGTACGACATCAACATCATCGGCGAATACAACCTGTCGGGCGAGCTGTGGCAGGTCAAGCCGCTGCTCGACGCGCTGGGCGTGCGCATCCTCAGCTGCATCTCGGGCGACGGCCGCTACAACGAGGTGGCGAGCGCGCACCGGGCGCGGGCCAACATGATGGTGTGCTCGAAGTCGATGATCAACATCGCCACGAAGATGCGCGAGCGCTGGGGAATTCCGTACTTCGAGGGATCGTTCTACGGCATCGGCGACATGAGCACCAGCTTGCGCGAGATCGCGCGGCTGTTGATCGAGCGCGGCGCGCCGGGGGACCTGCGCGAACGCACCGAGGCCCTGATCGCCGTCGAGGAAGCGCGCGCCTGGCAGCGCGTCCGCGCCTACAAGGAGCGCCTGGCCGGCAAGAAGGTGCTGCTCATCACCGGCGGTGTGAAGAGCTGGTCGGTCGTCGCAGCACTTCAGGAAGCCGGCCTCGAAGTGGTCGGCACGAGCATCAAGAAGAGCACCAGGGAAGACAAGGAAAAGATCAAGGAGATCATGGGGATCACGCAAGAGAGCGACGCCCACATGATCGACGACATGACGCCGCGCCAGATGTACGCCATGCTGCGCGAGGCGAGCGCCGACATCATGTTGAGCGGCGGGCGCAGCCAGTTCGTGGCGCTGAAAGCTCGCATGCCCTGGATGGACATCAACCAGGAGCGGCACCACGCCTTCGCCGGCTACGAAGGCATGGTCTCGATGGTCCAGGAGATCGACAAGGCGCTGCACAACCCGATGTGGGCGCAGGTGCGCACGCCCGCACCGTGGGACGCGGCGGACCCGCTGCTGGTCGAGCAGAGCGCGGCGCAGCTCGCCGCCGAAGCCCACCCGGCCTGAGGTGGATCGAGCCATGGCCATCGTCATCGAGAGCAAGAAGGCCGCTGCGGTGAACCCGCTGAAGATGAGCCAGCCGCTGGGCGCGAGCTACGCGTTCATGGGGCTGCAGTCGTGCATGCCGGTGATGCACGGCTCGCAGGGCTGCACCTCGTTCGGCCTGGTGCTGCTGGTGCGCCACTTCAAGGAGGCGATTCCGCTGCAGACCACGGCGATGAACGAAGCCACCACCATCATGGGCGGCTGCGACAACATCGAAAAGGCGCTGCTCAACATCCGCTCGCGCGCCAAGCCGCGGCTGATCGCAATCTGCTCGACAGGCCTCACCGAGACCAAGGGCGAGGATGTGCCGGCCTGCATCGCGCTGGCGCGCAAGAAGCACCCCGAACTCGACGACACCGAGATCGTCTACGTGTCGACGCCCGACTACGCCGGCGCCTTCCAGGACGGCTGGGCCAAGGCGGTGACCGAGCTCGTCGGCACGCTGCCGCAGCGTGAGACCCCGCGCCGCGCGCACGAGGTCAACGTGCTGCCGGGTTGCCACCTCACGCCGGGCGACATCGAAGAGATGCGCGAGCTCATCGAGAGCTTCGGCCTGCGGCCGGTGTTCGTGCCCGACGTGTCGGGCTCGCTCGATGGACACATCCCCGACGACTGGCTCGGCACCACGCTGGGCGGCACCTCGCTGTCCGACCTGCGGGCGCTGGGCGGCGCGGTCCACACGCTGGCCATCGGCGAGCAGATGCGGCCTGCCGCCGAGGCGCTGCAGCAGCGCTGCGGCGTGCCGTTCACGCTGTTCGACCGGCTCACCGGGCTGGCGCCGACCGACCAATTCGTGCAGCACCTGAGCGAGTTGTCGGGCCGGGCCGTGCCGGCGCGGTTGCGGCGCCAGCGCAGCCAGCTCGTCGACGCCATGCTCGATGGCCACTTCCACTTCGGCAACGTGCGGGTCGCGCTCGGCGCCGAGCCCGACCTGCTGTGGGCCGCGGGCATGAGCCTGCACGAGATGGGCGCCGAGCTGGCCGTGGCGGTGACGACCACCAGGTCGGCGCTGCTGGAGCGTCTTCCGTGCGATGAGGTCGTGATCGGCGACCTCGAAGACCTCGAGCACTCGGCCGCCGCCGCGGGCTGCGACCTGCTGATGACGCATTCGCACGGCCGGCAGGCGGCCGAGCGGCTGAGCAAGCCGCTGTTTCGCATCGGCATGCCGATGTTCGACCGCATCGGCAACGCCCATATCTGCCACGTCGGCTACCGCGGCACGCGCAACTTCATCTATGAGGTCGGCAACCTGCTGATCGACCAGATCGCGCACCACGGTCCGGACGACTGGCCCTTGCCGCCAGCCGCGCTGGACGCCGCCAAAGGGCAGGCCGTGCGCGGCACCCCCACCGAAACCCACTGAAGGAGCTCCTGATGAAAATCGCCTTCGCCACGCAGGACCAGCAGCGCGTCGATGCGCACTTCGGCTGGGCCCGGCACCTGGCGGTCTACGACGTCTCGCCCGAGGGCTACCGTTTCGTGCAGGACTTCGGCTTCGGCGACGACCTGGCCGAAGACGGCAACGAAGACAAGCTCGCGCCCAAACTCGACGCGATCAGGGACTGCGCGATCGTGTACGTCGCCGCCATCGGCGGCTCGGCGGCGGCGCGCGTGGTCGCGACCAAGATCCATCCGATCAAGGTGGCGCAGCCCGAACCCATCCTCGACATCCTGGACAAGCTGCAGGAGGTGCTCAAGGGCACGCCGCCGCCGTGGCTGCGCAAGGCGCTGCTGAAGGACCAGGGCAGGACGGTCGATTTCGAGGAAGACGACGAGGTGCAATCGTGAGCGAAGCCGCAGCGTCGGACGCACCGACAGATGAAGAGCTGCTTAAGGACAAGTTCGTGCGCGAGCTCGTCAAGCAGATTCGCGCGCAGGACACGCACGGCACCTGGGAGGGCAAGAGCGACGCCAAGCTGCTCGAGCCATACATCCTCGATGCCGAGGCGCGCAAGGCGCTGCCGCTCATGGGCGACCCCGACCCCGACACCTTGTGGCGCCTGGACCTGTACCACAACGCCATCTGCCTCTCGATCGAGCGCGCGACCAAGTGCATGGTCACGCCGATGATGAAGATGAGCCACGAAGGCTTCGGCCGCGCGGTGCTGATCACCGGCCGACTGATCGTGGTCAACCGCAACCTGCGCGACGTGCACCGCTTCGGCTTTCCGAGCCTGGCCAAGCTGGCGGAGTCGGGCAACAAGCTCGTCGGCGAGGCGATCGCCATGATCGAGAAGTTCCCCGACGTGGCGAACTGGGGCTGAGCGATGAGCGACATCGACACCCTCAAGGCCGAGCTGAAGAAGCTCAACGCCCGCGCCACGCAAGCCAAGATGGACCTGCACGACCTGGCGGAAGAGCTGCCGACGAACTGGGAGCGCATTCCCGAAGTCGCCAAGCTCGCGCATGATGCGCATGCGGCCCTGATGGAGGCGCGCAAGCGCCTGGCAGCGACGACATGAGCACCACCTTCAGCATCACCATGCCCTCGGGCAAGACCTGGACGCCGACCTTCGTCCAGGAGATCAACGAAGAGAAGTGCATCGGCTGCGGGCGCTGCTTTCGCGTCTGCCCGCGCGGCGTGCTCGAGCTCGTGGGCCTCGACGACGAAGGCGAGCGCGTCGCGCTCGACCCCGACGGCGACGAGGAAGAGGAGTACGAGAAGAAGGTGATGACGATCGCGCACCAGGAGCTGTGCATCGGCTGCACGGCGTGCTCGAAGATCTGCCCGAAGAAGTGCTACACGCACGCGGCAGCACCGGCATGAACGTGCTGGACAGCCGGAGCGTCGTCGCGCTGCCCAATGCCGTCGCGCTGGCACGGCGGGCCGTGCGCGACGACGAGGTGGACGACCTGGTCGCGCTGCTGCTCGAGCATGCCGCTGCCGCGGCGGGCAGCGCCGAGGCCGTGCGCGCGGTGGCCGAATGCGTGGCCATTGGCTGCCTGGGCGACAACCACCTGTGGCAGGACCTTCAGCTGTCTTCACGGCGCGAACTGTCGGCGCTGTTCGCGCATTGGTTTCCGGCGCTCGCGGCGAAGAACGCGCACGACATGAAGTGGAAGAAGTTCCTCTACAAGCAGCTGTGCGAGCGCGAGGAACTGTTCGTCTGCAAGGCGCCGAGCTGCGCCGTGTGCATCGACCGCGCCGCGTGCTTCGGGCCCGAATCATGAGTCCCTGCCAGCGCGCCGTGCTGCTCGTCGCCGCAGGCGTCGCTGGCCTGGCGCACGGCGGCGAAGTGCAGGTGGCGGTGGCGGCCAACTTCGCCGCACCCATGGCCCGGATCGGCGAGGGCTTCACCGCGTCGACGGGGCACACGCTCAAGACGAGCTCGGGCGCCACGGGCAAGTTCTACAGCCAGATCGTGGCCGGCGCCCCGTTCGAGGTGCTGATCGCCGCCGACGACGCGACGCCGCGCAAGCTGGTCGACGAGGGCCTGGCCGTGGCGGGCAGCAACTTCACCTACGCCATCGGCAAGCTCGTGCTGTGGAGCGCGCAGCCGGGCGTCGTGGACGACCAAGGCGCAGTGCTCGCCACGGGCAGGTTCAAGCACCTCGCCGTGGCCAACGCGAAGCTCGCGCCCTATGGCCGCGCGGCCATGGACGTGCTCCGTGCGCGCGGCCTGCAGGCCGTGGTCGCCTCGCGGCTCGTCACCGGCGAGAGCATCGCGCAGACCCACCAGTTCATCGCCACCGGCAACGCCGAGCTGGGCTTCGTCGCGCTGTCGCAGGTGATGGCACCGGGCCAGCCGGTCAGCGGGTCGTACTGGCTGGTGCCGCCGTCGCTGTACGGCGAGATCCGGCAGGACGCGGTGCTGCTCAAGGCGGGCGAACACAACGCCGCGGCGCTGGCGCTGCTGGCCTACCTCCAGAGCGACGCGGCCAGGCGCGTGATCCAGTCCTTCGGCTACGGGCATTGAGTTGCCTCGGGCGACGACATGACTGACGCCGACTGGAGCGCCGTTCGCCTCACCGCCGCGCTGGCCTGCAGTGCCACGCTCCTGCTGCTGCTGGCCGGCACGCCGCTCGCGTGGTGGCTCGCGCGCACGCGCTCGCGGCTCAAGCCGCTGTGGTGTTCGCTGGTCGCGATGCCGCTGGTGCTGCCGCCGACGGTGCTCGGCTTCTACCTGCTGCTGCTGATGGGTCCGCAGGGCGCGGTGGGGAGCCTCACGCAGTCGCTCGGCCTCGGCCTGCTGCCGTTCACTTTCGCCGGCCTGGTGGCGGCCTCGGTGCTGTACTCGATGCCCTTCGTCGTGCAGCCGCTGCAGCAGGCCTTCGAGGCCATCGACGAGCGCACGCTGGAGGCGGGCGCCACCTTGCGCGCAGGCCCGTGGGACCGTTTCTTCAGCGTCGCGCTGCCGCTGGCGCGGCCGGGCTTCGTCACCGCCGGCGTGCTCGGCTTCGCGCACACGGTGGGCGAATTCGGCGTGGTGCTGATGATCGGCGGCAACATCCCCGGCAGCACGCGCGTTCTCTCGGTGGCGCTCTACGACCACGTCGAGGCGTCCGAGTTCGGCGATGCGCATCGCCTGGCTGCGGGCATGGTGGCCTTCGCGTGGCTGGTGCTCGTCGCGCTGTACGTCGCGAACAGGCCGGTGCGCGAGCCGGTGAGGGTCGCGAGATGATCGAGGCGCGGCTGCAGCTGGCGCGACCCGCCTTCGCGCTCGACGTGGACCTCGCGCTGCCCGGCCGCGGCATCACGGCGCTCTTCGGCCCTTCCGGCTGTGGCAAGACCACCATGCTGCGCGCGCTGGCCGGCCTGGTGCAGGCGCACGGCCGCATCGCCGTCGACGGCGAGGTCTGGCAAGACGACGCGACGCGCCGCTTCGTGCCCACGCACCGGCGCGCGCTCGGCTACGTGATCCAGGAGGCCGCGCTGTTTCCGCACCTCGACGTGCGGCGCAACCTCGACTACGGGCGCCGGCGCGCGGCGGCGCCGCAGCGGCCGGTCGACCTCGATCGGATGGTCGAGCTGCTCGGCATCGGCCACTTGATGGCGCGCCGCCCGGCCACGCTGTCCGGCGGCGAGCGTCAGCGCGTAGCGATCGCGCGGGCGCTGGCCGCCCACCCGCGCCTGCTGTTGATGGACGAGCCGCTCGCGGCGCTCGATGCAGCGCGCAAGGCCGAGTTGCTGCCCTACCTCGATCGGCTCCAGGCCGAGCTCGACATCCCCATCGTCTACGTGAGCCACGCCATCGACGAGGTGATGAGCCTGGCCGACCACCTGGTGTGGATGGAGGCGGGCCGGGTGCTCGCGAGCGGCCCCTTGACCGACATGCTCGCGCGCCTGGACTTGCCGCTGCCCCTGAGCGACGACGCAGGCGTCGTGCTGCCCGCCCGCGTGGGCGAGCGCGATGCCGCGTGGCAGCTGGCGCGCCTCGACGTCGATGGACAGGCGCGCGGCGGCGCGGCCTGCGGCCTGTGGGCACGCGACCCGGGCCTGCCGCTGGGCAAGGCGGTTCGCGTGCGCGTGCTGGCTCGCGACGTCAGCCTGGCGCGCACACCGCAGACCGGCACGAGCATCGTCAACCAGATGGACGGCACGGTTGAAGCCCTGGCCGGCGACGCGCATCCAGCGCTGGCACTGGTGCGCGTGCGCGTGGGCAGCGCGGCCCTGCTCGCGCGCCTCACGCGCCGTTCGGCCCACCTGCTCGATCTGCGGCCGGGCATGCCGATCTGGGTGCAGGTGAAGTCCGTCGCCTTGATGGAATGAGGCCGCGGTGCCGGCGCATCGATGCCGGTGTGTCGCGAAGCCGGCACGTCGAACATGCGACAAAACCGACAGGGCGCTCACCCAGGCGCCGCCGCCCATGGCCCATGCTTCGATCCAAGTGCCTGATGGGCATTGGTTTTCTGCGCCGCGGCGCCACTGGCACGGTCCCTGCGATAGGAGCTTCGAACTTCACACGATGGAGCGAAGCCGATGAATCCCGCTTCAGGCAAGCCGATCTACCTCGACTACGCCGCCACCACGCCGGTGGACCCGCGCGTCGTGCAGCGGATGGTGCCCTACCTGTACGAGCAGTTCGGCAACCCGGCCTCGCGCAGTCACGCTTTCGGGTGGGCCGCCGAAGAGGCCGTCGAGATCGCACGCGAGCAGGTCGCCGCGCTGATCGGTGCCGACCCGCGCGAGATTGCCTGGACCTCGGGCGCGACCGAATCGAACAACCTCGCCATCAAGGGGGCGGCGCAGTTCCACCAGGCCAAGGGCCGCCACCTCATCACCGTGAAGACCGAGCACAAGGCCGTGCTCGACACCATGCGCGAACTCGAGCGCGCCGGCTTCGAGGTGAGTTACGTCGACGTGCTGCCCAGCGGCCTCGTCGACCTCGACGTGCTGAAGGCCGCGCTGCGGCCCGACACCATCCTGGTCTCGGTGATGTTCGTCAACAACGAGATCGGCGTGATCCAGGACGTCGCGTCCATCGGCCGCCTGTGCCGCGAGCGCGGCATCTTGTTCCACGTCGACGCGGCACAGGCCAGCGGCAAGGTGGCGATCGATTTGTCGACGCTTCCGGTCGACCTGATGAGCCTGTCGGCGCACAAGACCTACGGCCCCAAGGGCATCGGCGCGCTCTACGTGCGGCGCAAGCCGCGCGTACGCATCGAGGCGCAGATGCACGGCGGCGGCCACGAGCGCGGCATGCGTTCGGGCACGCTGGCCACGCACCAGATCGTCGGCATGGGCGAGGCCTATCGGCTGGCGCGCGAGGCGATGGGCAGCGAGAACGAGCGCATCCGCATCCTGCGCGGCCGGCTGCTCGCCGGGCTGCAGGCGATTCCCGAGGTGCGCGTCAACGGCGATCTCGAGCATCGCGTGGCGCACAACCTCAACGTCAGCTTCGAATTCGTCGAGGGCGAGTCGCTGCTGATGGGCATGAAGGGCATCGCGGTGTCGTCGGGGTCGGCGTGCACCTCGGCCAGCCTGGAGCCGAGCTACGTGCTGCGCGCGCTCGGCCTGTCCGACGAGGTGGCGCACAGCTCGGTGCGTTTCTCCATCGGGCGCTTCACCACCCAGGCGGAGATCGATGCCGCCGTCGAGCGCGTCAAGACCACGGTGGAGCGGCTGCGGTCCTTGAGCCCGCTGTGGGACATGCATTGCGCCGGCGTCGATCTCGCGGCCATCCAATGGGCTGAACACTAGGAGTCAAGCGAATGGCGTACAGCGACAAGGTCATCGACCACTACGAGAACCCGCGCAACGTGGGCAGCCTGGCGGCCGACGACGCCAGCGTGGGCACCGGCATGGTCGGCGCGCCGGCCTGTGGCGACGTGATGAAGCTGCAGATCAAGGTCAATCCGGCCACCGGGGTGATCGAGGACGCCAAGTTCAAGACCTACGGCTGCGGCTCGGCGATCGCGTCGAGCTCGCTCGTGACCGAATGGGTGCGCGGCAAGACGCTGGAGCAGGCGCTGTCGATCAAGAACACGCACATCGCCGAGGAGCTCGCGCTGCCGCCGGTGAAGATCCACTGCTCGATCCTCGCCGAAGACGCGATCAAGGCGGCCGTGTCCGACTACCGCTCGCGCCAGGCGGCCGTGCTCGAGCAGCCGATCTGCTCGCCCGTGGACGACCTGGCCTGATTTCCCCACCCCATTGCAGGAGCACCCCATGTCCTCATGCCAATCCCGCGGCGCCGACGCCGGTTCATGCGCCACCAGCGCCAGCATGGCCCCGCCGCCCAACCTGATGACGCTGCCCGAAGGCGCCGACCCGATCAAGATCTCCGACGCCGTGGTCGACAAGGTCGCCGAGATGCTGGCCGCAGAAGGCGACCCGGCCCTGCAACTGCGCATCTTCGTCACCGGCGGCGGCTGCTCGGGCTTCCAGTACGGCTTCTCCTTCGACGACGAGAAGAAGGACGACGACCTCCGCGTGCAGCGCGGCGCGGTGACGGTGGTGGTCGACGCGATGAGCCTGCAGTACATGCTCGGCGCCGAGATCGACTACGAAGACAAGCTCGAGGGCGCGCGCTTCGTGATCCGCAATCCGAATGCGCAGAGCACCTGCGGTTGCGGCAGTTCGTTCAGCGTATGACCCCCCCCGAAGCGCCTTCGGCGCCTCCCCCCAGGGGGCGCGGCCATCGGCCCGGCAAAGCCGGATCCGCGGCCGCCGCTTGATGGCGTTGAATTCCATTCGTCGTGCGTGGCGCTTCGGCGCTGTGGAGAAATTAGATGAGTGTTTCGGTGACTCCCAAGGCGGCCACGCAGATCCGCAAGGCGCTGGCCAAGCGCGGTGGCGGCGTGGGCCTGCGCGTGGCCATCAAGACCAGCGGCTGCTCGGGCTACGCCTACGCGCTCGAATTCGCCGACGCTCCCGCGGCCGAGGACCTCAGCTTCGAGAGCGAAGGCGTGCAGCTGCTGGTCGATGCGAAGAGCCTGCCGATGATCGACGGCACGCAGCTCGACTGGGTTCGCGAAGGCCTGAACGAAGGCTTCAAGTTCAACAACCCGAACGCCGCCGCCACCTGCGGCTGCGGCGAGTCGTTCGCAATCTGATCCAGCCGACGCCATGGCCTTGCTGCAGATCGCCGAGCCCGGCCGCGCCGAGGCGCCGCACCAGCATCGGCTGGCCGTTGGCATCGACCTGGGCACGACCAACTCACTGGTCGCGACGATCCGCAGCGGCGTGCCCACCGTGCTGCCCGATGAGCGAGGGCGACTGCTGCTGCCGTCTGTCGTGCATTACGGCGACGCCGATGTGCTCACGGTCGGCCACGCGGCCCAGGCCTTCGCCGCGGCCGACCCGGGCAATACCATCGCCTCGGCCAAGCGGCTGATCGGCCGCTCCCTGGCCGACGTGGCCGCGGGCTGCCTGCCGTATGCGCTGGAGGCGATGTCCGACACGGCGGTCGGCGTGCGCACGCGCGCCGGCGTGAAGAGCCCGGTGGAGATCGGCGCCGAGGTGCTGCGCGTGCTGAAGGCCCGTGCCGAAGAGGCGCTCGGCGGCGCACTGGTCGGCGCGGTGATCACCGTGCCTGCCTACTTCGACGACGCGCAGCGTCAGGCCACCAAGGACGCCGCCGCGCGTGCCGGCCTCACCGTGCTGCGCCTCATCAACGAGCCCACAGCCGCCGCGCTCGCCTACGGGCTGGACAGCGCCGCCGAGGGCGTCTACGTGGTCTATGACCTGGGCGGCGGCACCTTCGACGTGTCGGTGCTGCGCCTCACGCGCGGCGTGTTCGAGGTGATCGCCACCAGCGGCGACGCGATGCTCGGCGGCGACGACTTCGACCACCGGCTGGCCGCCTGGTTCGCCGCGGCCAGCGGCGGATGGAGCACGGAAGACATCGGCGCGCTGCACGCCGCCGCGCGCACCGCCAAGGAAGCGTTGACCGAACACGAGTCGGTGGCCATGCGCTGCGTGCGCAGCAACGGCATCCCGGAAAGCCTGCAGGTGCATCGCACCTTGTTCGACGACATCACGCGCGACCTGGTCGAGCGCACGCTCGGGCCGGTGAAACGCGCGCTGCGCGACGCCAAGCTGAAGGCCCACGAGGTCGACGGCGTGGTGCTGGTGGGCGGCTCCACGCGCATGCGGCAGGTGCGCGCCGTGGTGAGCACGCTGTTCGGCCGCGAGCCCTACACCGGCATCGATCCCGACCAGGCGGTGGCGCTGGGCGCCGCGATCCAGGCCGATGCGCTGGCCGGCAACCGCGCGGGCGCACCCGGCGACGAAGGCGGCCTGCTGCTGCTCGACGTCAACCCGCTGTCGCTGGGCATCGAGACCATGGGCGGCCTGGTGGAGAAGATCATCCCGCGCAACAGCACCGTGCCAACCGCGCGCGCGCAGGACTTCACCACCTTCAAGGACGGCCAGGCCGCGATGGCGCTGCACGTGGTGCAAGGCGAGCGCGAGCTGGTCAACGAATGCCGCTCGCTGGCGCGCTTCACGCTGCGCGGCATCCCGCCGATGGCAGCAGGCGCGGCGCGCATCCGCGTGAGCTTCCAGATCGACGCCGACGGATTGCTCTCGGTGAGCGCGGTGGAGCAGGGCAGCGGCGTGCAGGCGCAGGTCGAGGTCAAGCCCAGCCACGGGCTGGCCAACGAGGTGGTGGCCGACATGCTGCGCGACTCGCTCGCCCACGCCGGCGACGACGCCGCGGTGCGCATGCTGCGCGAAGCCGAGGTGGATGCGCGTCGCTTGTTCGATGCCACCGTGGCCGCGCTGCACGAAGACGGCGACAGGCTGCTGCAGCCGCGCGAGCAACTGCAGATCCTGGCGGCGATGCAGGCTGTGGCGGACCTGCTCGAGCAATGCGCCGACAGCGAAGGCGGCACGCCGGACGTCCAGCGCGGCCTGCGCGAGGCGATCCGCGATGCCAGCGAGGCGCTCAACCGCGCGACCACGCCGTTTGCCGGCAAGCGCATGAATGCGCGCCTGCTGCAGGCGCTCTCGGGCCAGCGCGTGGATCAGCTGGCCGCATGATGACCCGCGTGCAGGTGCTGCCCCATCCCGAGCTGTGTCCGCAGGGCAAGAGCTTCGACGCTCGCCCGGGCCGCAAGCTCGTCGACGAGCTGCTCAAGGCCGGCGTGGCGATCGAGCACGCGTGCGAGAAGGTGTGTGCCTGCGCCACCTGCCATGTGCACCTGCGCAGCGGCGCCGAGTTCGTGAATGCCGCCGACGACGACGAGGAAGACCAGCTCAGCGACGCCTGGGGCCTGGATGCGCAGTCGCGCCTGTCGTGCTGCGTGAAGGTCCAGGGGCCGGAGCTGGTGGTCGAGCTGCCGAAGTTCTCGCGCAATCACGCACGAGAGCGTTGACCGCGCGGCCACCGGTCCGCTGACGTGGTTGGCGCGCCATCCTGCGCGCCGTGTCGGCCGGCACGGCCGCTATGCGCTTTCTCCTGCGCTCATGCCCACGCCTCGACTGCCCATGCTCCGGGCCTGCTCGAGGGCGGCGCGCGCGACAATGGCCGAACGCTGATGCCGCCCTGTTGGCATTGCGACAAACCTCACAGCGGCGCAATGCCGACAAAGACCAATTCGGCCGGCCCGACAAGGGCTTAGCGCAACGACGCCGCGTGGCACAGCGATTGCGATAGAGGCTTCCAACCCTGGAGCCTGCCGTGAACCCCGACAACGCTGCCACGCCCCGATTGACGCTCAACGACACCACGCTGCGCGATGGTGAGCAGACCGCGGGCGTGGCCTTCACCGACGACGAGAAGCTCGCCATCGCGCATGCGCTCGACGCGGTCGGCGTGCCGGAGATGGAGGTCGGCATTCCGTCGATGGGTGCGCAGGAGGTCGAGCTCATCCGCGCCATCACCGGTTCGGTGAAGAAGGCGCGCACGATGGTGTGGGCCCGCATGGCCGAGCCCGACCTCGTCGCGGCGCTCGCGTGCAACGCGGACATCGTGCACCTGTCGATCCCGGTGTCGGACATCCAGATCGAGCGCAAGCTGCAGCGCGACCGCGCCTGGGTGCTGGCGGCCATCGGCCGCTTCGTCGATCGCGCGGCCGATGCAGGCGCGACGGTCAGCGTCGGCTTCGAGGACGCGTCGCGCGCTGACACGGTTTTCCTCGCGCAGGCAGCGCACGCGGCCCAGCGGCATGGCGCGATCCGCGTGCGCTATGCCGACACGCTCGGACTGCTCGAGCCCTTCCAGACGCATGAGCGCATTTCGCGCCTGCGCCGCGAGATCGACATCGGCATCGAGATCCACGCGCACAACGACCTCGGGCTGGCCAATGCCAACACGCTGGCCGCCGTGCTGGCCGGCGCCACGCATGCGAGCACCACGGTCAACGGCCTCGGCGAGCGAGCCGGCAACGCGGCGCTCGAAGAAGTGGTGATGGCGGCGCGCCATCTCTACGCGCTCGACTGCGGCATCGACACCACCGCGCTGCCGGCGATCTCGCGCCTGGTGGCGCGCGCGTCCGGCCGGCCGGTCGGCGCGGGCAAGAGCATCGTGGGCGAGGCGGTGTTCACGCACGAGTCGGGCATCCATGTCGACGGCCTGCTCAAGGACCGCAGCAACTACGAGGCGTTCCAGCCGGAGGAGCTGGGGCGCACGCACCAGACGGTGCTGGGCAAGCATTCCGGCTCGCACGGCGTGCTCGATGCCTATGCGCGGCTCGGGCTGACGCTGGACGCCACGCAGGCGCGCGTGCTGCTCGACCGCATCCGCACCCACGTTACCGCCAACAAGCGCTCGCCCACCGACGACGAGCTGATCCGCTTCTACCTCGACCTGCTGGTGCAACCCACGGCGGCTGCCAGCGTCTAGTGCACGACCGAACGAACGACCCAAGGAAAGACTCTTCATGGACAGCCTGACCCAACGCCTGAAGGCGCTCTCGAGCGCGGAAGACTTCCTGCACTTTTTCGGCGTGCCCTTCGAGGAGCCGGTGGTGCGCGTGAACCGACTGCACATCCTGAAGCGCTTCTACCAGTACCTGCGCCGCAGCGAAGGTTTGGCGGGGCAAGACGACGTCGAGCTGTTCCGCCGCTACCGCGAGCTGCTCGCCCAGGCCTACCAGGACTTCGTGAGCTCGACGCCGGCCAGGGAAAAGGTGTTCAAGGTGTTCCAGGACGCCGACGGCGCACAGCGCGTCGAGCTGAGTTCGCTGCGCGACAGCCTGCCGCGCCGAGACCGCCAAGCGCGCGCCGCCTGAAGGAGCCGACCATGCACATCGTCGTCTGCATCAAGCAGGTGCCCGACTCGGCGCAGATCCGCGTCCACCCGGTCACCAACACCATCATGCGCCAGGGCGTGCCGGCCATCGTCAACCCCTACGACCTGTTCGCACTGGAAGAAGCCTTGCGCCTTAAGGACCGCTTCGGCGGGCGCGTCACCATGCTGTGCATGGGCCCGCCGCAGGCCGAGGAGGCGCTTCGCAAGTGCATCAGCCTCGGCGCCACCGATGCCGTCCTCGTGACCGACCGCGCCTTCGCCGGCGCCGACACGCTGGCCACCAGCTACGCGCTGGCCGCGGCCATCCGCAGGATCGGCGCGGAGCAGGCCGTGGACCTCGTCTTTACCGGCAAGCAGACCATCGACGGCGACACCGCGCAGGTCGGGCCGGGCGTGGCCAAGCGGCTGGGGCTCAACCTGCTGACCTACGTGAGCCGCATCGTCGATGTCGACCTGGACGCGCGGCGCCTGAAGGTGGAGCGCCGTGCCGAGGGTGGCGTGCAGCTGCTCGAGACCACATTGCCGTCGCTCATCACAATGCTCGAGGGCACGAACGAGATGCGCTTCGCGAGCCTGGACGACATGCTGCGCGCCGGCCGCTTCGCAGTGCGCAAGTGGAACAAGGACGACGCCGGCATCGAGGACGTGGCCAAGATCGGCCTCAAGGGCTCGCCCACCGTCGTCAGCAAGGTGTTCGGCCCGACGCCGCGCAGCGGCAAGGCCGACATGCAGGTGGTGGCCGACAGCAACGTGCACGACGTCACGCTCAACCTGCTGCAGAAGATCTTCACCACGCACCCGCTGCTCGAGCAGGAGATCGTCGACAGCCTGTCGACTTGAGGAGGAGACACCATGAGCGAGCTTGCCAAACCCGCCGCACCGAGGGCCGCCGGCCGAGCCGGGCGCAACACCGAGCTGCCGGAGCACCTGAAGGCCTACAAGGGAATCTGGGTGTTCATCGAGCACGACCGCGGCCACGTGAACCCGGTGAGCTGGGAACTGATGGGCGAGGCGCGCAAGCTGGCCGACAAGCTGCAGGTGTCGGTGTCCGGCGTGCTGCTGGGCGGGCCCGACGAGCCGCTGGATGCGTTCGCGAAGGAGGCCTACGCCTTTGGCGCTGACCGCTGCTACCTGATGCGCGATCCCATCCTCAAGGGCTATCGCAACGAGCCCTTCACCAAGGGCCTGACCGACCTCGTCAACACGTACCAGCCCGAGATCATGCTGCTGGGCGCGACGACCATGGGACGCGACCTGGCCGGCTCGGTGGCCACCACGCTGGGCACCGGCCTCACGGCCGACTGCACCGAGCTCAACATCGACGGCCGCGCGCTGGCCGCGACGCGCCCCACCTTCGGCGGCTCGCTGCTGTGCACGATCATGACGCTGGCCTATCGGCCGCAGATGGCGACCGTGCGACCGCGCGTGATGAGCATGCCGCGGCGCGACGACACGCGCAGCGGCGACGTCGTCGAGATGGCGCTGGGCATGGTCGAGACCGACGTGGTGACGAAGCTGCTCGAGTTCATCCCGGATGCGAACCGCAACACGGTGAACCTGGCCTACGCCGACGTGATCGTCAGCGGCGGCAAGGGCCTCAAGAACGCCGACAACTTCAAGCTGGTGTGGGAGCTGGCGCGCGTGCTCGGCGCCGAGGTCGGCGCCACGCGCGCCGTGGTGCAGGCCGGCTGGGCCGAGGCCGAGCGGCAGGTCGGCCAGACCGGCAAGACCGTGCGCCCCAAGCTCTACATCGCCGCCGGCGTGAGCGGCGCGATCCAGCACCGCGTCGGCATGGAAGGCTCGGACGTGATCGTGGCGATCAACACCGACCCGAATGCGCCGATCTTCGAGGTCGCGCACTACGGCATCGTCGGCAACGCGATGCAGGTGCTGCCCGCATTGACCCAGGCGCTGCGCACGCACCTCGACAAACGCATCCGCAAAGTGGCTTGAAACAGGAGACGCAACATGGCTGAAAAGTTCGACGCCATCGTGGTCGGCGCGGGCCCGTCGGGCAATTCCGCGGCCTACACGCTGGCCAAGGCGGGCCTCAAGGTGCTGCAGATCGAGCGCGGCGAGTACCCGGGCAGCAAGAACGTACAGGGCGCCATCCTCTACGCCGACGCGCTGGAGAAGGTGATCCCCGAGTTCCGCGACGACGCGCCGCTCGAGCGCCACGTGATCGAGCAGCGCATCTGGGTGCTCGACGACAAGTCCTTCGTCGGCACGCATTACCGCAGCGACGACTACGACAAGCCGCCGCATAACCGCTACACCATCATCCGAGCGCAGTTCGACAAGTGGTTCTCGTCCAAGGTGCGCGAGGCCGGTGCGCTGCTGATCTGCGAGACCACGGTCGAGGAATTGCTGATGGACGGCGACACCGTGCGCGGCGTGCGCTGCGACCGCCAGGGCGGCGAGGTCTACGCCGACGTGGTGATCCTCGCCGACGGCGTGAACTCCACGCTGGCGCGCAAGGCGGGCTTCCACGGCGAGCTCAAGGCGGGCAACGTGGCGCTGGCGGTGAAGGAGATCCTCTTCATGCCCGAAGAGTTGATCCAGCAGCGCTTCAACGTCGACGAGAACCAGGGCGTGGTCATCGAGATGATGGGCACCGTGACCGAAGGCATGGTCGGCACGGGCTTTCTCTACACCAACAAGGATTCGCTGACCATCGGCGTGGGCTGCATGCTCAGCGACTTCAAGGGCAACCCGAAGCGCACCACGCCCTACGAACTGCTCGAACGGCTGAAGAAGCACCCGTCGATCGCGCCGCTGATCGAGGGCGGCGAGATGAAGGAATACTGCGCGCACCTGATTCCCGAGGGCGGCTTCCATGCCATTCCCAAGGTCTACGGCGAGGGCTGGATGATCGTCGGCGACTCCGGCGGCTTCGTGAACTCCGCGCACCGTGAGGGCAGCAACCTCGCGATGACCACCGGTCGCCTCGCCGCGGAAACCCTCATCGAGGCCAAGGCAGCGGGCAAGCCGCTGACCGCGAAGACGCTCAAGGCCTACAAGGACAAGCTCGACGCCAGCTTCGTCATGAAGGACCTGCACAAGTACCGCGATATGCCGCAGGTGCTGCACACGAGCCCGCAGTTCTTCACGACCTACCCGGAGCTCGTCAATCGCGCGGCGAAGACCATGTTCACCGTCGACGGCGTCGACAAGAAGACCAAGGAACGCGAGATCTTCGGCAGCTTCAAGGCGGCGCGCCGCTTCGGCGGCCTGGTCGGCGATGCGTTCAAGCTGTGGAGGGCCTTTCGATGAGCACCGTGAACGTCGAGGAAAAGCTGTTCCAGAACCGCTACAAGGTCGACCACGGCCGCGCGCACATCCGCATCAGGAATGCCGAGCTGTGCAAGAACGAGTGCCAGGCCCAGTCGTGCACCTACGTCTGCCCGGCGTCTTGCTACAAGGCCGAAGGCAATCGCGCGGTGACGCTCATCACCGACGGCTGCCTCGAGTGCGGCAGCTGCCGTGTGATCTGCACGGAGCACGCCAACGTGGCCTGGGAGTACCCGCGCGGCGGCCACGGCATCCTCTTCAAGTTCGGCTGAGGCAGCGGCCGGGCCGCTCGATGGCAGGGTTCTTGCGTAGTTCGTGGCGTCATGCCGCCCTTGCACCGCAGGGGTGCCGTATGAAGCATGACGGAGGTGCGCGATGCTGAGCCGAACTGCACACGATCGGCGCTCCCACGTGGAGTTGATCACTGTCTACGAAATCTGCCGCATTCTGGGCACCTCGCTGGACATCGAGCGCACGTTTCGCGCCGCACTCAATGTGCTCGCGGCGCACCTCGGCCTGCCGCGCGCGATGATCGTGATGCCCGACGAGGACGGCATCGCGCTGGAGGTGCACAGCTCGGTGGGCCTGTCGCGCGACGAGGAAATGCGCGGCCGGTGGCGGCGCGGCGAGGGCGTGATCGGCCATGTGTACGCCTCGGCGATGCCCGTGGTCGTGCCCGATGTGGCGCAGGCACCGGAATTCATCGATCGCACCGGCGCCTTCGGCGCACACGACGCACGCATGATGGCCTTCGTGGTGGTGCCGCTCAAGGCCGACACGGCGGTGGTGGGCGTGCTGGCCGCGCAACGCGAGGTGCGCGGCGGTGCGCGCCTCGCCGACGACCAGCGCATCCTCACCATGGTGGCCACGCTGCTCGCCCGTGCTTCCACGCTGCACGACGCG
>DATFAY010000026.1:0-21284 GCA_035254085.1 Piscinibacter sp.
TGGGCCAGATGCTGCTGCTCGCGCGCTCGGACCCGGCGGTGCTGGACGACCGGCGCGCCGGCGCGGTGAGCCTGAGCGACCTGGCGCGCGCCACTGCGCACGAGTACGTTCCTGCGGCACGCAAGAAGGCCATCGACCTGAGCTTCGAGGAAGGAGCGCAGGACGTGGTGGTGCGCGGCAACGAGCGCCTGCTGCACGAGCTGGTGGCCAACCTGCTGGACAACGCGATCCGCTACGTGGACCACGCCGGCCTGATCGCCGTGCGGGTGTACCGCGACGAGGACGCGGTGCTGGAAGTGGAGGACAACGGACCCGGCATCGCCGCCGACGAGCGCGAGAAAGTCTTCGAGCGCTTCTACCGCGGCACCGCGGCGCAGGGCCCGGGCTCCGGACTGGGCCTGGCCATCGTGCGCAGCATCTGCGACTCGCATGGCGCGCGCATCGAGCTGGGCTCGGCGCGGTCGGGTCGCGGCCTGTGCGTGCGCGTGCGCTTCGCGCCGCTGGACGCGACCTGACGCCTCGGCCGGTGCTACTTGGTGCTGCCTGTCGCCTGCTCCCAGCGGCGCAGGAAGTCGCGCTGCTTGGCGTGATCGAGGTAGACGAGCAGCGCCGGCCCGACGCGGATCGACTGCAGGCTGCCTGCCAGCGTGCGCTGCAGCGCGGCTGCGGTGAATTCGCCGTCCACGTCGGCGCGGATGGAAAACAGCTCCGAGCGCCGCGCCAGCAGCGTCTGGCCGCGTCGCGAGAGCAGGTAGTCCAGCCACAGCCGCGCGGCGTCGGGATGCGCGGCCGTGCGCGACAGCAGCGCGATGCGCGACATGACGAGCGTGTAGTCGGTCGGCAGCACGACGCCGACGGCCGGGTCGTGGCGCACCCGCGTGAGGGCGTAGGAGCCGATCAGGTTGTAGCCGAGATAGTCCTTGCCCGACGCGATGCGCTCCATCATGACCGAGGTGTTGGTCTCGAGCTCGACCGACACCGCGCCCATCGCCTTCATGAGGTCCCAGAAAGCCGGCAGCACGCGGCTGTCCTGGGTGGCGAAGAGCATGCCGACCGCGGACCTGCCGATGTCGTAGGTGGTGACGCGGCCGGCGTACTTCTCGCGCTGCGTCGTCAGCAGGCGCAGGAAGTCCGCGTGGGTGCGCGGCACCTCGGCGCTGCCCACAAGCCGCTTGTTGTAGGCGAACACCGCGGGCTCGAAGGTGGTGCCGAAGGCCGCGTTGCGCCACACCGCCCAGTCGGGCAGGGCGGCGGCTTCCGGCGACTCGTAGCGCATCGCGAAGTTGTCGTTCGCGAGCTTCATCTGCAGGTCCATGGCCGAGCTCCACAGCACGTCGGCCGAGGGCCGGTGGCCTTCCGTCTCGGCAAGGTAGCGCGCGTGCAGCTCGGTGCTGTTGAGCTCGTTGTAGATCACGTGCACGCCGGGATAGAGCGACTCGAAGTCGCGGATCAGCGGGGCGGCCGCGGCCAGGTCGGTGGTCGAGTACACGACGACCTTGCCCTCGGCGCGCGCGCCGGAGACGATCGCGCCGTAGGCCGACGGATAGCCGCCGGGCACCTGCGCCTGCGTTGCCGAGCACCATAGCAGCAGCGCAGCGGCCAGGCGCGACAGCAGGGTGGGCAGGCGGGCAATCATGGGGCGGCAGGGCAGCGGTGCGCCGGAGTATCGCCCGCCGGCATCGCTCGCGTGCGGTTCGCGAAGCGTGAACTTGTCGGCGTTCCGACGCACGCGCGCCCGGTCCCCGAGGCGCGGGCCGCTATCATCGAATTGGGGGGTTGAGCCCGGTTCCGGCCGGGCGGTGCTTGCATTGCACGAGGCCCCGGACCAAGATGAGCCGGGGCCGCGCGATGACGCGGCTTCGTCGACGAAGGACGATGTTCATGAACGAGACGCTGCAGTCATCGCCTGCCGAACTGGCAGACCGCACGCGGGAACTGGTGGCTGCGCACGGGTTGGCCGAGGGTGCCTTGGGCGCGGTGCTGCTGAGCCTGGTCGCGCGGCTGGAGGCGCCGTTCGCCATCAAGGAGATCGCCAGCGGCCGCTACGTGCACGTCAACGAGCGCATGGCGACGCTGTACGGCCGCTCGCCCGAGCAACTGCTGGGGCACACCGACGCCGACCTGCTGAGCCCGGAGTTGTCGGCGGCGCTGCGCAGCGCCGACCAGACGGCGCTGACGCAGTCGAGCGCCACCACCACCGACCACCGCATCGAGCGCGATCGCCAGCGCCGCGAGTTCAACGTCACGCGCGTGGCGCTGCCCACCGCGGACGACACCCCGCCGCGCCACCTGTGCTGCGTGTGGATCGAGACCACGCTCGCGCAGCAGCGCGAGGCGCAACTCGCCAAGGCACTGCAGCAGCTGGAGCAGCAACAGGTCGCGACCGAGACGCTGCGACGCGAGACGCAGGACCAGGCGCTGCGCGACAACGTCACCGGGCTGTACCAGCGCATCCACTTCGACGACCAGCTGCGCCGCGAAGTCGATCTTTCGTCGCGCGAGCATCGCGAGTTCGCGCTCGTCTCCATCGCGCTCGATCCGCTGCCCGAGGCGGTGCGCGCGCACGGCGAAGCGGCGCGCACACGGGTGCTGGAAGCGCTGGGCCGGCTGCTTCGCGGCAATACCCGCGCCATGGACGCATCGTGCCGCCTCGACGAGGACCATTTCGCCATCCTGCTGTCGGGGGTCGGGCTGGCCACGGCGCATTCGCGCATGGAAGGCCTGCGGCGCCAGTGCGCGACGCAGATCGTCGTGCTCGACGGGCGCGACCTCGGCTTCACCGTGTCGATGGGGGTGGCGAGCTTCCCGCACACCGCGCATTCCCAGGAGGAACTGATGCAGGCGGCCGACCTCGCGCTGGCCGAGGCGCAGCGCCGCGGCGGCAATCACGTCACCCTGGCGAGCATCCGCTTCGACGCGGGTTGAGGGCAGCGGCGCGTTGCGCGGCGCTCAGGCGAATGCCTTGTACAGCATGTAGAAGGCCAGCAGGTACAGCATCACCGCGAACACCCGCTTGAGTTGCGCGACATGCATCGCGTGAGCCGCGCGCGCGCCCAGCGGCGCGAGCAGCACGCTGGCGCTGGCGATCACCACGAGCGCCGGCAGCCACAGGTAGCCGATGCTGCCGGGCAGCGGGTTGTTCAGGGACCATCCGCCGATCACGTAGCCCAGCGTGTTGGCCAGCGCGATCGGGAAACCCAATGCCGCGCTCGTCGCCACCGCGTTGTGCATGGCCACGTTGCACCAGGTCATGAAGGGCACCGAGATGAAGCCGCCGCCTGCGCCCACCAGGCCGGAGATGAAGCCGATCACGCCGCCGGCGGCAAGGCGTCCGGCCGGTCCGGGCAACTGCCGGCTGGCCGGAGGCTTCTTGTTGAGCAGCATCTGCGTGGCCGAGAAGCCGACGAACAGCGCGAACACCAGGGCGAGCGTCGTGCCCTTGAGCAGTGCGAACACGCCCGCCCCGGACACCAGCCCGCCGACGATGATGCCGGGCGCCAGCGTGCGCACCAGGTCCCATCGCACCGCGCCGCGCCGGTGATGCGCCCGCACGCTGGAGATCGAGGTGAACAGGATGGTGGCCATCGAGGTGGCGATCGCCATCTTCACGGCGAGCGCCGCGGGGACGCCGTGCGCCGACAGGATCAGCGTCATGAAAGGCACCATCAGCATGCCGCCGCCGATGCCCAGCAGGCCCGCGAGGAAACCGGTGAAGCAACCGAGCACCAGCAACTCGAGCACGAGTTGCCAGCCGAGGCCGAAGATCATTATTTCTCCAGGAGCAGCAGGGCCGCGCGCCACTCTTGCGGCGTGACCGGCGTGATCGACAAGCGATTGCCGCGTTTGAGGACCTGCATTGTCGCGAGGCCGGGCTGCTCACGCATCTCGGCCAACGACAGCAGGCGCGTCTTGCGCACAAGCTTGACGTCCACGTGCTGCCAGCGGGGCTCCTCGTGCCTGGACTTGGGGTCGAAGTACGGACTCTTGGGATCGAACTGCGTCTCGTCCGGGTAGGCCGGGCTTGCGACTTGCGCGATGCCGGCGATGCCGGGTTCGGGACACGACGAGTGATAGAAGAGCACGCCGTCGCCGACGCGCATCTCGTCGCGCATGAAGTTGCGAGCCTGGTAATTGCGCACGCCGACCCAGGGCACGGTGTGCGTGGGCAGGCGCACGAGATCGTCGATCGAGCACTCGGCGGGCTCGCTCTTCATCAGCCAGTAGGCCATCGGGAGGACGAGGATTGAGAGATGAGGTGTCCGCCACAGAACCGTGAGCCGCATTCCTGAACCGGGGGTTCAGGTGGGCGAGGTCAACAGGGCTTCGGGTTCATCTGACGCGAGACGATCACACCTGCCGGGTATGTTCCAAGCCCGAGCTCAAAGAGCATTGGTTCAAGGAAATATAAAACTCACGCGAACGCGGCGGACGAATTCATTCTACGCCGCGGGTCGCCGCGCGTCACAGCAATTGACCGTCGGCACCAAGGGCTTGGTCGATGCGGCGGATGAGCGCGTCGACATCCGTGCCAGCCGTGCCGGCGCCGCTGGCGCTCGGGGTCGCGGGGGACTTCGGCAAGGGGCGTTCGGCCAGTGCGTACGCGAGGTTCAGCGCCGCCAGCACGGCGATGCGCTCGCGCGCCTTCACCTTGCCGGCGTCGCGGATCGCGCTCATCTCGCGATCGACGTTGCCCACGGCCTCGAGCAGCGATTGCTCGCCGCCGTCGGGGCAGCCGAGGATGTAGCTCTGACCCATGATGGTCACTTCCATCTGCTTCATCGGGCGCTGTCTCCGCTGTCCGTCGTGGCGGCGATCGACTTGTCGGCCGGCAGGCGCTCGAGCAGCGCGTCGATGCGCGAGCGCGCCGCGTTCAGCCGCGAGCGCAGGCTGTCGCGCTCCTGGGTGACCGCGGCCAGTTGCTGCTCGAGCAAGGCGTTGGTGCGCGCGATCTCCTGGTGGCGCAGCAGAAGCCGCTCGACTCGATCGGCGAGTTCTTCGATCTTGGACATGGCGCGTGTGCCCAGTGCCGGTAAGGAGTTCGATTGTAGGTGTTGCTTACAATGCCAAGCGTTGGTGCCCGTGCCGGATGTTCATTCCGGCACAGTTAAACGGGAAGCAGGAAGGACCGCTGTGGCGATCCTGAAACTGCGCTGCCCCCGCAACGGTACGGCGGACGAAGCGAGCCTCGTGCTCACGCTTTCGCTCCTGCGCACACGCCACTGGAAAGCCACGCTTTCTGGGAAGGTCGCAGGGGTCGTCTCCGCCAGCCCGGATACCGGCCAACAGGCGGTGCGGCGCGTGCGCGTCGTGCCATAAGGCCCGAGCCGGCGGGGAAGCAGGCGCGGGCGTCGACGCTTGTCTCTCACTCATGAAAAAGCTCGTTATCCGCGTGCGGCCGCTGTGCCTCGTCGCGGCTTCTTCCATCGTCTCGGCGCAGCCTCTGGCCGCGCATGCCGAGGTTCCTTCCTTCGAACTCCAGCCGGTGACCGTGACCGGCAGCGGCGCGCCGCGCAGCCTGGGCAGCGAGACCGCCGCCACGAGCGTGCTCACGCGCGGCGACATCGAGCGCTCCGGCGCGCGCGACGCGGTGCAGGTGCTCAACCTGCTCGGCACCGCGCTGGTCGAGCAGCAAGGCGGCCCGGGCACGCTGGCGGCCGTGCGCATCCGCGGGGCGGATTCGCGCGACACGCTGGTGCTGGTCGACGGCGTGCCGATCAACGAACTCGGCAGCGGGCAGGCCCTGATCGAGGAGATCCCGGCCGACATCATCGAACGTGTCGAGGTGGTGCGCGGCAACATGTCGGCGCTGTACGGCTCGAATGCGACGGGCGGAGTCGTCCAGATCTTCACGCGGCGCGCGAGCGGCGACGGCGCCTCGCCGGCGCAGTTCAGCGCGGGAGTCGGCAGCCGGGGCACGCGCTCGGTCTCGGCCAGCGTGGGCGCCGGCAACGAGACGATCAAGGCGCGCGTCAGCGCCGGCAGGGAGTTGACCGACGGCTTCAGCGCCGGCAACGGCCCCAACGCCAACCCCGACGCCGACGGCAACCGCCGCAGCCACGCGACGCTCGGCGTCGACTGGAGCGCGGCCCCCGGCCATCGATTCGGAATCGACTTGAGCCACATCGACGGCAAGCTCGACTACGACGACCCGCGCTTCGGCTCCCCGACCGACGTGCACAAGGAGCACCTCGTGCAAGACGGCGCCGCGCTGCGCGGCGCGCACGAGCTGCGCCCGGACTGGACGCTCGCCTGGCGCCTGGCTCGCTCGCGCGAGCGGCGCAGCGACGTGGCGATCGCAACCTTCGGCTACACGAGCGACAACGCCTTCACCAACGACGTCGGCGTGCTCGAGTTGGGCGGCGCGCTCGGCGCCGGCTGGCATGCGCAGGCAGCCCTCGAGAAGATGAAGCAGTCGGTCGACAGCACGAGCTACACGGTGAAGCGGCGCGACGTCGACGTGCTGCGCGCCGGTGCGACCTACGAAGCGCCTTGGGGTCTGCTGCGCGCCAACCTGCGGCATGACCGCACCAGCGACTTCGGCTCGGCGGACACCGGACTCGTCGGCGGGCAATACAAGCTCGGCGGGGGGCTCAGCGCGCTGGCCAACGTGTCGACCAGCTTCACCGCGCCGACCTTCGACTTCCTCTTCTACGACTGCGGCGGCTTCCCGTGCAGCAACCCCGACCTGCGGCCCGAGCGGGCACACAACGTCGAGGCGGCCTTGCAGTACGAGGACGCGAAGACGCTGCTGCGCGCGACCGTGTACGCGGTGCGCTATCGCGACAAGATCGCCAACGACGCGAACTTCGTTCCGCAGAACATCGCCCGCGCCAAGAACCAGGGCCTGGAGCTCACGGCGCGCCATGCCCTGGGCGCCTGGACCCTGCTCGGCGAGGCGAGCCTGCAGGACCCGCGCGATGCGGCGGACGACTCGCGGCTTCTGCGTCGCGCGCGCCAGCAACTGGCGCTGCACGCCGACTATACGCGCGGCCGCTGGCATGCCGGCGCAGGCTTGCGCCATGTCGGCAACCGTCCCGACGTGGGCGGCGTCACGCTGCCTTCGTACACGGTGGTCGATGCATCGACGCACTTCGCCCTCACGCCCCAGTGGACCGTGTCGGCGAGCGTGGAGAATGCCTTCGACCGGCGCTACGAGCCCACGGTCGGCTACAACGGCCGGCCGCGCGGAATCTTCGTGAGCGCCAGCTGGTCGCCCAAGCACTGAGAAGCCCATGAAGCCGAGCGCAGGTCCGATCGTCGTCGTCGCGGTGCTCGCCGCGATGGCCTTGTCCGCGATCGCGCTCGGCCTCGCGTCGGGCAGCTCGGGATGGGGCTTTGCCGGCGGCGACATCGTGTGGCAGATCCGTGCGCCGCGCGTGCTGGGCGGCTTCGGCGCGGGCGCGGCACTGGCGCTGTCCGGCGCGTTGATGCAGCTGCTGACGCGCAACGCACTGGCCGACCCTTATGTGCTGGGCGTCTCCAGCGGCGCGTCGGTCGGGGCACTGCTGGCCATGCTGCTCGGCGCCGTCGGTGCGCCGTTGTGGTGGGCACAATGGGGCGTTGCCGGCGGCGCGGCGCTGGGCGCGATGGCGGCCACCTTGCTGCTGCTGGCGCTGTCGTGGCGCGTGCTCGAACGCTCCGGGGTGTCCGGTGCGCAGGAGGCGCCCGTGTCCTTGCTGCTGACCGGCGTGATGATCGCGTCGGCCGGCTCCGCACTGGTCACCGTCATCCTCACGTTCGCGCCCGAGGCGCAGCTGCGCGGCATGGTGTTCTGGCTGCTGGGCGACCTCAATGGCGCCACGCAATGGGGCGCCGTCTGGGTGGCGCTGGCGATCGCGCTGGCGATGACCTGGCCGTGGGCGCAACAGCTCGACTGGCTCGCGCGTGGCGACGCCTGGGCAGCCACGCTGGGCGTGCCGGTGGGCCGGCGCCGCCGCCAGGTGCTGATCGCCTCGGCGCTCGCCACGGGCGGGGCGGTGGCCACCGGCGGTGCGATCGGCTTCGTGGGCCTGGTGGCACCGCATGCGCTGCGGCTTCTCGGCCTGCGCCGCGCGCCGTGGCTGCTGCCGGCCAGCGCCCTGGCAGGCGGCGGCTTCGTCGTGCTGGCGGATGCGGCGGCGCGCACGATCGCCGCGCCGATCCAGCTGCCGGTGGGCGTCATCGCAGCGGCGGTCGGCGTGCCGTCGTTTCTGGCCTTGCTGCTGCACCGGCCGGGGAAACTGCGATGAGCGTCGTGCCGCCGCCCAAGACATCGCTCTGTCTCGAAGTCGAGGGGCTCGCGCTGCGCGGCGGCGGCCTGCCCGACGCGCGCGTCCTGTTCGAGGGGCTTGCGTTGCGCGTGCGCGCGGGCGAGCGCTGGGCGCTGCTCGGGCCCAACGGCGCCGGCAAGTCTTCCTTGCTCGCGGCGCTGGCGGGCGTGTTCCCTGTGCATGCCGGCCGCGTGGCCTTGCAGGGGCGCGCGCTGTCGCAGTGGCGCACGCCCGCGCTGGCGGACTGGCGCGCGTGGTGCCCGCAATTCTGGTCCGACCCTTTCCCTTCGACGGTGGCGGAGACGGCCGCCATCGCGATGCGCCGAGGCGCGTGGTGGAGCGCCACGGCCGACGATGGTGCGGCCGTCGAGCGCATGCTGGCTGCGCTGGACCTCGCGTCGCTTGCCGACGCCGACGTGCGGCGCCTGTCCGGCGGCGAGCGGCAGCGGGTCGCGCTGGCCACCGCCTTGCTGCAGGGCACGCCGCTCGTGCTGCTGGACGAACCCGCATCGCACCTCGACCTCGAACACCAGCAGCTGCTCGTGCGCCTGCTCGGTGGGCTGGGCGGCGAGGGCCGCACGATCATCGCCAGCCTGCACGACATCAATCTGGCATGGGACCTCGCCACCCATGCGGTGCTGCTCGACGGTCGCGGCGGTGTCGTGGCGGGCCTGCGCGACGAGGTGATGACGCCGGCGCAGCTGTCGCACGCGTTTCGTGTCGCGGTGGACCGCGTCCAGGTGTGCGGGCAGACCCGGTTCTGGGTCGGTCCGGCAGCGCAGGAGGCCAGGCGATGAACCCGCTGCGGATGGCCCTGTTCGCGTTGCTGGCCTGTGCCCTCGTGCAGCGCGCCGGCGCATCGGTCCTGGTCGATGACGCCGGCCGGCGCGTGGCCTTCGAGCGGCCCGTGCAGAGGGTGATCACGCTGGCGCCGAACCTGACCGAGTTCGTGTATGCGGTCGGTGCGGGCGCGACGCTGGTGGGCACCGTGGACACCAGCGACTACCCCGTGCCGGCGACGCAGGTGCCGCGCATCGGCGACTACCAGCGGCTGGACGTGGAGCGCATCCTCGGACTCAAGCCGGATGTGATCCTCGTCTGGTATCACGGCAACCAGGGTCGCGAGCTGGAGCAACTCCAGGCGGCGGGCCTGCGGCTTTTCTACCTGGAGCCGCGGCGCCTGGACGACGTGGCGCGCACGCTGGAACGCGTGGGCACGCTGCTGGGGCGCGATCAGGCGGGCCGCGAGAGCGCAGCGCATTTTCGTGCGCAAGTCGAGATCTTGCGCAGCCGCTACGCCGGCGCGCCGCCGGTGACCGTGTTCTTCCAAGTGTGGGCGCAGCCGCTGATGACGCTCAACGACCAGCATCTGACGAGCGATCTGCTCGCCCTGTGCGGCGGGCGCAACGTGTTCGGCGGCTTGAGCGCGCTGGCGCCGCAGATCTCGGTCGAGTCGGTCGTCGCGGCGAACCCGCAGGCCATCTTCACCGCCAGCGAATCACACGGCGACGCGCCGCGCTGGCGGCGCGACCCGCAGCGGCCGGCGTTCGAGCGCTGGCAGCGCTTCGGCGACATGCAGGCCGTCAGGCATGGGTGGCTCTTCAGCGTGCCGGGCGACCTGGTGACGCGCCAGGGGCCGCGGGCGATCGAGGGCGCGCAGGCGGTGTGCGCGGCGCTGGATCAGGTGCGCGCCGAACGCGGCGCGGGACGCACCGGTTCCTAGATCGGCTCGTCGCTGTCGGCCAGCGGCAGCGGCATGGGCATCGTCATCAGGCGGTTGGGCGTGCTCGGCTCCCACAGCGCCCCGGGCGTGGTGTCGATCTGCGACGTCACCGCGTGCATCAGGGTCAGGCTGACCCGCGACGCGATCTGCCGCAACTGGATCAGCTGGTAGGGCGTCCAGGATTGCATGCCCGCGAGCTGCTCGCAGCTGAAGCTGCCGTACAGCGCGCCGTTGACCGAGAAGCCGACGTCGAGCAGCGAACGAACGTCCTGCGGCCGCAGGTACTCGGCGACGAACGGCGCGGTGGCCGGATGGTGAAGCGCGTCGACCGCCACCACGCAGCCGTCGCGCAGCAGCGCCATGAAGTAGGCCTGCGGTTCGTCGCTCGACATATCGGGCACGCTGACGCTCGTGCCTTGTGCCGCATCGTGCATGGCGATGGCGCGCAAGGCCGGTCCACGCGGGGTGTCGATGAGCATGCGTACCGCGGCGCGGCTGCAGCCGATGTGCTGCGCCATGTGGCGTGTCAGCCGGGCCAGGAACTGGGCGCGGTCGATCTCTCCGCGGTCCAGCAGGCCGCAGATGCGTTGCAATGCCGTCAGGTCGGGCATGGGCTCATTGTGGAGAGGGTTCGGACGGGGGGCTACTGCAAGGTCTTGCAGGTGGCGGCCGGCATCAGCGGCGCGCCGGCGGGGAATGCTCGAACAGCGGCCGTGAATCGCAGAACTGCGCGACCAGGCACTCCTCGCACAGCGGGCGCCGGGCGAGGCAGACGTAGCGGCCGTGCAGGATCAGCCAATGATGCGCGTCCACCAGGTAGGCCGGCGGCACTCGCCGCAGCAGCGCAGCCTCGACGGCCAGCACATCCTTGCCGGGCGCCAGGCCGGTGCGGTTGGCGACCCGGAAGATGTGCGTGTCCACCGCCATCGTCGGTTCGCCGAACGCCACGTTGAGCACCACGTTGGCCGTCTTGCGGCCGACGCCCGGCAATGCCTCGAGCGCCTCGCGCGTGCGCGGGACCTTGCCGCCATGCTGTTCGATGAGGATGCGGCACGTGGCGTGCAGGTTGCGCGCCTTGGTGCGGAACAGGCCGATGGACTTGATGTACTCGGTGATGCCCTCCACGCCCAGCGCAGCCATGCGCTCGGGGGTGTTGGCCACGGCGAAGAGGCGCCGCGTCGCCTTGTTCACGCCCGCGTCGGTGGCCTGCGCCGAGAGCAGCACGGCAGCCAGCAGTTCGAAGACGTTGGTGTATTCGAGCTCGGTGTTGGGCTGCGGGTTGGCGGCCTTCAGCACCGCGAAGAAAGGTTCGATCTGCGAGGCGTTCATCGCCGCGCATTGTGGCAGGCGACGAGGCGGTGTCCCGAGGGGTCAGTGCGCCGCGCCTGACGCGGGCGAGGAGGTGGCCGACGCGGCGGCCATCGCCTCGGCCGCCGACGGCAGCGACGGGTCGGAGCTCGGCGTCGTGGCCTCGATCGAGCGAAGCGCCTGGGTCGTCGGCGTGGGCGGGGCAGGACCCTTCTTCGGCTCGCATCCGCCGAGGATGCCGAACGCGGCGATCAGGACCCACAGCAACTGGTGCATACGGTTTTCCACGTGGTTCTTCAAGGCTAGGCGGCGCCGCGACCTCGCGCCTTCAGCGTCTCCCACAGCCTGCCGTCGGACAGGTCCGATGAGAATGTAGGAATCCGCCGACGGTGCTCGCGTCGGACGGGCCGCGCCAGTCAGCGGCCTGGCGGCCCCTTGCGATCGCGCAGCCGCGACAGTGCCGCCTGCAGGATGCCCCGCTTGGAATCGAGGGCCTCGGGGTCGGTGAGCCGCGACGCGGCCGGCAGGTCGACGAGCGCCGCGCGGGCCTTGGCGGCGAGGCGCTCGTCGTGCTCGCGCTGGTCGCGCTCGGTGCGGAACAGGTGGAAGGCGTAGCGCGCACGGGCCTGCTCGGCGGCCTCGGTGCTCCAGGCGTCCCAGCCGGTGCGCTCGCCGGTGACGTCTTCGAGCGAGATGCAGTCCACCGGGCACACCGGAATGCAGAGCTCGCAGCCGGTGCACAAGTCCTCGATGACCGTGTGCATCTGCTTGGGTCCGCCAATGATGCAGTCGACCGGGCAGGCCTTCAGGCACAGCGTGCAGCCGATGCACCAGTCCTCGTCGATGATCGCGAGGCGCCGCGGGCCTTCATGGCCGTGACTCGGATTGAGCGGGATGACCGCGCGACCCGTCACGCGGGAAAGACGGCGGATTCCCTCGGCGCCGCCAGGCGGGCACTGGTTGATCGGCGCCTGCTCCTCGACGATCGCTCGCGCATAGTCGCGGCATCGCGGGTAGCCGCACCGGGTGCATTGGGTCTGAGGCAGCACCGCATCGACGGCATCGACTGCAGCGCTCACATCGGGGGAGGGCGAATTCACGGGCGAATTATCGCCAGCGGGATTCGCCCTGCGGGCGACCGCCGTTCAGGCGTGGGCCGGTCGCCGCCGCGCATCGGCCTTCTTGGCCACGGGCGCGCCCTTCTGGTGATTGGCGATGAACTCGCGCACCACCGGGTACACGTTCTCGCGCCAGCGGCGGCCCGAGAAGATGCCGTAGTGGCCGGCGCCTTCGACGTCGTAGTGGAACTGCCGGTTCTTGGGGATGCCGGTGCACAGGTCATGCGCGGCCTTGGTCTGGCCGGCGCCGGAGATGTCGTCGAGCTCGCCCTCGATGGTGAGCAGGGCCGAGGTCTTGATGTCCTGCGGCCGCACCAGTTGGCCGTGGACCTTCCAGTCGCCATTGACGAGCGCGAAGTCCTGGAACACGACCTTGATCGTGTCGAGGTAGTACTCCGCCGGCATGTCCAGCACCGCGTTGTACTCGTCGTAGAACTTGCGGTGCGCCTCGGCGCTTTCGTCGTCGCCGCGCACCAGGTCCAGGAAATAGTCGTAGTGCGAACTCAGGTGCCGGTCCGGGTTCATGGCGACGAAGCCGGTGTGCTGCAGGAAGCCCGGGTACACGCGACGCCCGGCGCCGGGATAGTTCACCGGCACGCGATAGATCACGTTGTGCTCGAACCACTCGTGGCTCTTGTTCATCGCCAGGTTGTTCACGGCGGTCGGCGACTTGCGCGCGTCGATCGGCCCGCCCATCATCGTCATCGTGCGCGGCGTGGGCTCGCCGTTGCTGGCCATGAGCGAGATCGCCGCGAGCACCGGCACCGTCGGCTGGCACACCGAGATCACGTTCACTTCGGGGCCGACGTGGCGGATGAACTCCTGCACGTATTCGACGTAGTCGTCGAGGTGGAAGGGCCCCGCCTCGGTGGGCACCATGCGCGCATCGGTCCAGTCGGTGATGTAGACCTTGTGATCCTGCAGCAGCGACGTCAGCGTGTCGCGCAGCAGCGTCGCGTGGTGTCCCGACAAGGGCGCGACCACCAGCACCGTGGGCTGGCTCTTCATCCGGGTGAGCATCGGCAGGTTGTCGGTGAAGCGCTTGAAGCGCAGCAGCCGGCAAAAGGGTTTCTCGATCGCCACCTGCTCCTGCACCGCCACATCGACGCCGCCGACGTTCACCGAGGTGATGTTGAACTCCGGCTTCTCGTACTCCTTGGACAGCCGGTGCATCAGGTCCAGGCCCGCCGAGACGCGGTGGGCCATCGGCGTGTGCGTGAACGGCGACAGCGGGTGGTTGTACAGCTTGGATGAGGCGCTGGCGAATTCCGCAAAGGGACTCAGCAGCGCGCGCTGGGCTTCATAAAGCTGGTACAGCATCGACGTTCCTTCCGAGGGTCAGGGCACTGTGTTGCAAAGGTCTTGCCAGGTGCCGGCCAAGTGCTCGGTTCCGTGCGCCGGGGTACGGCGCAGCTACCGATGTCTTTGTGCATCGCAACATTCTAAAAGTTCGTCATCGATGTTGGCGCAGCCGCAGGCCGGGGCAAACCCCGAAATGCACCGCTTTCGGTGCGTTTCGCGCATCCTCGTGTCGCACGCATGACAGGTGGGTGCCTCAAAAACGAACAGCCCGGCGGAGCCGGGCTGTTTTTCGGGCGGGGACGGACAGCGGCTACAGGACCTTGGCGATGGCGCTGACCACCGCATCGATGTTCTTGCTGTTGAGCGCAGCCACGCAGATGCGTCCCGAATCGACGCCATAGATGCCGAACTCGCTGCGCAGGCGCTGCATCTGCGCCTTGCTGAGCCCCGAGTAGCTGAACATGCCCTTTTGCTGGGTGATGAAGCTCATGTCCTGGCGGATGCCGGCGGCCTGCAGCTTGTCCTGCAGCGCCTGGCGCATCTGCTTGATGCGCATGCGCATGCCGGCGAGTTCGTCCTCCCACAGCGCGCGCAGCGCCGGCGTGGTGAGCACGGTGGCGACGACCTGGGCGCCGTGGGTCGGCGGGTTGGAATAGTTGGTGCGGATCACGCGCTTCAACTGGCTCAGCACCCGATCGGCCTCGTCCTTCGACTCGCAGACCACGCTCAGGGCGCCCACGCGCTCGCCGTACAGCGAGAAGCTCTTGGAGAAGCTGGTGGAAACGAAGAAGTCGATGCCGGCCGCGAGGAACAGGCCGACCACCGCCCCGTCCTCCTTGATGCCTTCGCCGAAGCCCTGGTACGCCATGTCGAGGAAGGGCACGAGGCCGCGCGCCTTGACGGCGGCGATCACCTGCTTCCACTGGTCGAGCGTGATGTCGTAGCCGGTCGGGTTGTGGCAGCAGGCGTGCAGCACGACGATCGTGCCGCGCGGCGCGGCATCGAGTGCGCCCAGCATGCCGTCGAAGTGGATGCCTTTCTTCGCGGCGTCGTAATACGGGTAGGTCTCGACCACGAAGCCGGCGCCCTCGAACAGGGCGCGGTGGTTCTCCCAGCTGGGATCGCTGATGAGCACCTTCGCTTCCGGGTTGACACGCTTGAGGAAGTCGGCGCCGACCTTCAGGCCGCCGGTGCCGCCCACCGCCTGGACGGTGGCGATGCGGCCGGCCTTGACGGCGTCGCTGTCGGCCCCAAATACGAGGCCTTGCACGGCCTTGTCGTAGGCGGCGATGCCGTCGATCGGCAGGTACCCGCGGGCCTTGGGCGCCTCCACCATCTGCTTCTCGGCCTGCGCCACGCACTTGAGCAGGGGCAGCTTGCCGTCGTCGTCGTAGTAGACGCCGACGCCGAGGTTCACCTTGGCCGGATTCGGATCGGCGTTGAACTGCTCGTTGAGGCCCAGGATCGGATCGCGGGGGGCCATTTCGACGGCGGCGAAAAGCGAAGACATGTCAGTCCTTGTCGACAGGGGTGTGTCAGTAGAGCGGCCAGAGGAATTGGGCTAATCTCGTCGATCGCCCTTTGTCGTCCCACCACGGGAAAACCCCAGGATTTTACTTGTCATGGCTGATCTCTCGGTTGTCGGTTCCCCAGACGCCACCGACATGGACGTTCCGCCCAAGGGCGAATTCGTCAGCTTTCCCGGTTCGCCGTTCCAGCTGTTCATGCCGTATCCGCCCGCGGGCGACCAGCCGAGGGCGATCGAGCAACTGGTCGACGGCATCGAGGACGGCCTGAGCTTCCAGACCCTGCTGGGCGTGACGGGCTCGGGCAAGACCTTCACCATGGCCAACGTGATCGCGCGGCTGGGCCGCCCCGCGATCGTCTTCGCGCCCAACAAGACGCTGGCCGCGCAGCTGTACAGCGAGTTCCGCGAGTTCTTCCCGAAGAACGCGGTGGAGTACTTCGTCAGCTACTACGACTACTACCAGCCCGAGGCCTACGTCCCGCAACGCGACCTCTTCATCGAGAAGGACAGCTCGATCAACGAGCACATCGAGCAGATGCGACTGTCGGCCACCAAGAGCATCCTCGAGCGGCGCGACGTGGTCATCGTCGCCACGGTGAGCGCGATCTACGGCATCGGCAAGCCCGAGGACTACACGCAGATGCGGCTGATCGCGCGCGTGGGCGACAAGATCGGCCAGCGCGACCTGATCGCGCAGCTGATCCGCATGCAGTACACGCGCAACGAGGTCGACTTCGGGCGCGGCAGCTTCCGCGTGCGCGGCGACACGATCGACGTCTTTCCGGCCGAGCACTCGGAGCTCGCGGTGCGCATCGAGCTGTTCGACGACGAGATCGAGGCCCTGTCGCTGCTGGACCCGCTCACCGGGCGCATCCGCCAGAAGGTGCCGCGCTTCGTGGTCTATCCGTCCAGCCACTACGTGACGCCGCGCGAGCAGGTGCTCAACGCGATCGAGGGCATCAAGGAGGAATTGCGCTGGCGCCTGGACGAGCTGGTCAAGGCCGGCAAGCTGGTCGAGGCACAGCGGCTGGAACAGCGCACCCGCTTCGACCTCGAGATGCTGCAGGAGGTCGGCCACTGCAAGGGCATCGAGAACTACACGCGGCACCTGTCGGGCGCCAAGCCGGGCGACCCCCCGCCCACGCTGGTCGACTACCTGCCGCGCGACGCGTTGATGTTCCTCGACGAGAGCCACGTGCTCATCGGGCAGCTGGGCGGCATGTTCAACGGCGACCGGGCGCGCAAGACGACGCTGGTGGAGTACGGATTTCGCCTGCCCAGCGCGCTCGACAACCGCCCGCTCAAATTCGAGGAGTTCGAGACCAAGATGCGCCAGGCGATCTTCGTCTCGGCCACGCCGGCCGCCTACGAGCAGGCGCACGCCGGGCAGGTCGTCGAGCAGCTGGTGCGGCCCACCGGGCTGGTGGACCCGAGCGTCGAGGTGCGGCCGGCCACCCACCAGGTCGATGACGTGCTGCAGGAGATCCGCGACCGGGTCGAGAAGAACGAGCGCGTGCTCATCACCACGCTCACCAAGCGCATGGCCGAGCAGCTCACCGACTACCTGGCCGACAACGGCGTGAAGGTGCGCTACCTGCACAGCGACATCGACACCGTCGAGCGCGTGGAGATCCTGCGCGACCTGCGCCTGGGCACCTTCGACGTGCTGGTGGGCATCAACCTGCTGCGCGAGGGGCTGGACATCCCGGAGGTGTCGCTGGTGGCGATCCTCGACGCCGACAAGGAGGGCTTCCTGCGGGCCGAGCGTTCGCTGATCCAGACTATCGGGCGCGCGGCGCGCAACGTCAACGGCAAGGCCATCCTCTACGCCGACAAGATCACCGAGTCGATGCGAAAGGCGATCGACGAGACCGAGCGCCGCCGCGCGCGCCAGATCGCGCACAACGAAGTGCAGGGCATCACGCCGCGCAGCATCAAGAAGCACATCAAGGAGCTCATCGACGGCGTGTATTCCGAGAAGGCGGGCAAGGACGACCTGAAGAAGGCGCACGAGGCCGCCGAGGTCGAGGTGCTGTCCGAGAAGGACCTCGGCAAGCGCATCAAGATGCTGGAGCGCCAGATGCTCGAGCACGCACGCAATCTCGAGTTCGAGAAGGCCGCGCGGGTGCGCGACCAGCTGGCGCTGCTGCGCGAACAGGCCTTCGGCGCGCCGGGCATCGAGAACGTGCTGCCGTTGCAGCAAGGCGGGGGCGCATGACGACGCCGCGGATCGCCCGGCGGTGTCGCATCTGGGGCAAGATGCCGATGTTGCGCTGCAGTACAGCGGCGGAACTTCCTGCTTCGATGTCGACCGAAATACTCGGGTTCAGGTATACTCGACCAAAGCACTCGGATTAAAGCAAGGGTTTCCCAGAGAGGGAATTCCCGGTCTGCGGTGAGTCGGCAATTGGGAACCGCCAGTGGGGTCGTTGTCTGTATTGCGCCGCAAGGCTTCAGGAGAAATTCAATGCGTTTGACCACCAAAGGACGTTTCGCAGTCACCGCGATGATCGATCTCGCCCTGCGCGAGCATTCCGGTCCCGTTGCACTGGCCGCGATCAGCGCCCGCCAGCAGATCTCGCTGTCCTACCTGGAACAGCTCTTCGGCAAGCTGCGCCGCCACGAGCTCGTGGAAAGCACGCGCGGACCGGGCGGGGGCTACTCGCTGGGCCGCAAATCGGAGGAGATCACCGTCGCCGACATCATCGTCGCGGTGGACGAGCCGATCGATGCCACCGGCTGCGGCGGCAAGGAAAACTGCATGGGCGAGGACACCGGCCGCTGCATGACGCACGACCTGTGGTCGAGCCTGAACACCAAGATGATCGAGTACCTCGATTCGATCTCGCTCAAGTCGCTGGTCGAAGAGCAGCTGGCCAAGGGCGTGTCGATCGAAGAGCATCCGGTGAAGCGCGCCATCTCGACGCAGCCGGTCGTCAAGCCCATCAAGGTGAACGCACCGAACTCGGTGTTCGCACTCGGCAACGCCTTCTCGAAATAAGAACGTTTGACCCCGGCGGCGCCGTGGCGGCGCCGCATTGAGCACACTCGCCTCCATGGACACGACCCCGCACTTCCCGATCTACATGGACTACGGCGCCACCACGCCGGTGGACCAGCGCGTCGTCGACAAGATGATTCCGTGGCTGCGCGAGCATTTCGGCAACCCCGCTTCGCGCAGCCATGCGTGGGGCTGGGAGGCCGAAGCTGCGGTCGAGAACGCGCGCGAAGAAGTGGCCAGGCTGATCGGGGCCGATCCGCGCGAGATCATCTGGACCTCGGGCGCGACCGAGTCCGACAACCTGGCGCTGAAGGGCGCCGCGCAGTTCTACAAGACCCGCGGCAAGCACCTGATCACCGTGAAGACCGAGCACAAGGCGGTGCTCGACACGATGCGCGAGCTCGAGCGCCAGGGCTTCGAGGTGAGCTACCTGCCGGTGCAGGAAGATGGCCTGCTCGACCTGAACCTGCTCAAGGAAACGATCCGTCCGGACACCATCCTGGTGTCGGTGATGCTGGTCAACAACGAGATCGGCGTCATCCAGGACATCCCGACCATCGGCGCGATGTGCCGCGAGCGCGGGATCATCTTCCACGTCGACGCGGCGCAAGCGACCGGCAAGGTCGACATCGACCTCGCCAAGCTGCCGGTCGACCTGATGAGCCTGGCCTCGCACAAGACCTACGGACCGAAGGGCATCGGGGCGCTGTACGTGCGCCGCAAGCCGCGCGTGCGCATCGAAGCGCAGATGCACGGCGGCGGCCACGAGCGCGGCATGCGATCGGGCACGCTGCCCACGCACCAGATCGTGGGCATGGGCGAGGCCTTCCGCATCGCGCGCGAGGAGATGGGCGAGGAACGCGAGCGCATCCACATGCTGCATCGCCGCCTGATCGACGGGCTGGCCGACATCGAGCAGACCTTTCTCAACGGGCACGCCGAGAAGCGCGTACCGCACAACGTCAACATGTCCTTCAATTACGTGGAGGGCGAGTCGCTGATCATGGGCATCAAGGGCATCGCGGTGTCCTCCGGGTCGGCCTGCACCTCCGCCAGCCTGGAGCCGAGCTACGTGCTGCGTGCGCTGGGCCGCAGCGATGAGCTGGCGCATTCGTCGCTGCGCATGACGATCGGCCGCTTCACGACAGTCGACGAGATCGACTACGCGGTGGCGACGCTCAAGGACCGGGTCGCCAAGCTGCGCGAGCTCTCTCCGCTGTGGGAGATGTACAAGGATGGCGTCGACATCAGCACCATCCAGTGGGCGGCGCACTGAGGGACGAGTTGTTGGAGAACTGACATGGCATACAGCGAAAAAGTCGTAGACCACTACGAAAATCCCCGCAACGTCGGCTCGTTCGCCAAGGGCGACGACACCGTGGGCACCGGCATGGTCGGTGCTCCCGCTTGCGGCGACGTGATGAAGCTGCAGATCAAGGTCAACCCCAAGACGGGGCTGATCGAGGACGCGAAGTTCAAGACCTACGGTTGCGGCTCCGCGATCGCCTCGAGCTCGCTGGTCACCGAATGGGTGAAGGGCAAGTCGCTCGACGAAGCATTGACCATCAAGAACACCCAGATCGCGGAAGAACTGGCGCTGCCGCCGGTGAAGATCCACTGCTCGATCCTGGCCGAGGACGCCATCAAGGCGGCCGTGCAGGACTACAAGGCCAAGACCGGGGCCGCCACTGCCGAGCCGAAGGCGGCCTGATTCATGGCCGTCACTCTGACCGAGGCGGCGGCGCGCCACGTCTCGCGCTACATCAGCAAACGGGGCAAGGGCGTCGGCGTTCGCCTGGGCGTGAAGACCACCGGTTGCTCGGGGCTGGCCTACAAGCTCGAATACGCGGACGAGATCGCGCCCGAGGACGTGATCTTCGAAGGCCACGGCGTCAAGGTCCTGGTCGATCCGAAGAGCTTGCCGTACCTCGACGGCACGGAGCTGGATTTCGTGCGCGAAGGACTCAACGAAGGGTTCAAGTTCCGCAATCCGCGCGAGAAGGACCGCTGCGGCTGCGGCGAGTCGTTTCGCGTGTAGCGACACCGCCTGGCCGAATGACGGGCGCGGCATGGCCGCGCCCTTTTCTTGAACCGATGAAACTCGACAGCGACGACTTCGAACTGTTCGGCGTGCCGCGGCGCTTCGCCCAGGACCGCGCCGTGCTGGACGCGCGCTGGCGCAGCCTGCAAGCCGAGGTTCACCCCGACCGCTTTGCCACCGAGGGAGCAGCCGCGCAACGCGTGGCCATGCAGTGGGCGGTGCGCGTGAACGAGGCCTACCAGCGCCTGAAAGACCCGCTGCGGCGCGCTGCCTACCTGTGCGAGCTGAGCGGCGCTGCCGTCGACGCGGAGAACAACACCGCCATGCCGGCGAGCTTCCTGATGCAGCAGATGCAGTGGCGGGAAGCCCTCGACGACGCCGGCACTCTCGACGAGGTGGAAGCGCTGGCCGCGGAGGTGTCGGCGCGCAAGCGCGCCGCCTTCGATGAGCTGCAGCGCACGCTCGACGACGAGCGCGACACCGCGGCCGCCGCCGAGCAGGTCAGAGCCCTCATGTTCGTAGAGCGCTTTGCCCAGGACATCGATCACCGCCTCGAGGCACTGGGACAATAACAAGATGGCCTTGCTCCAGATTTCCGAGCCCGGCGGCACGCCCGATCCGCACCAGCGGCGCATCGCGGTGGGCATCGACCTGGGTACCACGCACTCGCTGGTGGCGGCGGTGCGCAACGGCGTCGCCGAATGCCTGCCCGACGAGGCGGGGCGCGTGATCCTGCCATCCGCTGTGCGCTACCTGGCGGACGGCGGGCGCCGCATCGGCCATGACGCGCTCGCCGAGGCGGCCATCGATCCGCGCAACACCATCGTCTCGGTGAAGCGCTTCATGGGGCGCGGCCTGGTGGACATCGCACATCGCGAGAAGCTGCCCTACGAGTTCATCGACACGCCAGGGATGGTGCAGTTGAACACCGCCGCCGGCGTGAAGTCGCCGGTGGAAGTGTCGGCCGAGATCTTGGCCACCCTGCGCCAGCGCGCCGAAGACACCTTCAACGAC
>DATFAY010000027.1:0-4712 GCA_035254085.1 Piscinibacter sp.
TCGTGGCGACTGCGTAGTTGCGCCAATCGACACCGCGTCGCGCGGCACGTATCGTGCGCGCGACCTGACCCATCGCAAAGCGCGGAGGGAGCCCTGCCGCAACCATGGCAGCCCAACGGAGTACCGCCATGCACGACACCCTCTTGAGCACCCCGCACACTTTCGACGACGAATCGAACCCTCTCCTTGCCGGCTGGTCGCAGCATGAACTGGCCACCGTGATCGAACTGGCCTGGGCCGCGGGACCCGGCGCCGCCCAACCCCAGATCGTGCACGACGCCGTCGACACCGTGATCGAAGCCCTCGACCATGGCCGCCTGCGCGTCGCCGAGCGCCGCGGCGTCGGCGACTGGGTGGTGAACCAGTGGGTGAAGAAGGCGGTGCTGCTGTCGTTCCGCTTCGCCGACAACAAGTTGCTGCGCGCCGGCGACCTCTCCTTCTTCGACAAGGTCGACTCCAAGTTCGCCGGCCTCGATGAAGTCGACATGCGCGCCAGCGGCGTGCGCGTGGTGCCGCCGGCGGTGGCGCGGCGCGGCTCGTACCTGGGGCGCAACGTCGTCGTGATGCCCAGCTTCGTCAACATCGGCGCCTACGTCGACGACGGCACCATGGTCGACGGCTGGGCCAACGTCGGCTCCTGCGCACAGATCGGCAAGAACGTTCACCTGAGCGTGGGCGTGTGCATCGGCGGCGTGCTCGAGCCCATGCAGGCGCACCCGACCATCGTCGAGGACAACTGCTTCATCGGCGCCAATTCGTCGGTGGTCGAGGGCGTGATCGTCGAGGAGAACTCGGTGATCGCCATGGGCGTGCACCTCGGCCAGAGCACCAAGATCCTCGACCGCGCCACCCGCGAGGTGAGCTACGGGCGCATCCCCGCCGGCTCGGTGGTGATCGCCGGCACGCTGCCCTCGCCCGACGGCGGCTACAGCACCGCCTGCGCGATCATCGTCAAGAAGGTCGACGCGCAGACCCGCGCCAAGACCAGCGTCAACGAGTTGCTGCGCTCGTAGGCGCGGCCGCGTCCCAGCGCTCGCGGGCCAGGGCCGCGCCCTGCGCCAGAGCACGCAGCTTGGCCTCGGCGACCTCGCGGCTCATGGGCGCGAGGCCGCAGTTGGTGCAGGCCACCAGGTGCTCGCGCGGCACGAACTGCAGCGCGCGGCCGATGGCCTCGGCCACTTCTTCGGGCGATTCCACGACCTCGCTGGCGACGTCGATCACGCCCACCATGACGTCCTTGCCCTCGAGCAGGGCCATCAGCTGCGGCGGCACGTGGGAATGGATGCACTCCAGGCTGACCTGGTCGATGCAGCTCGCTGCGAGCGCCGGAAAGATCGTCTCGTACTGGCGCCACTCCTCGCCCAGCGTCTTCTTCCAGTCGATGTTGGCCTGGATGCCGTAGCCGTAGCAGATGTGGACCGCCGTCGTGCACGCGAGGCCCTGGGCCGCGCGCTCCAGCGCCTTCACGCCCCATTGCGCCGCCTCGTCGAGGTAGACGTTGAACGCGGGCTCGTCGAACTGCACCACGTCCACGCCGTCGGCCTGCAAGGCCAGCGCTTCCTGGTTGAGCAGTTCGGCGAAGGCGAAGGCCATGGCGACGCGGTCGCCGTAGAAGCGGTCGGCCACGGTGTCGACGATGGTCATCGGGCCGGGCAGCGTGAACTTGATCCTGCGCTGGGTATGCGCCCGCAGGAAGCGCGCCTCCGCCGCGTGCACGCGGCCCTTGAGCCGCAGCGCCGAGACGACCTGCGGCACCATCGCCTTGTAGCGATCGTTGCGGATGCCCATCTCGACCTTGTGCTCGAAGTCGATGCCCTCGACCTGCTCGAGAAAGCCGTGCACGAAGTGCTGGCGCGACTGCTCGCCGTCGCCGATCACGTCGATGCCGGCATCCTCCTGCTGCTTGATCCACAGCAGCGTCGCGTCCAGCTTGGCCTGGGCGAGTTCGGCACCCGCGGCCTTCCATTGGGGCCAGAGCTTGCCCGTCTCGGCCAGCCAGGCGGGCTTGGGCAGGCTACCGGCGATCGCGGTGTCGAACATGGGGCGCTCCCGAAAAGTGACCGGAGATTACTCCGTCGCAACGCGGCGCGGGCCGGCCCAGGCGGCCGCAAGTCCGCAGATCGCCAGCGTCCAGACGATCACCGCGCCGGAGGGCAGGTCCAGCACCGCCGACAGCGCCAGGCCCAGCGCATAGCCCAGCGCACCCAGCGCATAGGCCACGGTCCGCCGCCTGGTGCCCTGCAGCGCACTGGTGGCCAGGCCGGGGATGATGAGGCTGGAGAACACCAGGTACACCCCCACCAGCTGCACCGATGCGGTCACCGCGACCGCGAACGCGCCGTAGAAGCCGAAGCGTCCGAGCCGTCGCACCCAGCCCAGTCCCATGGCGAGCAACAGCACGGTCGAGATGCCACCAAGCCACGCGAGCTGCGTCGTGTTGACCCACAGGATCTGGCCCACGAGCAGGTCCTTGAGATGCTCGCCGCCGTGCGGGTTGCCGGACAAGAGCAGGATGCCCGCGCAGGCAGCGAGGATGAACATCACCCCGATCAGCGCCTCCTGCTTGTGCGGAGCGCGCTTCTCGGTCCAGGTGAGCAGCAGCGCCCCCAGCAAGGCCGCGCACACCGCCGCAGCCTGCACGGCGACGCCGCCCTCAGGCAGGCCGAAGGCATCGGCCGCGATGACCCCGAGGCCGGCGATCTGCGCGATCGCCAGGTCGATGAACACGATGCCGCGATCGAGCACCTGCATGCCCAGTGGGACGTGGGTGGACAGCACCAGCAGGCCCGCGATGAGCGCCGGCCCGAGGATGCCCCAGTCGAGCGCGCTCCAGTTCATGGCAGTCTCCGGCTGCGGCGCGCGGCGCGTTGCAGCGACCCGGCGCTCACTGCTTCGCTCCCGCGGCGGCGAGCAGCCGCGCCAGCGTGTCGTCGAAGAGCCCGAACAGGTCCTTGGCGCCGTCCGTGCCGCCAACCGTGAACGGCAGCTTCACGACCGGAATGCCCGCGCTCTTGCTGAGCCACTGCGCCGCGCGCGGATCCTGGTAGGCGGAGGTGAGCACCATGCGTGCCGGCGTGCTCTTCAGGCTCTCGAGCACCGTCTGCAGGTGCGAGGCAGTGGGCTCCACGCCGGGCTTGGGTTCGAGCACCGCGACCTCCTTCATGCCCAGCCAGTCGTAGAGGTAGACATAGGCCTTGTGCTGCGACACCGCCGGCACGCCCTTGAGCGGCGCGGCTTGCGCGTTCCAGCGGGTCATCGCCTGCTGCCAGCGCTGCATGAAATCCGACAGGCGCTGCGCGTATTGCGCCGCGTTGGCCGGGTCCACCTGCTGCAGCCGCGCGCCGAGCGCGCGTGCGACCAGCGCGATGTTGCGCGGATCGGTCTGGATGTGCGGATTGCCCGCCGCGTGCACGTCACCCTGGGCGCGGTCGAGCTGCGTGGGCACGTCGAGCTTGTGGACGTGGTCGGCCGCCGCGAAGTTGCCGGGCTGCCCGGGCTGCACCTTGGCGTTGCCCGACTGCTGCAGCAGCACGGGCAGCCAGCCGATCTCGAGCTCGGCGCCGGTGCACACCACCAGGTCGGCATTGCGCGCGCGGGCGATGAGGCTGGGCTTGGCCTGGATCTGGTGCGGGTCCTGCAGGGCACTGGTCGCCACCGACACGTCGACCAGCTTGCCGCCGAGCTCCTGCGTGAGCGCGCCCCACTCGGGCTCGCACGCGAGCACGTGCAAGGCCGCGTGCGCAGGCACCGCGAGCAGCATCAAGGGCGCGGCGACCAGGGCCGCGAAGGAATGTCGTTTCGTCATGTCGTGCTCCTGGGGGATGCAAGCATCAATAGCTGTGCGCGCCGTGCGCGCCCAGGCTCATCTGGTACTGGAGGAATAGCTGGTTGTCGCTGGCGCCCTCGCGCGAGCGGTCCTGGGCGAGTTGCAGCCGCACGCGCGAGAACTCGCTCGGGTTGAAGTCGAGCATCACGGTCTGCTTGCGCGGATGCAATCCACTGCCTGCGAAGAGTCCGGCGTTGACGCCGTAGTCCGGCGTGCCGGGGTCCAGCCGTTCGGTGCGCAGGCCCACGCGCCAGCGCGGCATGAACTGGTAGACCCCTTGCAGATACCAGCCCGACTGCACCGCGCGGTAGCTGCCCGCGCTGGCGGCTCCATCGACGTCGGCCACCAGGCTGCCGTCGCGGCGGCTGCGCAGGTATTCGCCCTGCAGCTTGAAGTTCGTGCGCGTGGCATTGCCCTGGGGCGCCCATTTCCAGATCGCGTCGGCGACCCACACGCGCGTGCGGCCGGTGAAGGCGTTGGTCAGCGCATTGCCCGACGCGTCCGTGGCCACGAGGCGCTGGTCATCGGCCTTCGCGCCCAGCACCGACAGCCCCGCCCGCCAGCTGCTGCTGTCGCCCACATCGCCGCCGCTGTGTAGCGTGAGGGCGCTCATGCCGGCACCGTTGCGTGCGGTGTCGCTGCCGGGAAAGCTGCGTCCACGGCCCAGTTCGGCGCCGACCTCCACGTACAGGTCGGTCGGCGGGAGCCAGGTGAGCTGCACGCCGTCGTCGCCGTACTGCGTGCCGAGCATCGCCTGGTAGGCCAGCGGGTTGTCGACGAAGTCCCACGTGTGGGCGTGCTGCGGGTTCAGGTAGCCGACGCCGGAGAAGAAGCGCCCCGCCTTCAGGCCCAGGCCATGGCCCAGCGCCGTGGTCTGGACATACGC
>DATFAY010000028.1:0-2741 GCA_035254085.1 Piscinibacter sp.
TGAACTCGTCGATGAGGCGCTGGATGCCATGCGCCTCTTCCAGCGGATTGAGGTCCTCGCGCTGGATGTTCTCGATCAGCGCCATCGCGGCGGCGGCCTCGTCGGGCACGTCCTTCACCAGCACCGGCACTTCATCCAGCCCGGCCAGGCGCGCGGCGCGCACGCGGCGCTCGCCGGCAATGATCTCGTAGCGCTGCCCACCCACCGGGCGCACCAGCACCGGCTGCATGATCCCCTGCGCCTTGATGCTTTCCGCCAGCTCGTACAGCGAGCCTTCGTCCATGCGTGTGCGCGGCTGGTACTTGCCGGGCTGCAGCTGGTCGAGGCCGAGCGCACTTGGCGCGCCTGCGATGGCGCTGCCGACGGCCGGGTCGCCGGCTTCCCTCACGCGCGGGCCGAGCAGCGCTTCGAGGCCCAGCCCCAGCCCTTTTGGTTTCTTCGTTGCCATGCGCGGATTGTCTGCTATCGACTGGTGCGCGCCGTCAGTCGATCGAGCAGCGCCAAGCCCTGCGGCCAGTCGCCCAGGCCGGACTCGCCGTTGATGTGGCCGCGCGCGCCGATGCGCACCAGCTCACTGCCCCAGCCGGTCGCCATGCTGCGCGCCGAGTCGATGGCGCAGTACGGATCGTCGTCGCTCACCACGGCCAGGCTCGGGAAAGGCAGCCGCTCGCGCACGATCGGCCGCCAGTTGAAGAGCTGTGGCGGCATGTCCTCGCGTTCGGTGTCCGGCGGCGCCACGAGCATCGCCGCCGCCACGCGCGAGGTGAGGCGGGAATGCGCCGCCCATGCAGCGACCAGTTGGCAACCCAGGCTGTGCGCGACCAGCACGGTCGGCTGCTCGATGCCCAGCAGGGTTTCGTCCAGGCGCGCCATCCAGTCGCCGCGCCGCGGCCACTGCCAATCGTCCTGCTGGACGCGGCGAAAGCCATGCAGCTGCTCCCAGCGGCTTTGCCAGTGCACGGCATCGGAGTCCAGCCAACCGGGCAGCAAGAGGGTCGCGCAAGACCGCGGCGGGCTCGCATTCATGGGTGTCGCTTATCCTTGATCCTTCGCGCGGCGCCGGTGCGGCATGCCGGCGCGGGAAGATCTCGAAGTTGGTCCAGGAGCAGGAAATGAAGCATCGTGTATTCGTCGACGGCCAGGAGGGCACGACCGGCTTGCGCATCCACGAGTATCTCGCGCGTCGTGCCGACGTCGAGGTGCTGCGCATCGCGCCGGAGCGCCGCAAGGATGCCGACGAACGCGCGCGCCTGCTGAACGCGGCGGATGTCGCGTTCCTGTGCCTGCCCGATGCTGCCGCGAAGGAAGCCGCGGCCCTGGTGACGAATCCGCGCACTTGCCTCATCGACGCCAGCACCGCCCATCGCACAGCGTCCGGCTGGGTCTTCGGCATGCCCGAGCTGGCCCCGCAGCAGCGCGAACAGATCCGCGCGGCCAAGCGGATCTCCAACCCGGGGTGCCATTCGAGCGCCTTCATTCTCCTGCTGCGCCCGCTGGTCGATGCCAGCCTCGTTCCTGCGGACCTGGCACTGTCTGCCACCTCGCTCACGGGCTACTCGGGCGGCGGCAAGAAGATGATCGAGCAGTACGAGGCCGGTGGCGATGCGCGGCTTGCGTCGCCGCGGCCTTATGGGCTGGCACTGGGCCACAAGCACGTGCCCGAGATGACCGCCCACACGGGGCTGCGCGTACGGCCGGTCTTCCAGCCGATCGTCGGCCAGTTCTACAAGGGGCTGGCGGTGAGCGTACCGCTGCACCTGGCGCAGCTGCGTGCGGCGACCACCGGCCGGCATCTCCACGATGCGCTGCAGGCACGCTATGCGGGCGAGCGGTTCATCCGGGTCATGCCGCTGAACGATCCTGCGACCTTCGAAGCAGACGGCGGCTACTTCGACGTGCAAGCCTGCAACGACACCAACCGCGTGGACCTCTTCGTGTTCGCCAGCGACACCCAGGCCTTCCTGATGGCGCGCCTGGACAACCTTGGCAAGGGCGCCAGCGGGGCCGCCGTGCAGACCATGAACGTGCACCTCGGGCTCGACGAGGGCCTCGGCCTCTGAGCTTTCGCCGCTTGGCCGAGCGGCTCACACCGCGCCGGCATGCGGCGTGCGGTAGTGGTAGGCGTAGGCATCGCTGAAGCCCAGCCCGTGATAGACGGCGCGCGCCGGATGGTTGTCGCTCTCGACCTGCAGGTAGGCGCAGCCGGCGCCGCGGCGCGCGGCCTCGGCCAGAAGATGCGTGCACAGCAATCGTGCCAAACCGCGACCTCTTGCAGGTGCCGCGGTGAAGACGTCATACAGGCCGACGACATCGTGCTCCAGCGCGAACTGGCCGCAGGCGAGCGCTTCGCCATCGTGCTTGAGCACCCAGGCTGAAAACGGCACCGGCGAATTCACCAGTCGCTGGCCGTGGGCCTGACGCTGGGCCAGGGAGGAGCCCCGCATGGCGCCGACGATCTGCGCGAAGGCCTCGTGACCGACCTGACTCAAAGTGACGCCCGCGGGGGCGGCGGCAGCGCTCGCCTCCAGTCGCGTGGCAACCATGACCCGGGTGTCGTCGATGCGTCGCATGCCACGCTGCTCGAGCCACCGCTCCAAGCCCGGCGGCTCGCTGAACGGCGTGATGCGCAGGAGCATCGGCAGCCCGACCTCCTCGTACAGCCGCTGGCAAGCGTCCAGCTTGCGTTCCAGCGGCAGCCGTCCCGGTGCGACGGCGTTGACGCAGCGCGCGCGCTTGGCCTT
>DATFAY010000029.1:0-5100 GCA_035254085.1 Piscinibacter sp.
GCGTTGGGCACCGGCCGCCCGACATGCTTGAGCGCCAGCTCGGTGGCCGGCACGGTGAGCAGCCGCTCGGGCCGGAAGCCCTTGGCGAAATCGCCCAGCCCGAGCTGGTCGAAGCTCTTGGCGGTGTTGATGAGGATGTAGCCCTCGCGCTTCAGGCCGCTGAACACGTCGACCTGATGCAGCAGCGTGGGGTCCTGGATGATGAGCGCGTCGGGCGTCATGATCGGCTCGCGCAGGCGGATCGGCTTGTCGTCGATGCGGCAGAACGCGACCACCGGCGCCCCCGTGCGTTCGGAGCCGAAGCTCGGAAAAGCCTGCGCGTGCTTGCCGCCGAGGAAGGCCGCGATCGAGAGCATCTCGGCGCCCGTGACCACGCCCTGGCCTCCGCGCCCGTGAATGCGAACCTGGAACATCGGCAGTCTCCGTCTCGTGCGCCGTTGCTGGGAGAACGGATCGCGCATGTCCGCCGCGACCCTTGGACTGCATGCTCAGTGCCGGGGGAGGGTGCCGGCTTGACGGTCGTCAACCCAACGACCCGGTGCCGTTGATGGGCGTCAAGCCGCCCGGGCCGGCTGCGGCGACCATGCAGGCGCATGGATGCGCCACGCGAGGCGCCCCGTTCGTCAAGGAGACGCGCATGGATTCGAAGGAACTGCAAGGGCACGAATGGCTGGGTGTGGTGGGCGCCGCGCTCATCGCCGCGCTCGTCACCGCCTTGTCGCTGAACTGGGCGGCGCTGGTGTAGAAACTGCGCGAGGCTGTCTCATTCGTGCGAGCTTCGCCGCTTCGCGGGACGCGACAGCCGGCGGATCTGTCCACAGCAGCGGTGGGCAAGTCTGTGGAAACAATGTGGAGGGATGAGCCGAGGGCGCATGCCCATTGGTGTCGGGCTGCGTTGCCGCACGCTGCGGCAGCGGCCGGACCGACCCGCCCGCCGGCCCCGCTGGGTCAAGGCATCAGGCCTGCAGACGCTGCACCAGCGGCAGCGCCTGCCGGCGCGCCACCTTCCACAGTGCGAGACCACGGCTCGCGAAGAGGCCGCTGAAGGCACCGTAAGCCAGGCCGACGAAAGCTTCGAACATCGGGTCCGCGCGCCGCTCGGGGTGCAGGGCGAGCGTGGCGCCGACGCCGAACTTGATCGTGAACAGCGCCACGATCAGCAGCATCGGCCACCAGCTTCCGGGCACGCGCACGCGCCGCTCCTGTTCCAGCCAGGTCGCGCCGCTCCAGGCGTTGGTGGCCAGCGCCAGCAGCACCACAGAGGCCAGCCCCGCCACCCAGCCGGCCAGCGCCAGACCGTGCGCGCCGAAGGTCGACGCGACCCCGTAGAACGACAGCATCACCAGGATGGCGGGCACGGCGGTCGCGCGGCGCAGGCTCAGGCTGCGGGGCACGCTCTGCGACGCACCCAAGGCGAGCAGCGCGACGAGCAGGCCCCACACCCAGGTGGGCGCGCCGCGAAGAATGTCGATCAGCATGATGGTGACTCCTTGACGTTGCTTGCCGCGTGGCGGCGATGGAGTCACTGTGCCGGCGCGTCGCCCGCCGGGCCAGCGCCATGCGACGAAACGTCGCCGTGCCGCGCGAAGTGCCGCGGGGACGGCGCGGGGCGATGTCCGCACGGCGCGAAAGCCGCGCGGCACGGCCTGCTTATGATGCCGCCACCCCATTCGCGGCCCCCGCGCGCCACGCTCCCATGAAGAATCCTCTCGTCTCCGCCATCGTCGCGCTGGTCGTGGTTGCCCTGGGCTTCCTCACCAACCCCTCGCCCGAGAAGCATCGCGCTGCCATCAAGCAGGCGATCGGCGAACGCAGCCCGGTCGCCGGCGCGCTGGGCATCGGCGCGCTCGCCGCGTTCACCTCCAACTACCACTCGCTGGGCGTCGCGTCGTACACCACCGTGGGCGAGCGCACGGCCTCGTGGGGCGCCTTCGGCATGGTGTTCGTCGCCGACAACGCCGGCCGCGACTGAGCTCGCGTCCACCGCGCCAGTGCGCGGGCGCGATTTCGGCTACCGTTGCGCCCCATGCCCACGTCCCTGCCGTTGCGCCACCTGCTGCTGGCCCTTGCCGTCGTCGCGGTGTGGGGCAGCAATTTCGTCGTCATCAAGCTCGGCCTGGCGCACCTGCCGCCGCTGCTGTTCGCCACCTTGCGCTTTGCCTTCGCGCTGCTGCCGGCGGTGTTCTTCCTGCCGCGCCCGCGCGTGCCCTGGCTCGACATGGCGGCCTACGGCGTGCTCATCGGCGCCGGCCAGTTCGGCCTGCTCTACATCGCGATGCGGCGCGACATCTCGCCCGGCCTGGCCTCGCTCGTGATCCAGACGCAGGTCTTCTTCACCATCGGCATGGCGATGTGGCTGGCGCGCGAACGCCTGCAGCCGTTCCAGCTGCTCGCGCTGGCGCTCTCGCTCGCGGGCATCGGCGTGATCGCGGCGCACACCGACGCCGGCACCACGGTGCTCGGCCTCGCGCTGGTGCTGTTCGCCGCGCTGAGCTGGGCGGCGGGCAACCTGGTCGCGCGCCGCGCCGGCAGCGTCAACATGCTGGCCTACGTGGTGTGGTCCAGCCTCTTCTCGGTGCCGCCGCTGCTCGTCCTGTCGCTGGCTTTCGAGGGCCCGGCGGCGGTATGGCAGGGAGTGCGCCAGGCCGATGTCGCCACCTGGCTGGCGGTGCTGTGGCAGTCGGTGGGCAACACGCTGTTCGGCTATGCGGCCTGGGCCTGGCTGCTGGCGCGCCACCCCGCGGCCACCGTCTCGCCGATGGCCTTGCTGGTGCCGGTGTTCGGCATGGCGGCGTCGGCGCTGTGGCTGCACGAGCCGCTGCCCGCCTGGAAGCTGGCCGCGGCGGCGCTGGTCATCGCCGGGCTGGGGCTCAACGTGTTCTGGCCGCGCTGGCGCCGCATGCTCGCGGGCGCCGAACCGGCGTGAAGGAGTGCGCGCGAGGTCGCGCGCGTTGACAGGTCGCAAATGCCCGCGTGGCCGCGCCGCGGAAGATGAGCCCACGGACCGACTGCATGCCATGTCCAGCACCCCATCGCCCGCCGGCCTGAGCAGCGCCGAGGCGCGCGAGCGCCTGCAGCGCCACGGCCCCAACGCCATCGCCGACCGCGAGCGGCACGGCTTCTGGCGCAGCGTCGGCAGCGTCTTCGCCGAGCCGATGTTCCTGCTGCTGGCGGTCGCCGCGGGCATCTACCTGGTCCTGGGCGACCTGGGCGAGGGCCTGCTGCTCGCGTTCTTCGCCCTCATGACGATCGGCCTCGTGGTGCTGCAGGAGCGGCGCAGCGAGCATGCGCTGGACGCCTTGCGGGCATTGGCCGTGCCGCAAGTGCGGGTGCTGCGCGACGGTGCGGTGCGGCGCATCCCGGCCAGCGAACTGGTGCCGGGCGACTGGTTCATGCTGGCCGAGGGCGAGCGCATCGCCGCCGACGCGCTGGTGCGCGAGGCGGGCAGCCTGGTGGTCGACGAGTCGCTGCTCACCGGCGAATCGGTGCCCGTGAGCAAGCGCATCGCCGGAGCCGAAGGCGAGCCGGCGCCCGACGACGCCATTCCCGGCGGCGACGGCCAGCCCTTCGTCTATGCCGGCACGCTGGTGGTGGGCGGCCATGCGCTGGCCGAGGTCACGAGCACCGGCGGTCACACCCGCGTCGGGCGCATCGGCGCCTCCCTGGCTGCGATCGACACGGCGCCCACGCCGCTGGAGCGCCAGCTGCGCAAGCTGGTGCGCACGTTCGCGCTGGTCGCCCTCGGGCTGTGCACGATGCTCGTGCTCTGGTACGGGCTGCAGCGCGGACAGTGGCTTCAGGGCGTGCTGTCGGGCATCGCGCTCGGCATGGGCATGCTGCCCGAGGAGTTCCCGATGGCGCTCACGGTCTTCCTCGCGCTCGGCGCGTGGCGGCTGGCGCGCATCAAGGTGCTGGCGCGCCGGCCCGCAGTGATCGAGGCGCTGGGCGCAGCGACGGTGCTGTGCGTGGACAAGACCGGCACGCTGACCGAGAACCGCATGGCCGTGCGCCGGCTGGTGTGCGGCGACGTCGACATCGAAGTCGATGGCGCCGGCGCGCTGCCCGAGATCGCGCACGAGCTTCTCGAGTACGCGGTGCTCGCGTCGCGCCGCGGCAGCAGCGACCCGATCGACCGCGCGGTGCTGGCGCACGGCGACGCGACACTGGCCGACACCGCGCACCTGCATCCCGACTGGCAGCTCGAGCGCGAATACCCGCTCACCCCGCAGCTGCTCGCGGTCTCGCATGCGTGGACCACCGCCGGCGGCGAACGCGACGTGGCGGCCAAGGGCGCACCCGAAGCGGTGGCCGACCTGTGCCACCTCGACGCGGCCGCGCTCGACGCGCTGCGGCGCAAGGTGCATGCGCTGGCCGAGAACGGCCTGCGCGTGATCGCTGTCGCGCGCGGCCGCTCGCCGCGGGCCGAGGCGCCCGAGCACCAGCACGGCTTCGACTTCGAGCTGCTGGGCTTGATCGCCTTCGAGGATCCGCTGCGCGCCAGCGTGCCCGGCGCCGTGGCCGAGGCGCGGCGCGCCGGCATCGCGGTGGTGATGATCACCGGCGACCACGCGACCACCGCGCTGGAGATCGCGCGCCAGGCCGGCATCGACACCCAGGCCGGCGCGCTCACCGGTGCGCAGCTGCAGCAGCTCGACGACGCGGCGCTCGCCGAGGCGGTTCGCCGCGTGCGCGTCTTCGCGCGGGTGATGCCGGAGCAGAAGCTGCGCCTGGTGCTGGCCTTCCAGGCGCATGGCGAGACGGTCGCCATGACCGGCGACGGCGTCAACGATGCGCCTGCGCTCAAGGCCGCCCACATCGGCATCGCGATGGGCGTGCGCGGCACCGACGTCGCGCGCGAGGCCGCCGGCATCGTGCTGCTCGACGAGGACTTCGGCCGCATCGTGGGCGGCGTGCGCATGGGCCGGCGCATCTTCGACAACCTGCGCAAGGTGATGACCTACATCACCGCGATCCACGTGCCGATCGCCGGCCTGGCGCTGCTGCCGGTGCTCGTCGGCCTGCCGCCGCTGATGTGGCCGGTGCACGTGGTGCTCACCGAGATGGTGATCGACCCGGTGTGCTCGCTCGCCTTCGAGGGCA
>DATFAY010000030.1:0-2980 GCA_035254085.1 Piscinibacter sp.
CGCGGTGCCGTTGCCCTGATGGACGTCCAGGTCGATCACGGCCACCCGCAGCAGTTCACGCCGGGCGCGATGCCACTCGGCCTGCATCAGGCGGGCCGCCACGGCGACGTCGTTGAACACGCAGTAGCCGCTGCCCTTGTCTGCGCTCGCATGATGGGTGCCGCCGGCCAGGTTGGCCGAGACGCCCTCGCGCAAGGCGGTGCGCGCCGCGGCGATCGTCGCACCGACCGAGCGGCGCGAGCGCTCGACCATGCGCGGGCTCCACGGAAAGCCGATCTCGCGCTGCTGGGCCGGCGTGAGCAGCCCGTCGATGACCGCGCTGACGTAGGCCGGCGAATGCGCCAAAGCCAATTCGCCTTCGCTGGCCTCGGGCGCCTCGATCAGCCTCACTTCGGGCAGCGTGGCGGACACCGCGTCGTGCAGCAGCTTGTACTTGCCCATCGGGAACCGGTGCCCGGTCGGCAGGGGCAGCACGAACTGAGCGGAGTGGAAAACCTGCACCCGCCGATTGTGCCGGCGGCCTGTCCGCCGCCGCGCCCCGGCCGCGCCTAGAACGGCTCGTCTAGATTTGTTGCAGCGCAACAATGGAGGCTTGAATTGTCGAGCCGGGACCCTATACTTCGCCAAATGGTGCAGCGCAACAAACGCCGCATCCCTCCCCGCTTGACCCACCCCACCGGAGACCCACATGCTGACCGCTGAACAATTCGCCGCTGCCCAGAAAGCCAATGTCGAAACGCTCTTCGGCCTGACCAACAAGGCGTTCGAAGGCGTCGAGAAGCTCGTCGAGCTCAACCTGCAAGTCGCCAAGGCCACGCTCGGCGACGTCGCCGAAACGGCCCGCGCCGCGATGTCCGTCAAGGACGCGCAGGAGCTGCTGGCGCTGCAAGCCGGCCTGCTGCAGCCGGCCGCCGAAAAGGCCGCCGCCTACAGCCGCCACCTGTACGACATCGCCGCTGCCACCAACGCCGAAGTGAGCAAGGTGGCCGAGCAGACCGCCGCCGACGCGCAGACCAAGTTCATGAACGTGGTCGACACCGCGGTCAAGAACGCCCCCGCCGGCACGGAGAACGCGGTGGCGCTGGTGAAGTCGGCCGTGGCGGCCGCCAACAACGCCTACGAGAGCGTGCACAAGGCCGCCAAGCAGGCTGCCGAAGTCGCGGAAGCGAACTTCCAGGCCGTGACGACCACGGCCGTCAAGGCCACGCAAGGCGCCGCCCCGAAGGCCAAGCGCGCCGCCTGAGCGCCGCAGCGTCGCGACGTAAATTTTTGTGGAAGGGTTGAACTTCGGTCGAGGAGTCACATCTGAGCAATACCGCAAGCGACGCTTGTGGTGTCCCTGAAAGGTTGTCTCCTCGGTACCTCTCGAAACCCTCCCTTCAAGGTACCTTCAAGCCCGGTCTCGACCGGGCTTCTTTATTTCTGGCGGGGCTTTGCCCCGCCAGAAATAAAGAAGCCCTGCGGGGTGGATGTCACTGCTCCCCCTGCCCCCTCCGGGAGGGGGTTCTGGCTTGATTGACCAACGGCCGCGTTGCGGGCGTTATCGGGTTTTGGCCGCGATGGCGGCCTTGAGTTGGGGCAGTGCGGCCAGGGCGGCGTCGCGGCCGGCCTGGATGGAGTGCTTGCGGGCGGTGAAGTCGGTGCTGCTCACGTCCGGCAGCTTGGGACGCAGCACGACGTCGGCGTCCCTCAGCTCGAAATTGTTGATGCTGCGGCCCATGATGGCGAAGGTCTGCAGCAGCATGCGCATGGGGTCGCCCGTCGGATTGCCGTCGGGCGCGGCCGAGATGTCGACCGCCACCACGAGCTGCGCGCCCATCTGCCTGGCGAAGCGCACCGGCACGGGCGATACCAGGCCCCCGTCCACGTATTCGTGCGTGCCGATGCGCACCGGCTGGAAGACGGCCGGCACCGCGCTGGAGGCGCGCACCGCCAGGCCGGTGTCGCCCAACTGGAACAGGATCGGCTGGCCGCTGTTCAGGTCGGTGGCCACGATGCCCAGCGGCAGCGGCATCTTCTCGATCGTGCGCCCCCCGGTCGCGTCGCGCACGTAGCGGGCCAGCGCGTCGCCGCGGATCAACCCGCGCCCCGGGAACGACCAATCGGTGATGGTGGTCTCGTCCATGCCTTCGGCCAACTGCCCCAGCGCGACCCCGTTCTTCCCCGAGGCGTAGAGCGCCGCCACCAGGCTGCCGGCCGAGGTGCCCACCACGAGGTCCGGGTGGATGCCGTTTTCCTCCAGCACCTGGATGACGCCGATGTGGGCGAAGCCACGGGCCGCCCCCCCGCCCAGCGCCAGGCCGATGCGCGGCGGCCGCGGCACCGGCGCAGGCGCGACCTCGGGCACCGGCGTCACCACCGGCGGGATGGGCACGGGCGAAACGGGGGCAGTCTGGCAGGCGGCCAGCGCAAGGCACAGGAGCCCGATGAGCCAGGGCGCCCGGCACGACAGAGACGAAGACATCGGGTGGATTCTAGAGGGGCTGGGTCCTCGCAGGGACACCGGCTTATACGCCGCAGGGAATAAGTATCGAAAAAGACTGTTCTTTTCATCTATATCGATCGTTTCTACATTCGCTGCTCCGAGTCCCGTGCTGCGCTGCCGCACGGGCACAACCAAGAAGCACTCATGGATTTGATCGCGATCGCGAGCGGTTTCGGCGTCGGCGCCATCGTCGGCCTGACGGGCGTGGGCGGCGGCTCGCTGATGACGCCGCTGCTCTTGACCGCGTTCAAGCTGAACCCGGCGATCGCCATCGGCACCGACCTGTGGTTCGCGGCGATCACCAAGACCTCCGGCGCCGCGGCGCACCATCGCCACGGGCAGGTCGACTACCGAATCGTCGGCCGGCTGCTCGCGGGCAGCATCCCCGCCTCGATCGCCACCATCGCGCTGATGCACTTCACCGGCATCACGAAGGGCTGGGCCAGCGCGCTCACGTTCTCGCTGGGCGTCGCCTTGCTGCTGACCGCCGTGACC
>DATFAY010000031.1:0-2818 GCA_035254085.1 Piscinibacter sp.
CGCGTGGCCGATGGCGAGCATCCGCTGGCACGGGAGTCGCAACGGCGCTTCGTCGCGGCCCGCGCGCAACTGCTGGACGGAGTCTGAGCGAATGAACTTCGACGTCCTGCTGCACGACGTGCGCATCGTGAGTGCGGTGGACGATGTCTGCGCGGTGTCGCCGCCGAGCTGGATCGGCATCGCGCAGGGCCGCATCGCCGAAGTGGGGACGATGGACGCGCCGCACGCCGCGCGGCGGGCGCGCATCGAGTGCGACGGCGGCGGCGCGCTCGTCACCCCGGGGCTGATCGATTGCCATACTCACCTGGTCTACGCGGGCGATCGCGCGCGCGAATTCGAGCTGCGCCTGCAAGGCGCGAGCTACGAGGAGATCGCGCGCGCGGGCGGAGGCATCCGCTCGACGGTGCGGCTCACGCGCGAGGCCGATGAGGCCGTGCTGGTCGAGCAGTCGTCGCGCCGGCTGGCGAGCCTCATGCGGCACGGCGTCACCACGGTGGAGATCAAGTCGGGCTACGGGCTGTCGCTGGACGACGAGCTCAAGTGCCTGCGGGTGGCGCGCCGGCTCGGCCAGCGCTTCGACGTCGACGTGCGCACCACGCTGCTCGCGGCGCATGCGCTGCCGCCCGAATACGAAGGCCGCGCCGACGCCTACATCGACCTCGTCGTGCAGCGCATCGTGCCCGAGGCGGCTCGGCTCGGCTTGGCGGATGCAGTCGATGTCTTCTGCGACGAGATCGGCTTCACGCTCGCGCAGACGCGGCGGGTGTTCGAGGCGGCGTGCGCGCACGGCCTGCCGGTCAAGATGCACGCCGAGCAGCTGTCCAACCAGCACGGCGCGGCGCTGGCCGCGAGCTTCGGTGCGCTCTCGGCCGATCACCTGGAACACCTCGACGAGGCGGGCGTGGCGGCGCTGGCGCGAGCCGGCACGGTGGCGGTCCTGCTGCCCGGCGCGTACTACTTCCTGCGCGACACCCGGCCGCCGCCGGTCGCGCTGCTGCGCCGGCACGGCGTGCCGATGGCCGTGGCCACCGACTGCAACCCGGGCACCAGCCCGACCACCCACCTGCCCTTGATGATGAACATGGCGTGCACGCTGTTTCGCCTGACGCCGGCCGAGGCCCTGCTCGGCGTTACCCGCCACGCCGCGCGCGCGCTGGGCCTGCAGGCGAGCCACGGCAGCATCGGGACCGGCAAGTGGGCCGACCTGTGCGTGTGGGACGCCGAGCACCCGGCCGAGCTCGCCGGCGCGATCGGCGCGAGTCCGCTACGCCAGCGCTTCCACCACGGCGTCCAGCAGGTCCTTTAGCAGCGGCCGAACCCGCGCGGCGAGGTCCTCGCGAAACGCGAAGGGCGCCGGCTCGTCCATGTAGGTCGCGTGGCACATCTCCAGCTGCAAGGCATGCACCTGTGATTCGGGCCGGCCGTAGTGGCGGGTGATGTAGCCGCCCTTGAAGCGGCCGTTGCTCACGTGCGAGAACTCGCGCTGCGCGCGCAGCACGGCTTCGGCCGCCGCCTGCACCGGCGGCGCGCAGGAGCGGCCGTCGGCGGTGCCGAGGTTGAGGTCGGGGAGCCGCCCCTCGAAGAAGCGCGGCAGCACGCTCGCGATCGAGTGCGCGTCCCACAGCACCACCCGGCCATGGCGCGCGCGCAGCCGCTGGAGTTCGCCTTCGAGCAGGTCGTGGTAGGGCTTCCAGTACAGCTCGCGCCGCTCGGCGATCTCGGCAGCGCCGGGCTCTTCGCCCGCGACGTACAGCGGCTGCTTGCGGAAGGTGTCCAGCGGCACCAGGCCGGTGGTGTCCTGCCCTGGATAGAGGTTCGTGTCCTCCGGCGGGCGGTTCAGGTCGATCACGTAGCGCGAGCAGCGCGGCACCAGCAGGCTCGCGCCCATGCGCTGCGCGAAGTCGTACAGGCGCGGCAGGTGCCAGTCGGTGTCGGCGCGCAGCAGCGCCGCCGGCGTCATGCGGCGCGCGATGCCCGCCGGGATGTCGACGCCGGCGTGCGGGAACGAGACCAGCAGCGGGATCGTCCCTTCGGTGAGGGTGCACAAGTCGGTGGCCATGTCGCGAGGACGGACTGAGATTGCAGTGTAGGCGTGCGGTAACGAACCGACACCGAGCGTGCCGCGGTGCCGCCAGACTCGGGTTGCTCCATTCTTTTTGAACGATCACGACAAGGGGGATGAAAGCACCGGACAGGCCGTACACCTACAGTGCGTCCGTCGTCTCGACCCAAGCTCCCGCCAACTGCATGAACCCGCGCGACCACGAACGCTACACCGCCCCCGCCATCGCCTTGCACTGGCTGCTCGCCGCCGCGATCGTGACGTCGTTCAGCGTCGGCACCTACATGGCGGACCTGCCGCTGTCGCCGATGCGCCTGAAGCTGTTCAATTGGCACAAGTGGGCGGGCATCACCATCCTCGCGCTGTCGGCCCTGCGCCTGCTGTGGCGCCTCGCCCATCGCCCGCCGGCCGACGTGCCCATGCCCGCCTGGCAGCGCCAGGCTGCGCACGGCATGCACTGGCTGATGTACTTGCTGTTCTTCGCCGTGCCGCTGGTGGGCTGGGCCTACAGCTCGGCCGCGGGCTTTCCGGTGGTGGTGTACGGCTTGCTGCCGCTGCCGGACTTCGTGTCGCCCGACAAGGCCCTGGCCGAGGCGATCAAGCCATGGCACGGGCGCCTGGCGTGGCTCTTGGCCGCGATCGTGCTGATGCACGTCGCGGCCGCGCTCAAGCATCACTTCGTCGACCGCGACGGCCTGCTGTCGCGCATGTGGCCCAGCCGGGCCTGAGAAAGAGAATCCCGATGAGAACCCCGAT
>DATFAY010000032.1:0-10209 GCA_035254085.1 Piscinibacter sp.
CGCGAGGAGATGTCCACCTTGCTGCATCTCGCCGACAAGGGCATTCGCGAGCTGATCGCCGCGCAGCGCAAGGCGCTGGCATCCTGAGAAGCGTCTGATCCCATGCGCCTCGTCCTCGCCTCGAACAACGCCAAGAAGCTCGCCGAGCTGCAGACGCTGTTCGCGCCGCTCGGGCTGGCGCTGCAAACGCAAGGCGCCCTCGGCATCGCCGAGGCCGAGGAGCCGCACCTCACCTTCGTCGAGAACGCGCTTGCCAAGGCGCGCCACGCCGCTCAGCACGCCCAGGCCGCGGCCATCGCCGACGACTCCGGCCTGTGCGTCGACGCGCTGGGCGGCGCGCCGGGGGTGATCTCGGCGCGCTATGCGAGCCGCTTCGGCGACACGCCCCTCGGCACGACGCCCGACGCACGCGAGGCGGCCCGCGTGGTGCAGGATGCCGCGAACAACCAGCTGCTGCTGGAGCGGCTGCAGGGCGTCGAGGATCGCCGCGCGCGCTTCGTGAGCGCGCTGGTGGCGGTGCGCTCGTTCGACGACCCCGAGCCGCTGATCGCCTTCGGCCGCTGGAACGGCGTGATCCTCACGGTGCCGCGCGGCGAGGGCGGCTTCGGCTACGACCCGCTGATGTTCATTCCCGTGCTGAACCAGACCGTGGCCGAGCTGAGCCCCGAGGTCAAGAACGCGCACAGCCACCGCGCCTTGGCATCCCAGCAGATGCTCTGCCTGATGCGCGAGGTGTGGCACCTTGAGTGAGCCGATCCGCCTGGAGACTGCGGCGAGCCATGGCGAGCCGACGGCCGACAGGCTGGCGCGCTACATGCGCCCCGGCACGCTGAACTTGGCGTCGCTGCCGCCGCTGTCGCTGTACGTGCACCTGCCCTGGTGCCTCAGGAAGTGCCCGTACTGCGACTTCAATTCGCATGAGCAGAAGTCCGGCGTGCCGGAGGCGCTCTACCTCGATGCCCTTCGCGCCGACCTGGAGGCGGCGCTGCCCTTCGTGTGGGGGCGGCACATCCACAGCGTGTTCATCGGCGGCGGCACGCCCAGCCTCTTCTCGCCCGCGGCGATCGACCGGCTGCTCGCCGACGTGCGCGCGCTGCTGCCGCTGGAGCCGGCTTGCGAGATCACCCTCGAGGCCAACCCGGGCACCTTCGAGAAGGACCGTTTTCGCGGCTATCGGCAGGCGGGCGTGACGCGCCTGTCGGTCGGGGTCCAGAGCTTCGACGACGTGAAGCTGAAGGCGCTGGGCCGCGTGCACGACGCCGCGCAGGCGAAAGCGGCGCTGGAGGAGGCGCAGGCCTGCTTCGAGACCTTCAACCTGGACCTGATGTACGCGCTGCCCGGGCAGACGCTCGACGATCTGGATGCCGACCTGCGACAGGCGCTCTCGTTCGAGCCGCCGCACCTGTCGATCTACCACCTGACCATCGAGCCCAACACCTTCTTCGCCAAGCACCCGCCGGTGGTGCCGGACGACGACCTGGCCTCGGACATGCTCGACCGCATCGTCCTGCGCACCGCGCAAGCCGGTATGGAGCGCTACGAGGTCTCGGCCTTCACGCGCCCCGGCCAGCGCTGCCAGCACAACCTCAACTACTGGCAGTTCGGCGACTACCTCGGCATCGGCGCCGGCGCGCACAGCAAGCTCAGCTTTCCTCATCGGGTGGTGCGGCAGGTCCGCTATCGCGAACCGGCGCGCTACATGGCGCAGGCCGTCGCGGGCGCCGCCATCGCGCAGGACGAAGAGGTCGCGCGCGAGCAACTGCCCTTCGAGTTCATGCTGAACGCGCTGCGCCTCAAGGAAGGCTTCGACCTGGCCCGCTTCGGCGAGCGCACCGGGCTGGCGCCGACGGCGATCCAGCGTGGCCTGCAAGCGGCGCAAGAGCGCGGTTTGATCGAGCGCAATTTGCAGCGCGTGCTGCCGACTCCGCGTGGCTTCGACTTCCTGAGCGATCTTCAGTCGCTGTTCCTGCCGGACTGACAAGCCCACCGGCGTGCGAACTGCGTCGCACGCAGCCGGGTTTCCCTACAGACTCTTGCCGGCCGGCTTGCCTATGATGGCGCGAGCCGCCGCAGCAGACGGCGGCCAGGGGCGAGATCAAGCAGCAATGCGATCGCATCGGTCGGGAGAGCACTTGGGGCGCGAGGTTCGGCGTGTCGCCGCCGGCCTGCTGATGGCGCTTGTCGCGTTCACCGCGGCGGCGGCGCCCGCGCCCGCCGTCGTGCCGGCCGCAGCTTCGGCCGATGTACCGACCGACGCAGTCGGCGACCCGGCCGCGCCCGGCGCACCGCCACTGGTGCTCACCGATGACGAGCGCGCCTGGCTGGCGTCCCATGCGCGCTTGCGCGTCGTCACCAAGACGGAGTGGGCGCCGATCGATCTCTACACCTACGAAGGCCAGTTCCGCGGGCTCTCTGGCGACTACCTCGCACTCATCGGCCAGCGCCTGGGCATTGCCTTCGACTACCGGCCGGTGAGCACGCTGGCAGCTGGCCTGGAGGCGATCCAGCGCGGCGACGCCGACATCGTGCCGTCGGTGTCGCGCACGCCGCAGCGCGAAGCCTTCATGGACTTCACCCAGCCCTACCTCGACGTGCCCAACGTCTACGTGGCACGCCGAGGCGTGCGCGGCGTTGGGCCCGGGCAAAGCCTCGCCGGCCTGCGCGTGGCGGTGGAGCAGGGCTATGCCGTGGCGGTGCTGATCCGCGAGCGCCATCCGCGCGCGCAGATCGTCGAGTTCGCCGATTCGGCCGCCGCGCTGCGCGGCGTGTCCGAAGGCCAGGCCGACGTCTATCTGGGCGCCTTGCCGACGACCTCGTTCCTGGTCGAGAAGCTGCTTCTGACCAACCTGGAGGTGCGCGGTCCCTGGCATTCCACGCTGAGCGCGCTGCACCTGGGCGTGCGCAAGGGCGACCAGATGCTGCTGGGCCTGCTCGACAAGGCGCTCGCCAGCACCACGCTGGCGGAACGGCAGGCCATCCACCGCCGCTGGGCGCCCTTGCACACCTTGCTGGCCGAACCTTCGCCGCCGCTCGCCTTGTCGGCCGCCGAGCGCCGCCTGGTGGCCACCCTGCCTGCGCTGCGGGTCGGCTACGAGGTCGATTACCGGCCCTACACGCTGCGCACGCCGGACGGGCACATGGCCGGCATGGCCGACGACTATCTGCGCCTCGTGGCCGACAAGCTGGGCTTGCGCATCGGCGCCGCGCAAGGCGGCGTGTGGAGCGAGATCCTGGCCCGTGCGCGTCGCGGCGAGATCGACCTGCTCGTGGCGGTGGCGGCCAACGAGGAGCGCGAGCGCGAGTTCCTCTTCATCGGCCCCTGGATCAGCACGCCCAACGTGCTGGTCACGCCGCACGACGCGGCGCCGGTCATCGGGTTCGCGCAGTACGCGGGCCGCCGGGTTGCCGTGCTGCGCGACGGGCAGACGGCGTACCTGATGCGCAAGCTGCATCCGCATGTCCGGCTGGTGGAGGTGGCGCGGCGCGAGGACCTGCTCGCGGCGGTCGTGAACGGCGAGGCCGACGCCGCGCTCGTCAACTCGACCTTCGCCGCCCCTGCGCTCGCCGAGGGCCTGGGCGGCGCGCTCAAGATGGCGGCCTTCTTCCCCGAGCTGAATTCCGATCTGTACTTCGCGGTGCGCCGCGACCAGCCCCAGCTGGCGAGCGTCATGCGGCGCGCGCTCGCCTCGCTCAGCGACGGCGAGCGCGCCGCGATCGCCTCGCGCTGGGCGGTGCTGCCCGGCGTGCGCGACACCGGCGAGGAGGCACGTGCGGCGCTGCAGCGGGTGCTGCCGGTGTTCGCCGTCGTGCTGCTCGCGCTGCTGGTGTCCGTGCTGTGGGTCCTGCGGCTGCGCCGCTCGGTGCGCCGGCGCCGCCTCGCCGGACGCGCCCTCGCCGAGGAGCGTGATCGCGCCGAGCGGCTGGCGCGCATGCGCCACGACTTTCTCACCGAGGCGAGCCACGAGATCCGCACGCCGGTCAACGCCGTGGTGGGCGCGCTCGACCAGCTCGGCCAGCAGCCGCTGCCCGACGCGGCACGCGAGCTCGCCTCGCTGGCGCGCCGCGCGGCCCAGACGCTGTCGGAGTACGTCAACAACCTGCTCGACATCTCCAAGAGCGATGCCGGCCAGTTGAAGCTCGTGCTCGAACCCGACTCGCTGGGCGCGACGCTGCGCGAGGCCGCCGATGCGATCGCGCCGGTCGCACGCTCGCGAGGCGTGGTGGTCGAAGTGGTGCTCGATCCCGCACTGGCGGCGCACCATGTCTTCGATGCCTTCCGCCTGCGCCAGGTCGCACTGAACCTGCTTTCCAATGCAGTGAAGTTCAGCGCCGGCGGGGCCGTCGAGCTGCACGCCCGCCTGGTCGCACCGGGCCAGACGGTGCAGCAGGTGCAGATCGATGTCGTCGACCACGGCGCGGGCATCCCCGCCGAGCGGCTGTCGTCGCTGTTCCGCCCGTATGCCCAGGCGGGCGACTCGCTCGTCCACCGCAGCGGCGGCACGGGGCTCGGGCTGGCGCTGTGCAAGCGGCTCGTCGATGCGATGGGCGGCCGCATCGCCATCGAGTCGCGGCCGGGGCGCGGCACCTGCGTCTCGGTGTCGCTGTCGCTGCCGGTGGCCGCCACGACGAACGATCCCGCCTGCTCCGCGCCGCGCGACAGTGCCCCGCTGCGCGTGCTGCTGGCCGATGATGACCGCGTGCAGCAGATCCTCATCGAGGCCATGCTGCGCGAAGCCGGCTGCGAGGTCGACCTCGCGGACGACGGGCTGGCGGCGCAGACCCTGTGGCGCCAGCATCGCCATCCGCTGGTCCTGAGCGACCTGCGCATGCCGGGGCTCGACGGGCACGCGCTGGCGCGCTGGGTGAGGCAGCAGCCGGGCGGGACATGCGTGCATCTGGTGGGCACGAGTGCCGACCTGGACGCCGATTCCGCGCTGCAATCGGGCTTCGCGCGGCTGCTCGCCAAGCCGGTGCTGCGCGCCGCGATCGAGGACGTCGTGCGCGAGGCGCGAGCCGCCCTCGACAGCGGACCGGCCGAAGACGCGGCCTGACCGATCCGGGCCTGCCGTCAGCGCCGCCTGGTCTTGGCCCTTGCCGCGGCGGGTGGATGCAGCGTGCTGCGCGACAGCTCGAGCTCGTCGTGCAGCCACTCTCGCAGCAGCGTCAAGGGCGCCCACTCGCGCAGCGCGGTCGGATAGACGAGCTGGTACGGGTACGCCTGATCGTGCGTGATCGACAGCGGCGAGAGCTTCACCAGCCGGCCGTCGCACAGCGCATCGGCGGCCAGCAGCTCACGCCCGAGCGCCAGGCCGAGGTTCTGCTCGGCCGCCTGCAGCATGAGGCCGGCGTCGTTGAAGGTCGCGACCGTGGTCACGTGCAGGCGCAGGCCCGCTGCGGCGAACCAGCGACCCCACAGCTCGTCGTCGCCCAGCAGCGGCTCGCGCGCCAGCGCCTCGGGCTGCGCGCCGAGCAGCCGCCGCGCCGCGGCCGGCGAGCCCACGACCACGAAGGGCACCGGGCCGTCGAACAGGCGCTCGGCCTCGAGGCCGGGCCATGGGCCGCGGCCTTGGCGCAGCGCGGCATGGAAGCCCTCGCGCTGGAGATCGATCAACTGCTGCGAGGCGTCGATCTCGAGCGCGAGCTGCGGATGGCGCTCGCGCCAGCGGCCGATGCGCGGCAGCAGCCAGCGCTGCGCGAACGAGGGCAGGGTGGTCACGCGCAAGCGCTGCGCCGAGCCGCTCGCGGCGGCAGCGGCCGCCTGCACGCCGTCGTCGAGCTGCGCCAGTGCCGGCTCGACGCTGCGCAGCAGCGCTTCGCCCGCGGGGTTGAGCACCACCCGCCGCCCGCGCCGTTCGAACAGCGCGAAGCCCAGTTGCTCTTCGAGCCCGCGGATCTGCTGGCTGACCGCGCTGTGCGTGAGGTGCAGCGTCTCGGCGGCCGCACGCAGGTTCTGCAGCTTGGCGACGGTGCGGAACGCCGGCAGCGTGTGCAAGGGAAGTCGGGCCATGCTGGTAAGCATAGCTTTCCAGCATGGGCAAAACAAGTCGCTTCCTACCGGACGACTGGGCTCCTATGCTTACCAAAATCCCAAGTGAATCCCACGGAGCCTGTCATGAACGCCACCTCCTGCCCGACCTCGATCCGCCTCGGCCGCCCGCTGCACGAACGGCTGCGCGACGCCGTCACGGACCGCGTGCGCCAGGTCGTGTCGGCGTGGCTCCGCGGCCGCGCCGAGCGGCGTCACAGGCGCGAGCTGGAGACGATCGCCGAGATGAATGAGATGCTGCTGCGCGACATCGGCGCGCCGGAGAGCCTGATCGCGGAAGCGGCAGCGCGCGACGAGGCGCGCCGGCTGATCGGCCTCGAACTGCGCCGCGAGCAGGGGATCGGCCGGCTGCGCGGACTGCAATGAGGCGCGTCGCGCGGCGCGCGGTCCCGGCCGCTCAGAGGCGGTTGAGCGACAGGCCCGCCGTGCTGCGCAGCCGCTCGATCAGCTTGGGCGCGATCTGGTTGAGCGGCAGCACCTCGTGCGCCGCGCCGGCGGCGATCGCCTCGCGCGGCATGCCGAACACGACGCAGCTGGCTTCGTCCTGCGCATAGTTGTAGCTGCCGGCGTCGCGCATCTCCTTCATGGCGCGCGCGCCGTCGGCGCCCATGCCGGTGAGCATGAGGGCGAGGGCGTTGGGCCCCACCACCCGCGCCGCCGACTTGAAGAGCACCTCCACCGACGGCTTGTGCCGGTTCACCGGCTCGCCGTCCTGCACGCGCGCGATGTAGTTGGCGCCGCTGCGCTCCACGCTCAGGTGCAGCCCGCCCGGCGCGATGTAGGCGTGGCCCGGCAGGATGCGCTCGCCGTCCCTCGCCTCGGCGACGCGGATCTTGCACAGTCCGTCCAGGCGCGCCGCATAGCTCTTGGTGAAGCCGGCCGGCATGTGCTGGGTGATCACGACCGCCGGCGAATCGGGCGGCAGGTGCGTGAGCACCTCGCGCGTGGCTTCGGTGCCGCCGGTGGACGCGCCGATGAAGATGATCTTCTCGGTCGAGAGCCGCCCGATGTGCGCCGGCGCGGCGGCCGGCGCGGGCGCGCCTTCGGCCGGCGCCGTGCCCGCCGGCGTGCAAGGCACGTGCAACCGCCGCAGATGCGCCTTCGATGCGATGCGGACCTTCTCCGTGATGTCCTGCGCGAGCAGGCGCAGGCCGTCGGCCACCCCGATCTTCGGTTTGGCCACGAAGTCCACCGCGCCCAGCTCGAGCGCGCGCAGCGTCACGTCGGCGCCGCGCTCGGTGAGGGTGGAGACCATCACCACCGGCATGGGCCGCAGGCGCATCAGCTTGCTGAGGAAGTCGATGCCGTCCATCCGCGGCATTTCGACGTCCAGCGTGATCACGTCGGGGTTGAGCGTGCGGATCATCTCGCGCGCGGCATAGGGGTCGCTGGCCGCACCGACGCACTCCATGTCGGGCTGGCGGTTGATGATCTCGGTGAGCAGGCTGCGCACCAGCGCGGAGTCGTCCACGACCACGACGCGGGTGCGCTTCATCGTGTTGTCCATGGTGTTCATGACCGGACCATCCCTTCAGAACAAATCGACCGAGCCGCCGCCGGTGGTGGCGGGCAGCGCGCGCTGCGCGGCGGCGCGGTCCTGGGCGGCCAGCGCTTCGGCGTTCGCCGGCGCGAGCCGCTTGACCATCGCCTTGCCGCTGGCCGGCAGGAAACAGACCTTGCGCGGGTACACGTCCATCACGTCCTTGGACAGGATCGGGATGCGCTCGGTCTTGAGGTACTCGATGACGAAGCTGGTGTTGCGCTCGCCGACGTTCATGGTGTTCATGCCGCTGATCACCTGCCCGCCGCCGAAGACCTTGGCTTCCATGCCGGCGCGGGTGGCGCCGCGCTTCATCATCTCGTTGATGAGCAGTTCCATGGCGTACGAGCCGTAGCGGCCCGAGTCGCCGTTGCCTTCGGGCAGCATGAAGTGGTTCATGCCGCCCACGCGCGCGTGCCGGTCCCACAGGCAGGCGGCGATGCACGAGCCCAGCGTCGTCATGATGAGAATGTCTTCGTGATGCACGAAGTACTCGCCGGGCAGGATCTTCACCGCATCGTTGCGGAAATGCGCGTCGAAGAAGAAGAACGAAGCCTCGCCGGGCTTGCGCGCCTGGGCCCTGAGCTGATCCAGCCTCGTCGTCGCGGACGGCGTGGGGGCGGTGGACATGTCCATGGGCTCGCCGCGCCTCACACCCGCTCGTAGATCGTCTTGCCGCGCAGGCGGAACAGGTCCCGCGCATCGGAGAAGTTCTCCGAATGGCCGACGAACAGGAGGCCCTGCGGCTTCATGACGCGGTGCATGCGCTCGAGCACCCGCCGCTGCGTGGGCGAGTCGAAGTAGATCATCACGTTGCGGCAGAACACGATGTCGAACGGGTCGCCCAGCGACCAGTGCGCATCCATCAGGTTGTGCGCCCGGAACTCGATCATGCGGGCGAGCTCGGGCTTGACGCGGATGTGGCCGGCGTTGCCGCCCTTGCCGCGCAGGAAGTGCCTGCGCAGCCGCTCCGGCGACAGCCCGCGCGAGTCGGCCGCGTACACGCCGCGCGCCGCGACGGCAAGCACCTTGGTGTCGATGTCGCTGGCCAGCACGCCCACGCCCTGATGGCCCGCGCTTTCGGCCACGGTCATCGCGATCGAGTACGGCTCCTCGCCGGTGGAGGCGGCGTTGCACCAGATGCGCAGCGGCCGCGCGGTGCGCTCGAGCAGGTCGCGCGCCAGTTCGTGGAAGTGATGCTCCTCACGAAAGAACGACGTGAGGTTGGTCGTCAGGCAGTTGACGAACTCCTGCCACTCCTGGGAGCCGGCGTCGCCGGCGGGATGCTCCAGCCATTGCAGGTAGCTGGCGAAGGAGCGATGACCGGTTTCGCGCAGGCGGCGCGACAGGCGGCTGTAGACCATGGCCTGCTTGCCCGCGTGCAGGCTGATGCCGGCGCGCTGGTAGATCAGCTGCCTGACGCGCTCGAAGTCCGCGATGCCGAAGCTGAACTCCTGCTCGGCTGGCCCCGCGGCGCCGTCGGCTTTGCCGGCCGAAGCGGGGGCGGGGGACAGTACAGCGCTCATCGGGTCTCCGGGATCAGGGGCAACGGTTGCGGCGCGTGCAGCGGCGCGCCGAGCCGACACTGGGATATCGGCCGCAGTGTGGGGTGCTTGAGCGCGCGCAATGCGTCCAACTCCTCGTGAAACACCGCACAGTTCCGGATGGCGGCGCGCCGTCTCGCTGCTAGACTCGATCGGTGGACTCGCGCTTCTCCTGTGTCAGCTCAACCCGCCAATGAACCGAAGCCGGCGCCGACACTGAGGCTGCAGGGCGCGCTGCAGTTGCTGGATCAGGCCGGCCATCGCATGCCGGCGGATGCGGCGCCCGGCTCGCTGACATGGCTGCAGTCGCTGATCGACGGGCTGTGCGAGCTGTCCAGCCGCGACGCGCTCACGGGGCTGTCCAATCGCCGCCAGTTCGAGCTCACCATCACCCGCGAGATCGACCGCGTCGCCCGTGCCGGCGAGCCGGCGCTGATCCTGATGGTCGACATCGACCATTTCAAGAGCGTCAACGACACCTACGGCCATTCGGCGGGCGACGAGGTCATCCGCTGCGTCGGCCAGGCGCTGCAGGACTGCGTTCGCCCGATGGACACGGTGGCGCGTTTCGGCGGCGAGGAGTTCGCCGTCATCCTGCCCAATTGCCCGCCGGCCTTCGGCGCCACGGTCGCCGAGCGCATCCGCCTCAAGGTGCAGCGGCGCGCCATCGCGGTGGCGCAAGGCGTCGAGGTGTCGGTCACGATCAGCATCGGCGGTGCCTTCGCGCCGCAGTGGGTGCGCTCGTCCGCGCCGCTGTGGATAGAGCGCGCCGACCAGCAGCTCTACCGCGCCAAGGCCGAAGGGCGCAACCGCGCCTGCCTCGAGCAGCCGACCCTGTCGCTGGTGAGCGCCGAGGAAAAAAGCCTGCTGTTCGGGCATTCCGTCTTCCAGGACCTCGAATGAGCATCGCCTTCCCTCCGGCCGCGGGCAAGACCGCGCGGGCGCAGATCACGGCAGTCACCAGCGGCAAGGGGGGCGTCGGCAAGACCTTCATGGCCGCCAACCTCGCGGCGGCGCTGGCGCGGCGCGGCGAGCGCGTGCTGGTGCTCGACGCCGACCTGGGCCTGGCCAACCTCGAC
>DATFAY010000033.1:0-18669 GCA_035254085.1 Piscinibacter sp.
GTCGAAGGTCCAGCGCGGCTTCTTCTTGCCGCGCTTCTGGCCCAGCAGCAGGTTCTGGTGCACCGTGAGCTTGGGGAAGATGTCGCGGTTCTCGGGCACGTAGCCGATGCCTTGGTGGGCGATCTCGAACGCCTCCTGGCCGAGGATCTCCTTGTCGCGGAACTTGACCGAGCCCTGCCCCTGGACCAGGCCCATGATGGTCTTGACGGTGGTCGAGCGCCCCGAGCCGTTGCGCCCGAGGAGGCTCACGATCTCGCCCTCGCCCACGCGCATGTCCACGCCGTGCAGGATGTGGCTCTTGCCGTAGAAGGCATGCAGGTTGTCCAACTTCAACATGTCGGCGCTCATGACTGCCCCTCGTCCGATGAGTACATCGGCCGATCCCCAGGGGCCACAAAAGGCCCCTTCGTGGCCCTTGGGATGCGGGCCGGCTTGGGAGCGGCCCGGCGCTCGGCCCGCCTCACGTTCTCGCCTCCGCGGCCTGCTGCTCTGCCAGCACCGAGCCGAGGTAGGCCTCCTGCACCGCCGCGTTCGCACGCACCGCATCGGGCTTGTCGAAGGCGATCACCTCGCCGTAGACGAGCACCGCGATCTTGTCGGCCAGGCCGAACACCACGCCCATGTCGTGCTCCACCGTGAGCAGCGTCTTGCCCACCGTCACTTCGCGGATGAGCTCGATGAAGCGGCGCGTCTCGCTCTTGCTCATGCCGGCGGTCGGCTCGTCCAGCAGCACCACCTCGGCGCCGCCGGCGATGGTGATGCCGATCTCCAGCGCGCGTTGCTCGGCGTAGGTGAGGTTCACCGCCAGCGTGTCGCGCTTCTTGTCGAGCTTGATCATCTTCATGAGCTGGTCGGCGCGCTCGTTCGCGTCACGCAGCCGCGACAGGCGCTGCCAGAACGAATAGCGGTAGCCCAGCGACCACAGCACGCCGCAGCGCAGGTTCTCGAACACCGACAGGCGGCCGAAGATGTTGGTGATCTGGAAGCTGCGTGCCAGGCCCATGCGGTTGATCTCGAACGGGCGCTTGCCGTCGATGCGCCGCCCATTGAGCAGCACCTCCCCTGAGGTCGGCCCGAAGCGGCCGCTGATCAGGTTGAACAGCGTCGACTTGCCGGCGCCGTTGGGCCCGATGATCGCGACCCGCTCGCCGTGGCGCACCGCGAGGTTGGCGCCGCGGATGATCTCGGTCTTGCCGAAGGACTTGCGCAGGTCCTTCAGCTCGATCGCGTAAGGCGCCGGCTGGCCCGCCACCTCGTTCATGACCGCGCTCACAGGGCCTCCCTCCGCTTGATCTCCTTTTCGATCTCCTCCTGGATCTGCCCCCACTGCACCGCGAAGTGGCGGCGCGCGAGCTCGAACATGCCGATGCCCACGAGCATCACGAAGCCGGCGCCGAACCAGCTGTCGACGCTGGCCGCATCGAAGGTGGCGCCGAGGTAGCGCACCGTCGTGCCCAGCGCCGCGTTGAGCTGCAGGTGGTAGACCATCTCGATCATCGTGCCGGCGCCCAGCAGCACCACCAGCGCCGAGCCGCCGAGCGCGAGGTAGGCGGTCCACAGGCGGCGCAGCTTGCCGAAGGCCGCCACGCGCAGGTTCATCATGATCAGGCTGGCGATGCCGCCCGGCGCGTACATCACCATGAACAGGAAGATGAGGCCGAGGTACAGCAGCCAGGCCTTGGTGAACTCCGACAGCAGCACGAAGGCGAGCACCATCAGCACGCCGCCGATGATCGGGCCGAAGAAGAATGTGGCGCCGCCCAGGAAGGTGAAGAACAGGTACGAGCCGGAGCGGAACGCGCCCACCACCTCGGCCGTGGCGATCTCGAAGTTGAGCGCGTACATGCCGCCTGCCACGCCGGCGAAGAACCCCGAGATGATGAACGACAGGTAGCGCACCCGCTGCGTGTTGTAGCCGATGAACTCGACCCGCTCGGGGTTGTCGCGCACGGCGTTGAGCATGCGCCCGAGCGGCGTGCGCGTGAAAGCGAACATCAGCCCGGTGCACACGAAAGTGTAGGCCGCGAGCAGGTAGTACACCTGGATCTGCGGCCCGAACGTGATGCCCATGAACGCCTTGCCGACCGTGCGATTGGCCTGCACGCCGCCTTCGCCGCCGAAGAACTCGGGCACCATCAGCGACATCGCGAACACCAGCTCGCCGATGCCCAGCGTGATCATGGCGAACGGGGTGCCGGCCTTCTTCGTGGTGACGTAGCCCAGCACCACCGCGAACAGCATGCCGGCAACCCCGGCCACCACCGGCACCAGGCTGACCGGGATCGGCCAGCCGGCACCGATGCCGTTGAGCACGTGGATCGCGACGAACGACGCGAGGCCGGTGTAGACCGCGTGGCCGAAGCTCAGCATGCCGCCCTGCCCGAGCAGCATGTTGTAGGACAGGCAGGCGACGATCGCGATGCCCATCTGCGACAGGATGCTCACCGCCAGGCTGCTGGCGAAGAGCATCGGCGCGAACACCAGCAGCAAGGCGAAGAGCGACCAGATCACCACCCGGCCGACGTTGAACGGCCGGAAGCTGTAGACCTGGGCCGCGCCTGGGCGCGACGGCGTGGAGGAACCCGACAGGACGGCCGACATGCTTTCAGCCCTCCCGCGTTCCGAGCAGGCCCTTGGGCCGGAAGATGAGGATCAGCACCAGGAAGAGGTAGGGCAGGATCGGAGCCACTTGCGAGATCGTGAGGTTCATCAGGCTGTGCGTGGAACCTGCGCTGACCAAGCCCATCTTGGCCAGCACGCCCACCAGCGAGTAGTCGAGCGCGACGGCGAAGGTCTGGATGACGCCGATCAGCAGCGATGCGAGGAAGGCGCCCGCCAGCGAGCCCATGCCGCCGACCACCACCACCACGAAGATCACCGGCCCGACCGCCTGCGCCATCGCCGGCTCGGTGACGAAGGTGCTGCCGCCGATCACGCCGGCCAGGCCGGCGAGCGCCGCGCCCGCGCCGAACACCATCATGAAGACCCGCGGCACGTTGTGGCCGAGCGCCTCCACCATGTCCGGGTGCGTGAGCGCGCTCTGGATCACGAGGCCGATGCGGGTGCGCGTGAGCATCAGCCACAGCGCGAGCAGCATGAACAGGGCCACCAGCATCATGAAGCCGCGCGTGGCCGGGAACGGCGAGCACACCACGCGCACCGCGGCGCTGGCCGCGCTGCACATGGCCGCCGGCGCGGAACCCCACACCAGGCTCACGCCGTCGGCCGACGAGCTCACCAGCGTGAAGGCCGGCCCCTGCAGCGCCGCCGGCGGCGTGAATTCGACCGCCGTGCGGCCCCACATCAGCTGCACCAGCTCGAGCACCACGAACGACAGGCCGAAGGTGATGAGCAGCTCGGGCACGTGGCCGAACTTGTGGACGCGGCGCAGCGCGTAGCGCTCGAACACGGCGCCCAGCACCCCCACCAGCAGCGGCGCCACCACCAGCGCCGGCCAGAAGCCGGTGAACAGCGAGACGGTGTAGGCGATGTAGGCGCCCAGCATGTAGAAGCTGGCATGGGCGAAATTGAGCACGCCCATCATGCTGAAGATCAGCGTCAGGCCCGAACTCAGCATGAACAGCAGGAGCCCGTAGCTCAAGCCGTTCAGCATCGAAATGGTGAAGAACTCCATCGTGTGGTTCGGTGGAAGTGGACGAGCCGGCCGGCGCGCAGGCGGCGCGCGGCCATCGACTGGAAACGAACGCGGAACGAAACAGGGGCCCGATGAGTGCTACCCGATCGGGCCCCTTTTCAGGAGTGCGCGGGGCTCAACCGTTCGAGGGCCGCTTCATCTGGCAGCTGGTCGGCGTGCTGGAGACGTAGTTCGGGTATTCGGCCACCGGCGCCAGCGTCATGCCGGTGTTCTCGGGGCTGTACGGGTACTTGGCGCTCGCCTTCTCCCAGATGGTCATGTAAAGCGGCATCTGCAGCTGGTGGTCGGTCTTGCGCATCTCGATGTCGCCGCCGAAGGCGCTCTTGAGCTTCAGGCCTTCCATCGCGAAGGCGACCTTCACCGGGTCGGTCGACTTGGCCTTGGCCATCGCGTTGCCCAGCAGTTCGTACATGCGGATCAGCGAGCCGGTGTAGAAGTCGTCGTTGAACTTCTGCTTGAACTCCTTTTCCCAGGTGTCCATCTGGCCGCCCATGTTGTAGTGGGCGTAGGCGATCTGGTAGACCTTGCCGCTGCCGTTGGTGCCCAGCGCGGTGGGGGTGCCGGTGACGCCGGTGTAGTAGGTGAAGAACTTGCCGTTGTAGCCGCCTTCGATGGCGGCCTTCACCAGCAGCGCGAGGTCGGAGCCCCAGTTGCCGGTGATCACGGCATCGGCGCCCGAGGCCTTGATCTTGGCGATGTAGGGCGCGAAGTCACGCACCTGCGCGAGCGGGTGCAGGTCGTCGCCGACGATCTGGATGTCGGGGCGCTTGCGGGCCAGGAATTCCTTGGCGTAGTGCGAGACCTGCTGGCCGTGCGAATAGTTCTGGCCGAGGATGTAGACCTTCTTGATGTCCTTCTGGTCCTTGATGAAGGTGGTCATGGCTTCCATCTTCATCGTGGTGTCCGCGTCGAGGCGGAAGTGCCAGAAGCTGCACTTGCTGTTGGTGAGGTCGGGGTCCACCGCGGCCTCGTTCATGTAGATGATTTCCTTGCCGGGATTGCGCTCGTTGTACTTGTTGATCGCGTCCACCAGCGCGAGCGCCACCGACGAGCCGTTGCCCTGGATGATGTAGCGGATGCCCTGGTCGGCCGCCGACTTCAGGTCGTTCAGGCTCTCCGTCGGGCTCAGCTTGTTGTCCATGCCGACGACCTCGAACTTCACGCCGGCCGGGTTGCTCGCGCTGAACTTCTCGGCGAAGAACTGTGCGCTCTTGAGCTGGTTCGACCCCACGGGTGCCATGAGGCCCGACAGCGGGTCGATCCAGGCGAGCTTGACGGTCTGGCCAGCCAGCGGCTTCGCGCCCGCCTTGGCCTGCGCCATGGCAGTGCCCGACGAGATGGACAGGGCAGCGCCGGCAACGATGCTGAGGGTGAGTGTCGAGAGCTTCATTGGCTTTTCTCCATGCTGCTGGGGTGCAGCTGTGAACGGTACTGGATGTGGCTGCGAAAGGGTGTGAGGGACTACCCCCAAGCAATCTGTCGCCATCGAGACAGCGGGGCCTTTACGCCGTGGGCAGCCGATGCTCTTTGAACTGCTCGCGCAGCTTGAGTTTCTGGATCTTGCCGGTGGCCGTATGAGGGATTTCGCCGACGAACACCACGTCGTCGGGGATCTGCCACTTGGCGATGCGGCCTTCGAAGAAGCCCAGCAGCTCCTGCGCGGTGACCTGCGCGTCGGGCTTCTTGACGACGACGAGCAGCGGCCGCTCGTCCCACTTCGGGTGCTTGCACGAGATCACCGCGGCCTCGTGCACGGCCGGATGCGCCATCGCGATGTTCTCGAGGTCGATCGAGCTGATCCATTCGCCGCCGGACTTGATCACGTCCTTGCTGCGGTCGGTGATCTGCATGAAGCCGTCGGGGTCGATGGTCGCGACGTCGCCGGTGGGGAACCACTGGCGACCCTCGACCGTGACGAGCGGCGAGACGCTGTTCTGGAAGTAGTGGTCGATGACCCAGGGCCCGCGCACCACCAGGTTGCCGGAAGCCTTGCCGTCCCAGGGCAGCGGCTTGTCGTCGTCGTCGATGATGGTCATGTCCACGCCGTAGACGACGCGCCCCTGCTTCTCGAGCAGGCGGTGCCGCGCCTCGGCGTCCAGCGCCTGATGCTTGGCCTTGAGCTTGGACACCGTGCCGATGGGCGACATCTCGGTCATGCCCCAGGCATGGATCACCTCGACGCCGAAGTCGTTCTCGAGCGTGCGCATCATCGCCGGCGGGCAGGCCGATCCGCCGATCACCGTGCGCTTGAAGGTGCTGAATCGCAGCTTGTTCTGCTGCGCGTAGGTGATGAGCCCCAGCCACACGGTGGGCACGCCGGCGCTGAACGTGACGCCTTCGCTCTCGAAGAGCTCGTAGAGCGACTTGCCGTCCAGGTGCGGCCCGGGGAAGACCATCCGGGCGCCGACCAGCGGCACCGAATACGGCAGGCCCCAGGCATTGACGTGGAACATCGGCACGACCGGCAGGATCGTGTCCTTGGCCGAGCAGCCGAGCGAGTCGGGCAAGGCCGCCGCGTAGGCGTGCAGCACGGTGGAGCGGTGGCTGTAGACGGCGCCCTTCGGGTTGCCGGTCGTGCCCGAGGTGTAGCAGATGGTCGACGCGGTGTTCTCGTCGAAGTCGGGCCACATGTAGCGGCCGTCCTCGGCCTCGACGAGGTCGTCGTAGCACAGCAGCTTGGGAATCGCGGTCTGCGCCGGCATGTGCGCGCGGTCGGTCATGAGCACGAAGTGCTCGACGCTCTTCAGCGCGGGGGCGATCTTCTCGATCAGCGGCAAGAAGGTGAGGTCGAAGCACAGCACCTTGTCGGACGCGTCGTTGGCGATCCAGGCGATCTGCTCCGGAAAGAGGCGCGGGTTGATGGTGTGGCACACCAGCTGCGAGCCCGACGTGCCGTAGTAGATCTCGAGATGGCGGTAGCCGTTCCAGGCCAGCGTGCCGACGCGGTCGCCGGCGCTGCAGCCCAGGCGCGCCAGGGCCTGGGCGAGCTTGCGCGCGCGCAACTCGGTGTCCTTCCATGTGGTGCGATGGATGTCGCCTTCGGCGCGCTTGGACACGATCTCGGTGTCGCCGTAGTGGCGCGCCGCGTGGATGATCAGCGACGAGATCATCAACGGCATCTGCATCATCTGACCCATCAGTGCAGGCATTCTTGTCTCCGGAATTTCGTGATGTTGCGTTGCAACGATGATAGGAATACAGGGTGTCGGCTTGCCTGCTGTTTACCCGTAAATTCCAGCCCCGCCACCTTAGCGCCGCCGCTGCGCCGCGGCCATAGGAAGCTTCCGAGATCATCATAGGGAAGCCCTGGACGGGCGCTGTCGTCGCGACGACAGTGCGGCGGATTTCTCGCGCTGCGCCTGCGCGTGCGCGATTCGCGGGATTGCCCGCAGCGGCGCTCGGAATCTTCCGAGAGACGTCCTCGGCCGCGCTTGCGATCTTCGGCTGCCGCTTCGGCCAGCCCAAGGAGTCCGCATGTCGCACCGTCCTTCCACCGCGCCAGTTGCATCGCACGAGCGCGCTGCTCGCACGAAAGTCGAAATCGAGGAGGCAGGAGGCGTCGCGAGCGCGCACGTCTCGCGTCGCCAATGCCTGGCTGCGGCCGCGGGCGGCCTCTTCGCGATGCGCGCGCGGGCGCAGCCGAACGAGATCGTCATCGGCCAGTCGACGCCGCTCACCGGCGTGCTGGCGACCTCGGGCGCGCAGATCCGCGACGGCATCAAGCTGTGCTTCGACCAGGTCAACGCCAGCGGCGGCGTTCACGGCGCACGCATCCGGCACGTGGTGCGCGACGACGGCTACAAGGTCGAGGAGACGATGCGCCAGACGCAGGCGTTGATCGACAAGGATCGAGCGGTCGCGCTGATCGGCTATGCCGGCACCGCCAACGTCGCGGAACTGCTCAAGCAGGGCACGCTCGCCCAGGCCGGCATCGCGATGGTCGGCCCGGTCACCGGTGCGCAGGCGCTGCGCACGCCGTTCAACCCGAACGTGTTCCACGTGCGCGCGGGCTACGCCGACGAGATGGAGCACATGGTGAACCACCTCTACACCATCGGCATCCGCCGCATCGGCGTCTTCTACCAGAACGACGGCTTCGGCCAGGCCGGCCTCGCCGGGGCCGAACAGGCGGCCGCCAAGCGCGGCCTGAAGCTCGCGGTGACCGCCGGCTACGAGCGCAACACCATGGACCTGGATGTGTCCAAGGCGGTGAGCGCCATCCGCGCCAACGAGCCGCAGGCGCTCATCATGGTGGCGATCAACAAGCCGGCGGCCGCGTTCGCCAAGGCCTACCGGCTGGCCGGCGGCAGCGCGCAACTGCTCAACATCTCGGTGGTCGACGCCGGCGAACTGATCAAGCTGGCCGGCCTGGACACCGTGCAGGGCCTGGGCATCACGCAGGTGATGCCCTTCCCCTACACGCCCGGCCTGCCGGTGGTGCGCGAGTACCAGGCGCTGCTCGCGCAGGCGGGCGAACCGCAGGCCGAGCCCTCGTACTTCAGCCTCGAGTCCTTCATCGGCGCGAAGGTGCTGGTCGAAGGCTTGCGCCGGGCCGGACCGAATCCCACGCCCGAAAAGGTGATGCGAGCGCTCGAAGGCATCGACGCCTACGACACCGGCGGCTTCGCCGTGCGCTACGGCAGGCGAAACCGCGTGGGCTCGCGCTTCGTCGACATCACCATCATCGGCCGCAACGGCAAGCTGCTGCGATGAAGCTCACTGGACGCCGATCTGGGCCTGGGTCGGCGACGCGTCGAAGGTGAGCGTCGCCGGCCACACCGGCCAGTTGACGCCCACCGCCGCGTTGTTCGGGTCGCCGTTGCGGATGAAGGCGGCGATGCTCTTCATCATCGCGGCCGACAGCGCCAGGCGCCCCGGCTGGTTCGCGCTGCTGTTGGCTGCGTTCGAGAACACGGAGCGGCCGAAGTTGCCGAACACGAACGGCAGGTCGAACGCATGCGCCGCGCCGTAGACGGTGTCCCAGGGCACCGGCTCCTGCGCCCACTTGAACTGGTAGTACCAGACGTTGGACTGCTGCGTCTTCAAGGTGTCGAGCACGTTGTTGCGGCTGGGGATCATGAACACGTTGCCCAGCAGCGCGGTCTTCGCGTTCCAGCCGGTGGTCGGCGCATCCGAGGGCAGGTAGGCGGGATCGATGATGTCCGCCTCGGACAGCGACGCCGGTGCATCGGGATTGAAGTTCGCCATCATCGCGAAGCGCGTCGCATCGGTGATCTTGAATCCGGGCGGCCCGCCGAACAAGGCCAGGAAGGGCGCGAACAGCTTGCCCTCCTCGGCGGTGTTGCCCGCCAGCACCGGCACCTTGTTGTAGTGGCCGGCGGCGATGGCGCCGATCGGATCGACGGGCACCACCGTGCCTTCCGGAATCGGGCCGGAGCCGGTCAGGCCCTTGGCGAGCACGGTGCCGAGGATCGTCGCCGCATCCTTGCCGCGAAGGTAGTCGGCGATCTGCGCATCGGTCTGCGTCGCGACATAGGCCTGCGCCGATGCCGTGTCGGTGGCGTGGCCGTCGGCGATCAGCAGGTTGTACAGCAGGTTGTTGGCCTGGGTGGCATAGGTGGTCGCCGGGTTCAGCGTCGGGATGGTCCCGGCGGGCAGGTTGCTCGCCAGCGAGATGCCGCCGCTCAGCGCGATTGCCTTGTGGAAGAGCCCCGCCGCCAGGGGCGAGGTGACCAGGGCCCAGGTGTTGATCGCGCCGGCGGACTGGCCCATCACCGTCACGTTGGCAGCGTCGCCTCCGAAATTCGCGATGTTCTGGTGGATGAAGCCGAGCGCCTGGAGGTTGTCGAGGATCGCGAAGTTGCCCGACGCATCGTTCGCAGCGGCACCGGCCTTCAACTGCACCAGGTTGAAGAAGCCCAGCACGCCCAGGCGGTAGTTGGCCGTGACCACCACCGCGTTGGCGCTCTTGGCGAGCGCGGCGCCGTTGTAGACCGGGTCGGCGCTGTAGCCCGAGATGTTGCTGCCGCCGTGGATGAAGAACAGCACCGGCAGGTTCGCCTCGGCGCTGGCGGGGCGCCAGATGTTCAGCGTGAGACAGTCTTCATTGCCCACCGGCGTGTTCAGCGTCGTGCCGATGGTGCTGTCGTAGGTGTTGTTCGATCCGGGGCCGTAGATGCGCCCATTCTGGATGCACGCATTGCCGAAGGCCTGTGCCGTGCGCGTGCCGCTCCAGGCGTCGGGATCGACGGGCGCCTTCCAGCGCAGCGCACCCACCGGGGGCTTGGCGAAGGGCACGCCGAGCCAGGCGTAGGTGCCGCTCGCGGCCGTCTGGTCGGTGCCCATGACGGCGCCGAACCGGGTCGCACGCTGCAGCGGCGAAGGAGGCGCCTGGTCGCTGCCGCCGCAGGCGGCCAGCCAGGGAAGGACGGCCACGCTCAACGCGGCCCAGGACTTGACGATGGACATGCTGTGTCTCCGTGGTTTGTGTCGGCGCCAGTGCGACCGGCCTGCACTGTGGAACGCCCCCACGGCGGCATCCATCGGAACATTCCGAGAACGGGCGGGGGATAGCACGCTTGTCGTGAACCCTCGTCCCTGGGCCGAGACGGGCCGTGTCCGCCTATGATCCAACGCACCCGCCGCGCCGCAGTCCGCATGACGCCAGCCGACCCTTCCGCCCTGCCCGACATCCCGTTCCACGCCATCGTGGAGCAGTCGCTCGCGGGCATCTACGTGATCCAGGACGAATGCTTCGCGTACTCGAACGCGACCTGGGCCGCGATCATCGGCTACACCCCGGAGGAATTGATCGGCCAGCACCTGTCGCGCTTCGTGCCGCCCTACTTCATCGGCGAGGTGCTCTCGCGCTACCACCAGCGGCTCGAAGGCGATCCGCCCAGCATGCGCTTCATCACCCGCGGCCTGCATCGCGACGGCCACGTGGTGCTGATCGAGGTGCACGGCTCGCGCATGAGCTACGGCGGCCGGCCCGCGGTGATGGGCATCGGCCTGGACGTGACCGAGCGGCTGCGCAACGAGGAGGAGTTGCGCCGCTCGCGCGAGCAGCTGCAGGCGCTGACCGCCTACACCGCGGCCAAGCTGGAGGAGCAGCGGCTGGGCCTGGCGCGCGACGTCCACGACGTGCTCGGCGGCATGCTGACCTCGATCAAGATGGACGCGACGCGCATCCTGAGGCGCGCCGACAACCCCGAGCTGCACACCCTCACCGAGGGCCTGCTCGAGCTGACGCAGCAGACGATCGATACGGTCAAGAGCATCTCGGAGGCGCTGCGCCCGAGCGTGCTCGACCACCTCGACCTGTCGGTGGCGATCGCCCAGGACCTGCGCGAGTTCACGCGCCGCTCCGGCGTGCCGCACGATCTGCAGGCCGACGCGCCGACGCTGCGGCTGCCGCCCAAGCGCACCATCGCCGTCTACCGCATCTTCCAGGAGGCCCTGACCAACGTGGCGCGGCACGCGCAGGCGCGGCGCGTGGCGGCGCGCCTGCGCGTCGACGCGGACCTGCTTCGTTTCGAGCTCGAGGACGACGGCCTCGGCTTCGATCCGTCGGCACCGGGCGGCGCGGCGCTGGGCCTGCTCAGCATGCGCGAGCGAGCGCGCGAGATCGGCGGCGAGCTGCGCATCGAGGCCGCGCCCGGACGCGGCACGCGCCTCGTGCTCGAGGCGCCCCTGCTGTAGCGACGCCATGATCGACGTGCTGGTGGTCGACGACCACACCATCTTCCGCTCCGGCCTGCAGCGCCTCTTGATGGACGAGAGCGACATGCGCGTCGCCGCCGAGGCGAGCAACGGCGCCGATGCGCTGGAGCTGATCCGCCGCCGCAGCTTCGACGTGGTGCTGCTGGACATCAACATGGACGGTCGCAACGGCCTGGAGGTGCTGGCCTCGATCCGCGGCGTGTCCTCGGCCCTGCCGGTGCTGATGCTGTCGATGTACCCCGAGGAGCAGTACGCGCTGGTGGCGGTGCAAGGCGGCGCGAACGGCTACGTCGCCAAGGACGCGGCGCCCGCCGAGCTGATCGGCGCGATCCGCCGCGTGGCCGGCGGCGGCCAGTACCTGAGCGCCCGCGCGGCGCCGCAGGTGCTCGACCAGCTGCAAGGGCGCGACGACCGCCCGCCGCACCAGCGCCTCACGGTGCGCGAGCACCAGATCATGCTGATGCTGCTCAAGGGCATGTCGCTCACCGAGATCGGCGAGGAGATGATGATCAGCGTGAAGACCGTGAGCACGCACCGCACCCATGTGCTCGAGAAGCTCGGCGTGGGCAGCACCGCGGAACTGGTGCTCTACGCGGTGCGGCAGGGGATCATCCACTGATGCCCCTGGTGCCGGCGCCGGGTCCGGGCGCTGGCTACACTGGCCCGCCGCGAGGCGATCGATCGGCCGCCTTTCATGAGGATCATCATGAACGATGCCAAGGACTACCCTGTCAAGAAATCCGACGCCGAATGGCGTGCGCAACTCGACCCGATGGAATACGAGGTGGCGCGCCACGCCGCCACCGAGCGGGCCTTCACCGGCCGCTACTGGGACCACTGGGACGCGGGGCGCTACCGCTGCGTGGGCTGCGGCACGCCGCTGTTCGACTCCGGCACCAAGTTCGACGCCGGTTGCGGCTGGCCGAGCTATTTCCGGCCGATCAACAGCGAGGTGATCGAGCGCGTGGTGGACGAGAGCCACGGCATGGTGCGGGTCGAGGTGCGCTGCAACAATTGCGGCTCGCACCTGGGCCACGTCTTCCAGGACGGCCCGGCGCCGACCGGGGAGCGGTTCTGCATCAACTCGGCAGCGATAAACTTCGCGCCCGAGAAGAAGTGATCCGTGCCTGTGCAGGGATCGTCAACAAGACATCCCTGGCCTGCCCTCGTTCATGAAACTCTTCCTCGATTTCCTGCCGCTGATCCTCTTTTTCGGCGTGTTCCAGTACGCCGACAAGAACAAGGAGTGGGCGGCCACGCTGGCGACCCACGCTTTCGGCTTCATGGTGTCGGGCGGCGTGGTCGGCCTCGACGAGGCGCCCGTGCTGCTCGCCACCGTGGTGATGAGCGTGGTCACGCTGGTGCAGGTCGCGGTGCTCAAGATCACCCGGCGCCCGATCCATCTGATGCTGTGGATCACGCTGGCGCTGGTGATCGTGCTGGGCGGCGCCACCATCTGGTTCCACGATCCGATGATCATCAAGTGGAAACCCAGCATCGCCTACTGGGCGCTCGGCGCCTCCTTCTGGATCAGCCGCATGGGCTTCGGCCGCGACCTGCTGCAGGAGATGCTGGGCGGCGAGATGGAACTGCCGGCCATCGTCTGGCAGCGGCTGAACTTCGCCTGGATCGCCTTCCTGGGCCTGATGGGGCTGCTCAATCTGTACGTCGCGTACACCTTCTCCACCTCGACCTGGGCGAGCTTCAAGGTGTTCGGCGCCACCGGGCTGATGCTGCTGTTCTCGGTCGGCCAGGTGCTGTACCTGAGCCGCCACATCAAGCAAGAGCCCGACAAGCCCGAGTCTCCCTGAACGAATCGCCATGGCCGTGACCGCCCAGCAGATCGATGCCGCCTTGCGCGCCGCCCTGGCCCCCAGCGCGCTCGAAGTGCAAGACGACAGCCAGCAGCACGCGGGTCACGCCGGCGCGCGCGAGGGCCGGCATTTCTCGGTGCGCCTGACCAGCGCGCGCTTCAACGGATTGTCACGATTGGCCCGCCACCGGCTCGTATATGATTCCTTGCACGACTTGATACCGCGTGGCATCCACGCCCTGGCCATCGATGCCCGCGCGCCGGGCGAGACCTGAACTTCTGCCCTCCCCTGCAGTCAACCACCGCCTGGCCGATGTGCCGCCAGGCCCCCCGCCCCCGAGTTTGAAAGGCTCCCCAATGAGAAAGTTGTCCGTCGCCGCATGCGTGTCGCTCGCCCTGTTGGCGCCGCTCGCAGCACTGGCTCAGAACGTCGCCATCGTCAATGGCAAGCCGGTGCCCAAGGCGCGTGTGGACGCCCTGATCGCGCAGGCCACCAAGCAGGGCCAGCCGAAGACGCCGGAGCTCGAGAAGCAGGCCCGCGACGAGGTCGTGATGCGCGAGATGTTCATGCAGGAAGCCGAGAAGCGCGGCCTGCAGGCCACCGCCGACTTCAAGCAGCAGATGGAGTTCGCGCGCCAGCAGATCCTGATCCGCGAACTGTTCGAGGACTATCGCAAGAAGAACCCCGTGACCGACGCCGACATCCAGGCCGAGTACGACAAGTACAAGGCGCAGGCCACCGGCACCGAGTACCGCGCGCGCCATATCCTGGTCGAGAAGGAAGATGACGCCAAGAACCTGATCAAGCAGATCAACGGCGGCGCCAAGTTCGAGGACGTGGCCAAGAAGAACTCGAAGGACCCCGGCTCGGCGGAGAACGGCGGCGACCTCGACTTCGCCAAGCCCGATGCCTACGTGCCCGAGTTCAGCCAGGCGCTGACCAAGCTGAAGAAGGGCGAGATGACGCAAGAGCCGGTGAAGTCGCAGTTCGGCTACCACATCATCAAGCTCGAGGACACCCGCGAAGCGCAGTTCCCGCCGCTGGCCGACGTGAAGCCGCAGATCGAGCAGCGCCTGTCGCAGCAGAAGCTCGCGAAGTTCCGCGACGAAGTGCGCGCCCGGACCAAGACCGACTACAAGTTCAGCAACTGATCGATCCGGACCGAGCAGCCAAGAAGAAAGCGCCCCGCGGGGCGCTTTTTTTGTGAGGCCTGACAGGTTCGGCTACTTGCGCGGCGCCGCCTTCTTGGCCGCCGCCCCGCCCTGCTGCAGCGCGTCCGACATGCCGATCAGCACGCCGCTCACGAGTGCGGTGTAGCTTTGCGCCAGCGCCTGCGCCGCCTTGAGGCCGGCGGCACGGCTGCCGCGCATGGCATCTTGCACCTGGGTGGCGAACTGCTCGGCGGTGGAAGCGGCCTGCGCACCCGACACCGTGCCGCCGGCCTGCAGCTTCTCGAGCACATGGCCCCACTGCCCGGCCAGCTGCGCGTTGGCCGCCTCGGCGCCCTTCTTCACGACCTCGATGAAGGTGTCTTCCATCTTCTCGAGGTCGGCCACCGCCTTCTTCAGCTGCTTCTCCTGCAGGCCCACGCCCTGGTCGGCGAACTGCTGCAGCGCCACGCGGTTGGCGTCCACGGCCTTCAGCAGCGCATCGTCCATGCCGGCCACCGCCTTGTCGAGCAGCGCCTGCGTGTCCACGCCGGCCAGGGTGTTCTGCGCCAGCCCGGTGTTGGCGGCCTGCGTCACCGACTTGAGCACGTCGCGGATGTTCTTCAGGCTGAGCTCACGCCCTTGCAGCGCGCCCAGCGTCACCTGGCATACGGTGCGCCGCAACTGCTCGCCCTGCTTCGCGCTCGCGCTGGAGAACATGTCGATCAAGGCGTCGGGGTCGAAGGCGGATTTCATCTGCGCGTCTCCTGGTGGTGAATGCGGTCGCGCAACGATAGCCGCTTGTTCGCGCTGCGGCCAGGGCCTGCCCTTGCGAAGCGTCAGGCGGCCAGCGCTTTGTCCGCGCGCACCCGCCCCGCCTCGATGTGCAACTGCCGGTCGCAGCGGGCGGCGATGCCCGCATCGTGGGTCACCAGGACCAGCGTCGTGCCCGCCTCTCGGTTGAGGTCGAACATCAGCGCCATCACCGTCTCGCCGGTGGCGAAATCGAGGCTGCCGGTGGGCTCGTCGGCCAGCAGCACGGCCGGGCGCACGACGAAGGCGCGCGCCAGCGCCACGCGCTGCTGCTCGCCGCCGGACAGCACCTTCGGGTAGTGACGCAAGCGCTCGCCCAGGCCCACCCGGCGCAGCATCTCGGTGGCTTGCGCGCGAGCGTCGCTGCGGCCCTGCAGTTCCAGCGGCAGCATCACGTTCTCCAGCGCATTCAGGTTGCCCAGCAGCTGGAAACTCTGGAACACGAACCCCACCTTGGACGCACGCACCGCGGCGCGCGCGTCCTCGTCGAGGGCGAACAGGTCGGCGCCGGCCAGGCGCACCGTGCCGCTGGTGGGGGTGTCCAGCCCGGCGATGATCGACAGCAGCGTGCTCTTGCCCGAGCCCGACGCGCCCACGATCGCCGCCGACTGGCGCGGCTGCAGGGTGAAATCGATCTCGTGGAGAATGGTCAAGGTGCCCGTGGAGTCCTGCACCTGCTTGGTGACCTGCTCCACGGCGATGATGGGTTCGGACATGCCTGATGCAATCTCGTTCACGCGCCGCGCGTGGCTGGCGCACTGTACCGCGCTGGCCTGCGCCGGCGCGGCGCCGTGGGCGCGGGCCGCGCGGCCGCTCACCATCCTCGTCGTCGGCGACAGCCTGTCGGCCGAGTACGGCCTGGAACGCGGCACCGGCTGGGTCGCCCTGCTCGAAAAACGCCTGGCGCAGGAGAAGATCGCCGCGGCCGTGGTCAACGCCAGCATCAGCGGCGACACCACCTCGGGCGGGCGCTCGCGCCTGCCCGCCCTGCTCGAGAAACATCGTCCCACCCACGTGATCCTCGAGTTGGGCGGCAACGATGCATTGCGCGGATTGCCATTGGCGATGACACGCGACAACCTGGACGCCATGGCGCGCGAGGCGCGTGCCAGCGGCGCCAAGGTGGTGGTGGTCGGCATGCAGGTGCCGCCCAACTACGGGCGGCGCTACAGCGACGAGTTCGCGGCCTTGTTCGCCAGTGTCGCGAAGAAGGAAGGCGCCGCGCTGGTGCCCTTCCTGCTCGCGGGCGTGGCCGATTCTCCGCAGGCCGAGACGCTCTTCCAGGGCGACCGCATCCACCCGCGGGCACAGGCCCATCCAGCCATGCTGGCCAATGTCTGGCCGGTGCTCAGGCCGCTGCTGCGCTGAAGGCGGGCAGGTTTGGCGCGCAACGCGCCGCCCGCCCTGCCGGCCTTGGCCGGCTCATTCCGGCTGGCGACGCTCGTGCGGATCGGCGCGGCGTTCGTCACGCGCCTGGTGCTCCTCGTGCGCGGCTTGCGCGTGCTGCTGGGCGACCGGCGCCCGCGACTCGTTCCTGCGCTCGGGCCCCTGCTGCGGCTCGCGCTCGGGCCGCTGGCGCGGTGCCGGCGCGGCCTGAGGGTGCGGTTGCTGTTGCGGCTGTCCCTGGGGAGGGACCGGCTGCTGCGGATGCGACTGCGGCGGCACCGGCCGCGCCTCGCCCTGCGGCGCACGCTGCGGCACGCCAACCGGAACGCCTTCACCGTGCGCGCGGGCGGCCGGCGGTGGCGGGACGTCGTGCGCGCGGGCGCGCGGCTCGGCGGCCGGCACCGGCGGCGTCTGCGCCGCGGGCGCAACAACGGACGGCCGTGCGGGAGGCTGCGGACGCGCGGGAGGTGCCGGTACCGCGGGAGGCGGGACGCTCGTCTCACGTTCGACAGCCCGCTCCTGCGCTCGCGCCGGCGGGCTCACGGGCGTACGTGCAGCGGGAGCTGGCGCCCCGGTCACGGCGGGCGCCGCGGCACGAGCAGGCGGCGCGGCCACGTTGCCGGCCGGGCGCTGGTCCTCACGGATCTCGCGGCGCCGCTGCTGCTCTTCCTGGGCGCGGGCACGGGCATCCGACGGCTCGCCCGGGCGTACGACAGCGGCGCGCGTCGGCGGCCGCGGCACGACCAGCGGCGCGACGGGCGCGGCGACGTTCGGCGCTGCCGTGCCCGGGCGCGCCGGCTCGGCGTGGATCTGCATGCGACGCGCCTGTGCGATGGCCGGCGTGATGACCGGCGCCTTGACCGTCGGCGCGGCCGCGACCACCTGCGGCGTCGGCTGCTTGATGATCTGCTGCACGATGGCGGAGCTGCGGAACTGCGACGCCGAGGGCGCCACCGGCTGGCGATTGACCATCACCGTCTGCGGCACCACCGTGACCGCGCGCGGAATGTGCCGGTTGCGGTATTCGACGTTCGTGACGGCGAGCTGCGGGTTGTTGATGATCGTCGTCACGTTGGTGATGTTGGTGACGTGCGTGATGTTGACCTGCTGCACGTAGCCGGGGCTCACGCGGTAGGTCGGCACATAGACCTCGCGCGGGGCCAGGGGGAACCAGCCCACCGCCGGTGCGGGGCTGCCGCCGACGTTGACCGTCAGGCTGAAGTGGGGTCCACCCACCCAGCCGACCAGCGCAGGCGCGTAGACCGGGCGGCGAACGTACGTGCCGGGCACCCAACACCAGCGGTCATGGAACATCGCCCAGCGCCCGTAGTGGAACGGGGCGAAGCCCCAGGGCGCGTCGTCCACCCAGGTCCAGCCCCAGGGGCTCACCCACGCCCAGTGGCCGGCGCTGTAGGGCGCCCAGCCGACCGGCACGCCCACCGGCACCCACACGGCGCCGTATTCAGGCGCCTGCTCCCAGCGGCCGTAGCGGTCGAGGTCTTCGACGCCGGTCATCTCGGGCGAGACGTAGCGCGTGGACGCGCTGCGGTCGTCGCGGCGGTCGCGGTCGCTGCTCCAGGCGGCGAAATCATCGTGTACCGGGTCGGTGATGCTGTATTGCGCCGCGTTGTTCTGGTCGAGCCAGAACTCGGCGCGCTGCCCGCTGTACACCGTGAGCGCACTGCCCGGACCTTCGTACACGGCCTCCCCGCTCCACACGGTGAGGTTGCTCGTGGAGTCGGTGCGGTCGATGCGATAGCGGCCGGGGCGGTTGGCGAGGAAGCGGCCCTCGGCGGTGCGCAGCTCGAACTCGCGGGCGGAGTCGTTGCTGCGCAGGCGCGCGGCGACGCTGCCGTTGTGCAACTGCAAGGCGATGTGCTCGTCGTCGATCTGAACGACCTCCAGCTCGGTGCCGCCGTCCAGGCGCACGGTCGCCGAGCCGATGCGCACCTCGGCGCGCCCGTCGGCGTCGGTCGCGATGCGGTCGCCGCTGGTCAGCGGCCGGTTGCGCACCGCGCTGATCCACTCGCCGGCATCGGGGGTGTACAGCCAGACCTGGCCGTTCATGTCGCCCAGGCGCCCGACGCGGCCGGGCGGATCGGCCCAGGCGTTGGCGCCGAAAGCACTGCACAGGAAGACCACCAGCGCCATCGCCAGCCGCTGCGTGATC
>DATFAY010000034.1:0-2925 GCA_035254085.1 Piscinibacter sp.
CGTGCGGGCGATGAACAGGCCCTCGGGGCTGGCGTGCCAGCCGGCGAGCGCGAGCAGGCGCCGGCGCAGCGCGTCCAGCCCCTGTCCGGTCTTGGCCGACACCGCCAGGCCCTCCAGGCCCTGCGGCGGCGAGGCGGCGTCCGCCTTGTTGTGCACGCTCACCAGGCGATCGCCTTCGATGAGCGCCGTGGGCAGGCGCGCGGCGATCGCGGCATCGGCACGCTCGTGGACGGCGTCGCCTCGGCGGGTGAGGTCGTGCAGGAAGACCAGCGCGTCGGCGCCGGCGATCTCGGCCCACGTGCGCTCGATGCCGATGCGCTCGACCTCGTCGCTGGTGTCGTGCTCCGCGCGGATGCCGGCGGTGTCGATCACGTGCACGGGCACGCCCTCGATCTGGATGGTCTCGCTGACCTTGTCGCGCGTGGTGCCGGGGATCGGCGTCACGATGGCCAGCTCGGCGCCGGCCAAGGCGTTGAGCAGCGAGCTCTTGCCGACGTTGGGCTGTCCGGCGATCACCACCTTGATGCCTTCGCGCAGCAAGGCGCCTTGCCGGGCGCGGTCGAGCACCGCGTCGAGCTGCGCGGCGATGTGCGCGAGCCGCCCGCGCGCATCCGCCTGCTCCAGGAAGTCGATGTCCTCCTCGGGGAAGTCGAGCGTCGCCTCGACCAGCATGCGCAGCGTGATCAGCTGGTCGCGCAGCGCATGCACCTCGGCCGAGAAGCCGCCGCTGAGCGAGCGGCTGGCCGAGCGCGCGGCGGCCTCGGTGCTGGCGTCGATCAGGTCGGCCACCGCCTCGGCCTGCGCCAGGTCGAGCTTGTCGTTGAGGTAGGCGCGCTGGGTGAACTCGCCCGGCTCCGCCAGGCGCAAGCCGATCGAGCGGCCCGCTTCGAGGCAGCGTGCGAGCAGCAGCTGCAGCACCACCGGCCCGCCGTGCGCCTGCAGCTCGAGCACGTCCTCGCCCGTGTACGAATGCGGCGCCGGAAAGTGGATCGCCAGGCCGACGTCGATGGGCGTGCCGTCGGCGGCCAGGAAGGGCCCGTAGGTCGCGTGCCGCGGCGCCGGCGCCCGAGGACACAGCGCGGCGATGACCGGCGAGAGGTCGCGCCCCGACACCCGCACGATGCCGACCGCGCCGCGCCCCGGCGCGGTGGCGACGGCGACGATCGGGTCTTGTTGGCGCGCCAGCATGGCAGTCGAGTGTGCGCCGGCGCCTCTGGGCGACGCCGCGCGGCTAGGTGTTGAGCACGCCCATGCGCTTGTTGATGAGGTACTGCTGCGCGATCGACAGGATGTTGTTGGTCAGCCAGTACAGCACCAGGCCGGCCGGGAAGAAGAAGAACATCACCGAGAACGCGAGCGGCATGATCCACATCATGCGCGCCTGCACGGGGTCGGGCGGCTTGGCGCCCAGCGCCACCTGCACCAGGCTGGTCAGCGTCATGAGCAGCGGCAGGATGAAGTACGGGTCCTTGGCCGACAGGTCGGTGATCCAGCCGATCCACGGGGCGTGGCGCATCTCCACCGTCGACAGCAGCACCCAGTACAGCGAGATGAAGAACGGCATCTGCACCACGATCGGCAGGCACCCGCCCAGCGGATTGACCTTCTCCTCGCGGTAGATGCGCATCATCTCCTGTTGCATCTGCTGCGGCTTGTCCTTGTAGCGCTCGCGCAGTTCCTGCACCTTCGGGTTGATGGCTTTCATCTTGGCCATCGAGCGGTAGGCGCTGGCGTTGAGCCAGTAGAACGCGATCTTCAGGAGCACCACCAGCGCGACGATGGCCCAGCCCCAGTTGCCCAGGAACTTGTGCAGCTGCGTGAGCAGCCAGAACAGCGGCTCGGCGAGGATCTTCAGCTTGCCGTAGTCCTTGACCAGTTCGAGCCCGGGGGCCAGCGTCGCCAGCCGCGTTTCTTCCTGCGGGCCGGCGAACAGCACCGCGTCGAACTCTTCCTTGGCGCCGGGCGCGAGCGTGGGCAGCGTGAACAGCATCGACACGTTGTACAGGCGGCGGCCGACGCCGTTGTCCTTGGGCTCGCTGGCCGTGACGCTGAACTCGCGCTGCTGCGCGGCGTTGTGGATCCAGGCGGTGGCGAAGTAGTGCTGCACCATCGCCACCCAGCCGTTGTCGGCGGTCTTGTCGAACTTGAGCGTGTCGCCCTTGTCGACGCTCTTGTCGATGTCCTTGAAGTCGATCTTGTTGAACTTGGAGCTGTCGGTGTAGAGCGCCGGGCCGGTGAACGTGCTGTAGAAGCTCGACCCGCCGGGGCCGGCCAGGCCGTCGCGCTTGAGCTGCAGGTAGATCTGCGGCGAGGCCACCGGCGCCGTGCCGGTGTTGCTCACCTCGTGCTTCACGTCGATGGTGTACTGGCCGCGGTGGAAGACGTAGGTCTTGACCAGCTTCACGCTGCCTTCGGTGGAGGCAAAGCTCACCGTCAGGTCGTTGCTGCCGTCCTTCAGTGCGCGCTCGCCGGGCAGCACCTGCATCGGCGTGAGGTGGGTGATCGGCTGCGGCACGCCGACGAGTCCCGTCTCGGCCAGGTAGACGCGCTGCGCGGAGCGGTCGAACAGAACGACGTCCGATTCGACCGGCGGCTTCTTGGCGCCGCCGAACAACTCGGCCAGCGGCTCATACCAGGGCTGCTCCTGCACTTCCTTTTGCTTGAGCAGTTCGAGGCGCACCAGGGTGCCGCCGCGCGAGTCGAGCGTCGCCTTGACCACGTCGGTGCTGACCACCACCGTCTCGCCGGCCGGCGCCGGGCCGGCGCCGGGCGTGGCCGGGGCCGCTGCCGTGCCGGCTGCCACGGTGCTGCCGGGTGCACTGCCCGAGGCGGCCGGCGCCGACGCGGCCTGCCGGGGCGGCGGCGCGAACATCGACGGATGGCCGTTGTACTTGTTCCATGCGTCGTAGAGCAGAACCAGGGACA
>DATFAY010000035.1:0-18897 GCA_035254085.1 Piscinibacter sp.
GGCCCCGCCGCCTACAATTCGCGCATGCCCATCTCCCCTGTTCCCGAGCTCATTGCCGAGCTCGCCGCCGGCCGCATGGTCATCCTCGTCGACGAGGAAGACCGCGAGAACGAAGGCGACCTGGTGCTGGCGGCCGAGCACGTCACGCCCGAAGCGATCAACTTCATGGCCAAGTTCGGCCGCGGGCTGATCTGCCTCACGCTCACGCGCGAACGCTGCGAGCGCCTGCAGCTGCCGCCAATGGCCAGCCGCAACGGCACGCGGCACGGCACGGCCTTCACGGTCTCCATCGAGGCCGCCACCGGCGTCACCACCGGCATCTCCGCGGCCGACCGCGCGCGCACCGTGCAGGCCGCGGTCGCCAAGGACGCTAGCGCCGCCGACCTGGTGCAGCCGGGCCATATCTTCCCGCTGCAGGCGCAGGACGGCGGCGTGCTCATGCGTGCCGGCCACACCGAAGCCGGCTGCGACCTCAGTGCCATGGCCGGCCTCACGCCCGCCGCCGTGATCTGCGAGATCATGAAGGACGACGGCACGATGGCGCGCCTGCCGGACCTCGAGGTCTTCGCGCGCGAGCACGGCCTGAAGATCGGCACCATCGCGGACCTGATCGAATACCGCAGCCGCAACGAGACCCTGATCGAGCGGCTGAGCAAGCGCAAGCTGGTCACGCCGCAAGGTGAGTTCGACTGCACGGCGTTTCGCGACCGCACCGGCGGCCTGCACCTGGCGCTGACTCGCGGCAAGTGGACGCCGCAGGACGAAGTGCTGGTGCGCGTGCACGAGCCGCTGTCGGTGATGGACCTGCTCGACGCGGGCCAGTGCGGCCATTCCTGGCCCTTGCCCAAGGCCCTGGCGGCACTGCAGGAGGCCGAGCGCGGCGCCGCGGTGCTGCTCAATTGCGGCGAGGACGTCCAGGCGATGCTGCACCACCTGCTGCCGCACGACGAGCGGGCCGAGCGCCAGCGCGGCCAGATGGACCTGCGCACCTACGGCGTCGGCGCGCAGATCCTGCGCGAGCTCGGCATCGCCAGGATGAAGCTGCTGGGCAGCCCGCGCCGCATGCCGAGCATGGCCGGCTACGGCCTCGAGGTCACCGGCTTCGTCGCGCCCAACCACTGAAAGATCAACGAGCATGCAAGAGGCCGACAAGGGCATCCCCGCCAACATCGACGGCACCGACCTGCGCATCGGCATCGCCCAGGCCCGCTGGAACGCGCCGATCACCGAGCGCCTGGCCGCGAGCTGCCTGGCGGAACTGCAGGCGCTGGGCGTGTCGAGCAAGCATGTGCGCCACGTCAAGGTGCCGGGCGCGCTCGAGCTGCCGCTCGCCCTGATGGCGATGGCCGACAGCGACGAGTTCGACGCGCTCATCGCGCTGGGCTGCGTGATCCGCGGCGAGACCTACCACTTCGAGCTGGTGGCCAACGAAAGCGGCGCCGGCGTGACGCGGGTGTCGCTCGACCACCAGATCCCGATCGCCAACGCGATCCTCACCGTCGAGAACGAGGCCCAGGCTTTGGAGCGCGCCGATGACAAAGGCCGCGATGCCGCCCGCGTGGCGGTCGAGATGGCCAACCTGATGGAAGACCTGTCGTGAGCGACCAGAAGAAGAAAGTCGCGGGCCAGCCGCCAGGCAAGCGGGTGGCACCCAAGTCGACGCGCCGCCGCTCGCGCGAGGTCGCGTTGCAGGGCTTGTACGAATGGCTCATCTCGGGCGCCGACGCCGGTGTGATCGAGGCGCACATGCGAGAGCAGGAAGGCTTCGACAAGTGCGACACCGCGCACTTCGATGCGCTACTGCACGGCTGCATCGCCGAGGCGGCAGACCTCGACGCGGTGCTCTCGCGCCACGTCGACCGCAAGACGACGGAACTCTCGCCCATCGAGCACGGCGTGCTGATGATCGGCGCCTACGAGCTCAAGCACTGCATCGACGTGCCGTACAAGGTGGCGATCAACGAGGCGGTCGAGCTGGCCAAGAGCTTCGGCGGCACCGACGGCCACAAGTACGTCAACGGCGTGCTCGACAAGGCGGCCGCCGACCTGCGCCCGGTCGAGGTCGAGGCGGCGCGCGCAGCGCGGCGCTGACGCCATGAGGCTGGCCGGGCGGCTCGACCACATCGAGCCCTTCTACGTGATGGAGTGCGCCAAGGCCGCGGCGGAGCTCGCGCGCAGCCCCGCCTGCGCCGACTCGCCGATGATCTTCCTGAACATCGGCGAACCCGACTTCACCGCCCCGCCGCTGGTGCAGGAGGCCGCCGAACGCGCCCTGCGCGCCGGCCGCACCCAGTACACCGACGCCACCGGCCTGCCCGCGCTGCGCGAGCGCATCAGCCGCTGGTACGGCACGCGCTTCGGCCTGGACATCGCGCCGCAGCGGATCGTCGTCACGGCGGGCGCGTCGGCCGCGCTCCAGCTGGCCTGCCTCGCGCTCGTGGACCGCGACGATGAGGTCCTGCTGCCCGACCCGAGCTATCCGTGCAACCGCCATTTCGTCGCGGCGGCCGAGGGCCGGCCGGTGCTGCTGCCGGCGTCCGCGGCCGAGCGCTTCCAGCTCAGTGCGCAGCGCGTCGGCGAGGCCTGGGGCGAGCACACCCGCGGCGTGCTGCTGGCCTCGCCGTCCAACCCGACCGGCACCTCGATCGACCCCGACGAGATGGGCCGCATCGCCGCGCTGGTGCGCGCGCGCGGCGGCTTCACGATCGTCGACGAGATCTACCTCGGCCTGAGCTACGAAGAGCGCTTCGGCCACAGCGCGCTGATGCACGGCGAGGACATCGTCTCGATCAACAGCTTCTCGAAATACTTCAGCATGACCGGCTGGCGACTCGGCTGGCTGGTGGTGCCCGAGTCCCTGGTCGCACCGATCGAGCGGCTGGCGCAGAACCTGTACATCTGCCCGTCCACCGTCGCGCAGCATGCGGCGCTGGCCTGCTTCGAGCCCGAGTCGATCGCCGAATACGAACGTCGGCGCAGCGAGTTCCGCGCGCGCCGCGACTTCGTCGTGCCGGCGCTGCAGTCGCTGGGCCTGCAGGTGCCGGTGATGCCCGACGGCGCCTTCTACGCCTGGGCCGACTGCTCCGCCCACTCGGCCAGCAGCTGGGACTTCGCCTTCGAGCTGATGCGCCGCGCCCACGTGGCGCTCACGCCGGGGCGCGACTTCGGCCGCCACGGCGCCGAGCGCTTCCTGCGGCTGTCCTATGCCAGCTCGATGCCTCACCTTCAGGAGGCGGTCGAGCGGCTGCGCACCGCGCTCGCCTGAGCCGCCCGCGTCAGAGCAGGTCTTCGGACACGAACAAGGACATCAGGAACAGCTTGAAGCGCAGCAGGTGGTCGACCTCCGGTTCGCCCTCGACCTGCTCGGCGCGCCTCGGTCCGAGCAGAGCGGTCCAGTGCAAGCCGCGGCCGTCGGGCGCGAGCTGCACGCGATAGATGCCGCGCGCGTCCTCCGGGTTGAGCAGGTTGAACCACTTCAGGATGAGCTGGGTGAGCTCTCGGCTGCGGATGGTCACCGACAGCTCGGTGTTGGTGGTGGCCGAGCGCTGGTCGAGGTTCATCGAGCCGAGGATGACCGTCTCGCGGTCGATGACGCCCAGCTTCACATGCAGCTGCGCCCGAGACTTCCCGAAGCCGGCGCGCACGAGCGGATCGCGATGCAGTTGCGCGGAGCTCAGCTCGTACAGCTCCACCCCGAGCTTGAGCATGGGCACGCGGTAGCGTTCGTAGGCCAGGCTCGCCAGCGGCTCGTCGGTGGCCGCCATCGAATTGGTCACCACGCGCAGCGCGATGCCGTGTTCGCGGGCCTCCTCCATGCGCTTGAGGCCAAGCGAGCCGGGCACGAAGTAGGGCGAGAACATCAGCACCTCGGAGCGCGCCGTGCGAAACGCCTCGAGATTGCGCACGATCACGGTGTGGCTCAGGTCGGCGCCCTTCCAGCCGTGGCTCACCTTGTCGGGCGCATCGGCAAAGGCCGAGGCGGGGGCCCACAGCAGGTGCGGCAGGCCGGCATCGAGCTCGGGGCCGAGCGGCGGCACCCCGTAGGCGTCGGCGGGCGGCGCGGGCGGCGGCGGCTTGATGCCCTGGCGCACCTGCGCGTCGAAGCGCTTGCGCAGTGCGTCGGCAGCGCCGTCCGGCGGCGCCACGGCCTGGATCGCCACCACTTGCGGGCTGTTCCAGTAGGTGTCGAAGATGGCCGACAGCTCGGGCACGATCGCGCCGGTGGCCAGCACGTCGAGGTCGATGAAGTTGGCCGCCGCGTCGCGCAGGAAGTAGCCGTCGGCCATGTTGCGCCCCCCGACCACCGCGAAGGCGCCGTCGGCGACGAACAGCTTGTTGTGCATGCGGTGGTTCAGGCGCCGGAAATCGGTCGCCAGGTTGACCCAGCGGCCCACGCGGCTGACGCGTCCGGCGCCGAACGGGTTGAACAACCGCACCTCGACGTTGGGATGCGCCGCCAGGCCGAGCAGCATGTCGTCCATGCCGGCGGTGTAGAAGTCGTCGAGCAGCAAGCGAACGCGCACGCCGCGCGCGGCCGCGTCGCGCAACTCGCGCAGCAGCAGGTGCCCGGTCTCGTCGTTGCCCAGCTGGTAGTACTGCAAGTCGAGCGAGGCCTGCGCGCGGCGGATCAATGCGAGGCGCGCATCGAGCGCGACCGCCGCCTGCGGCATCGGGTAGAAGCCCGATTCGCCGCCGACGGCCCGCGCCCGCGCCTGCGCCGCGATCGACCCCAGCTCCGTGGCAGCTGACGCGGCGATCGCGCTCGACGGGGCTTGCGAGACGGGCAGCGGCGCGCTGGCGCAGCCGCCCAGCGTGAACAAGGCCACGAACGCGAGCGCTGCCCATGCGCGCGCGCGACGCGCCGGCCTGTAATGCGTGCTCGAGGACAGCGACAACAGCATGTTCGAGGGTCTCCGGGGGAATCGCCGATTTTCGCCCGAGTGATCGAGCGTGTACGCTGCGATCGCTCACATCCGCTTCCGACATGCCAACCTGTTCGCCCACCCGCCTCCTGCGTGCCGACCCCTGGGCCCCCGGGCGGCGTCTCGCCGCCTGGCTGCTCGGCCTCGCGTTCGCGCTGCTGGCCGGCTGCACCAGCCTGCCCAAGGTCGACCGGGAGGCCATCGCCAGCTCGGCGATCGGCATCTCGCCCAAGACCACGCTCGGGCGCATCGCGCTGGAGTCGATGCCCGCCAAGGACCTTTCGGGCTTCCGGCTGATGCCGCTGGGCACCTTCTCGTACGACACGCGCCTGCAGCTGGCGCGCCGCGCCGAGGTGTCGATCGACGCGCAGTACTACCACTTCGAGGATGACGAGTCGGGCCGCTACCTGCTGCGCGCCCTGCGCGACGCGGCCGAGCGCGGCGTGCGCGTTCGCCTGCTGATCGACGACCTCTACACCGGCGGCCACGACCCGCTGTTCCTCGCCTTCGCCGCCCACAAGAACGTCGAGGTGCGACTGTTCAATCCCTTCTGCTGCGCCCGCGACCGCGGGCAGGCGGGCCGATTCCTCGCCTCGGTGGGCGACTGGTCGCGCGTCAACCACCGCATGCACAACAAGATGTTCATCGTCGACGGGGCGATGGCGGTGTTCGGCGGGCGCAACGTCGCCAACGAATATTTCCTGCGCAGCGACAGGGACGCGAACTTCATCGACGTCGATGCCTTCGCGGTCGGCTTCATCGTGGCGCCGATGCAGGCGCTGTTCGACCGCTACTGGAACAGCGACCCGGTGTACCCGCTCGAGGCGCTGGCCAGGACCGACCTGAGCAAGGAGCAGTTGCGCGCGCAGTTCGAGGAACGCACCGGGCCGGCCCACACGCCGCCGCCTGCGCCGCTGCCGCCCAACGACATCCTCGGCTACGGCCCGCTGGCCGACGACCTGGACGGCGGCCGCCTCGGCCTCATCTGGGGCAACGCCTATGTCTTCGCCGACTACCCCGACAAGCCCTTCGAGACCGGCGACGACCTGCTGGAAACCAGCGCCACCTACAACGCCTTCGAGGCGATCCGGCGCGCCAAGAGCGAGGTGGTCGCGACCTCGCCCTACCTGGTGCCGGGCCAGCGCGGGCTGGCGCTGATCCGCGAGATGCGCGCGCGCGGCGTCAAGCTGGTGCTGATGACGAACTCGCTGGGCTCCACCGACGAGCCGGTGGTGCACCTGGGCTACAGCCGCTACCGCGAAGAGATGCTCAAGCTGGGCGTCGACTTGTACGAGCTGAGCGCCTTGCGCGTGAAGAAGAACAAGCGCAGCTTCCTCTTCGGCTCCTCGCTCGGCCGGCTGCACGCCAAGCTGGTGGTGATCGACCGCAAGACGCTGTTCGTCGGGTCGATGAACCTCGACCCGCGATCGGCGATCACGAACACCGAGTTCGGCGCCGTGATCGAGAGCCCCGAGCTGGCCCGCGAGCTGCTGCGCGTCATCGACATCGACCGCCTGCAAAGCGCCTATCGGGTGCGGCTCGCGCCCCAAGGGGGCGGACTGCAGTGGCTGAGCATCGAGGACGACGAGGAAGTCATCCGTTCCGAGGAGCCGGAAGCGTCGCCGTGGGTCAAGATCGAGCTCTGGCTGCTGACCCACATCGTGCCCGAGCGGCTGCTCTAGCCGGCGCCGCAGAGGCCGCGCTGATGCACAATTCCGGCTGCAAGCGCAACTGCAGGAGTTCGCCATGAAGCGCACGATGGCCGCCGTCCTGGCCCTGCTGGTGTCCTGGCCCGCGCATGCCGCCCTGGACATCGGCGAACCTGCCCCGGCCTTCGTGACCCAGGCCGCGGTCGGGGGCAAGGTCTTCAACTTCTCGCTCGCCGAGGCGCTGGCCAAAGGGCCGGTGGTGGTGTACTTCTTTCCGGCCGCCTTCTCGATCGGCTGCTCGATCGAGGCGCACACCTTCGCCGAGTCGATCGGCAAGTTCGAGGCGCTCAAGGCCACGGTCATCGGGGTTTCCGGCGACGACATCGACACCCTGGCCAAGTTCTCGGTCCAGGAGTGCCAGAGCAAGTTCCCGGTCGGCACCGACAACACCAAGAAGATCATGACCTCCTTCGACGCGGTGATGTCGCTGCGGCCGGAATACGCGAACCGCATCTCGTTCCTGATCGCCCCGGACGGGAAGATCGTCTACGAGTACAAGAGCCTCAACCCCTTCAACCACGTCAGCAAGGTGCTGTCGGCACTGGAGGAATGGTCCAAGGCCCAGGCGGCCAAGTAGCGAGTCAACCCAAAACGTTGCGTCCACGTTGAACTTCGCGTGATAGCGAGAGGCTGCGCGGCTGCAACCAGCGGACTTCGAGCAGATCACTGTTACAGTGCCCCCCGGGCGATGCGCCCAGCGCCACGCCACCCATCCATACGGAGATTCATCGACATGAACATTCGCCACGTCTGCCTCTCGATCGCTGCAGTCCTGTCCACCGCCCTCGCCGCCAGCACCTACGCCGCCGAGACCTCCCCCGAGCCGGCCGCCACCCCGGCGTCGGGCACGCACGCCACCCGTTCGGCCGAGCGCAAGAAGGTCCGCGCCGCCAACAAGGCAGCCAACAAGAAGGGCGAGATCCCGAAGACCAGCGAAGCGTCGGCTGAGCCCGCCGCCACCCCGGCATCGGGCACGCACGCCACCCGTTCGGCCGAGCGCAAGAAGATCCGCGCCGCCAACGCCGAAGCCAACAAGAAGGGCGAGATCCCGAAGACCACCGAAGCCGGCGAAATCAAGAAGTGATTTTTCGCGGCGCCTGAGGCCCCACGGCCTCGGGCACTGAAAGAAGGGCTGGCTTGGCGCCGGCCCTTTTTCTTTGGCGTCGCGCGATCGAGGGCACCTCGGCCTCCTGTCGCATGCACGCCAAACGTGAGCCCCTCGAGCACGGGTCATTCGTGAAAAGGTGTTACGAACGCGGCGAACAGCGGACTATTTCGCGCCTTGCCGCGCGAGGCCTCGACTAAGCTGCCGGGGTGTCGATTTCCAATCCCGCACCGAACCTGCCGCCCGACAGCGAGCCGGCGCCCGTCCCGAGCCAGCCCCATGCGGCGCTGTGGGGCGACTCCGACATCGGCGTTCCCCTGACGCCACCGCCAGCCACCGCGCCCCTGCCGCTGGACGACAAGACACCGCCCGATTCGGTCAGCACCATCGGCCACATCGGCCGCTACGCCCTGAAGAGCCTCATCGGCGAAGGGGGCCTGGGCACCGTCTACGCGGCCCATGATCCATTGCTGTCGCGATTGATCGCGATCAAGACGCTGAATGTCGAGGTCGCCGCCGAGCAGCGCTCCGCCTTCAACGCCCTCTTCCTCAACGAGGCGCGCGCGGCCGCGGGCCTCAGCCATCCGAACATCGTGACCGTCTTCGATGCGGGCGTCAGCGACGACAACGCCTACATCGCGATGGAACTGCTCAAGGGCCGCGACCTGCGCCAGTTGCGCCAGGAAGGCTGGAAACCCACGCCCACGCAGGCCGCGCTCATCGTGCGCCGGGTCGCCGATGCGCTGGCCTACGCCCACAGCAAGGGCGTGGTCCACCGCGACATCAAGCCGGCCAACATCTTCATGGTCGGGCGGACCCAACCGCGCGTGCTCGACTTCGGCATCGCCCGCGTGGCGCACCAGCACGACGCGCAGGCAGGCGACGAGGTGGTGGCCGGCTCGCCCTACTACATGGCGCCCGAGCAGGTTCGCCAGCAGCCGGTGGACCGGCGCGCCGACGTGTTCTCGCTGGGCGTCGTGCTCTACGAGATGCTGACCGACCAGAAGCCCTTCCGCGGCAACTCGCTGAACGAGATCACCACCGCGGTGCTCGAGCACGAGCCGCCCCTGGCGCACCTGGTCAACAAGGATGTACCCAAGGCGCTGGCCGAGATCGCAGCGCGCGCCATGGAAAAGGATCCGGAGCATCGCTTCCGCTCGGCGCGCGCGCTGTCGCGCGAGCTGCGCCACTGGCTGGACGAGCACGGGCAGGCCAACGACGCCGCGGAGCCCGCCGCAGCGCGCCGCCTGAGCGCGGTCTGGGCCGGCGTGGCCACGGCGGCTCTCGTGCTGCTGGCCGCCGCCTGGTGGGGCGCGAGCAGCCGGCATCACGAGGCGGAGCCCCCCGAGGCTGCGGCCGCGGTGCCGCCGCCGGCGCCTGCCGCGTCGTCCGCCATGGCCGAACAAACCCCTGCCGAGCCGGCCCCCACGAGCGCTCAGGCCGCCGCCGGACCGACGGCAGACGCAGCCGAGGCGGCCAGCGCGGTCGCTCCGGTCGCCGCGATCCCGGCCAAGGCGACCCGGCTCGTCGCCGCCACGCCGCGCGACAAGCGTGGACGCGACAGCCGCGAACGCGAAACGCGCAGCGGCGCCGCCGTGCCTGCGTCCGGCTCGGTGCACCTGGCCGTCAGCCCGTGGGGCCAGGTCGAGGTCGACGGCACCCCGGTGGGCACCGCGCCGCCGCTCAACGAGATCACGCTCTCCGAAGGCAAGCACCAGATCACCGTGCGCAACGCGGACTTCCCGCCCTACAGCGCCAGCGTGACCGTGTCGGCGGGCCAGTCGGTCACGCTCAAGTACAAGTTCGGATCATGAGACTGCTGCTCGCCGCAACCCTCGTGCTGCTGCTCGCCGCCTGCGCGGTCCCGCCCGGCGGGGAGGTCGGCCTCACCGAAGTGGCCTCGCGGCCGGCGGAGAAGGCGCTGCTGGCGGGCATCCGTGCCTACGACGACGGCCAGTACGCCGACGCCGAGGCCCAGTTGGGCAGCGCGCTCAAGGCGGGCCTCGTGTCCTCCAGGGACCGCGCCGCCGCCAACAAGTACCTCGCCTTCATCTACTGCACCAGCAACCGCGCCGGCCAGTGCGAAGCGGCGTTTCGCGCCGCCCGGCAGGCCGACCCGTCCTTCGCGCTCACCAAGTCCGAGGCGGGTCACCCGCTGTGGGGGCCGGTGTACCGGCGCGCGCTGCCGTAGCGGCCGTTCCGGCGCCGCGAGGATAATCGCCTGCCCGGCGCCCTTCGGCGCCTTGCATCGCCGATGACCGATCCCGATTTTCGCCACACGCTGCGCGTGTACTGGGAAGACACCGACGCCGGCGGCGTCGTCTTCTTCGCCAACTACCTGAAGTTCTTCGAGCGAGCGCGCACCGAATGGCTGCGGCAGCTCGGCGTCGCCCAGCAACGGTTGCGAGCGGACACCGGCGCGATCTTCGTCGTCGCCGATACTTCGGTGCGCTACCTGAGCCCGGCCCGGCTCGACGACGAACTGCAGGTGACCGTGCAGGTGGTCGATGCCGGCCGCGCATCGATGACCCTCTCCCAGCAGGCCTGGCGCGCCGGCGAGCTGCTGGCCGAGGGCCGCATCCGCATCGGCTGCGTGGACGCGGGAACCTTCAAGCCACGCCGCATTCCCAACGAACTCTTGTCGCGAGTCAGCTGACCCATGAACCAGGACTTTTCGATCGTCGCCCTCGTGCTGCACGCAAGCCTCGTCGTGCAGATCGTCATGGCGGGCTTGCTGCTCACCTCGCTGGCGAGCTGGACGGTGATCTTCGGCAAGCTGTTCGGCCTGCGTCGCGTGCGCGGCGAGAACGAGGACTTCGAGCGCGAGTTCTGGGCCGGCAAGAACCTCAACGAGCTGTTCAACGACGCGGCCAAGCGGGCGGAATCGGCGGCGCCGATGGAGCGCATCTTCGCCTCGGGCATGCGCGAATTCCTCAAGCTGCGCGAACGCCGCCTGAACGACGCGGGCGCCCTGCTCGACGGCGCGCGACGCGCGATGCGCGCGAGCTTCCAGCGCGAGATGGACGCGATCGAGTCGCACCTGTCGTTCCTCGCCTCGGTCGGCTCGGTGTCGCCGTACGTCGGCCTGTTCGGCACGGTGTGGGGGATCATGCACGCCTTCATCGGCCTGTCGAACCTGCAGCAGGTCACGCTGGCCACCGTGGCGCCGGGCATCGCCGAAGCCCTGGTGGCCACCGCCATCGGCCTGTTCGCCGCGATCCCGGCGGTGATCGCCTACAACCGCTTCGCGCGCGACATCGACCGCATCGCGATCCAGTCGGAGACCTTCATCGAGGAGTTCTCCAACATCCTGCACCGCAACGCGACCCAGGGCCCGGTGGCCGCGGCCGCTGCGGCAGGCGCGCTCTGAGGCGAACGCGATGCCTGCGGTCAGCCATCGCGGTGCGCGCCGGCGCACCATCAACGAGATCAACATGGTGCCCTTCATCGACGTGATGCTGGTGCTGCTGATCATCTTCATGGTCACCGCGCCGCTGATCACCACCGGGGTGGTCGACCTGCCGAGCGTGGGCAAGAGCAAGCAGCGCCCGGAGCACGTGATCGAGATCGTGGTCTCGAGCGACGAGTCGGTGCGGCTGCGCCTGGACGGCAAGGAGCCGCAGAGCGTGCCGCTGCGCAACATCGCCGCGCGCGTGCGCGATGCGCAAGGCGGCAACGCCAACACGCCGGTCGTCATCTCGGCCGACAAGGCGGTGCGCTACGAGGCGGTGGTGAAGGTGATGGACACCCTGCAGAAAGCCGGCGTGCTGCGCGTCGGCCTCTCGGTCAAGTCGGGCGCATGAAGCCGGAGTCGGCGCCATGACCACCGCCGTGCTGCAACGAGATGCGCTGATGCCGCGCCCGCCCGACGGCATGGGGCCGGGCCTGATGCTGGCGCTGCTGATCCACCTGCTGCTGGTGGCCGCGCTGGCGCTCAGCGTGCGCTGGCATGCGAGCGAACCCGAAGGCGTCGAGGCCGAGCTGTGGGCCGCGGTGCCGCAGATCGCGGCACCCAAGGCGGTCGAGCCCGAGCCCACCCCGGTCAAGCCGCCCAAGCCCGAGCCGCCTGCGCCGCCGCAACCCGCCAAGACCGAGCCGGCGCCCGATGCGCAGATCGCCATCGAGAAGGCCAAGCGCGAGAAGGAAGCCCAGGAGAAGAAGGAACAGGCCGAGAAGCTCGCCGAGAAGCAGCGGCTCGAGCAGGAGGCCAAGCGCAAGGAACTGGAAGACAAGCGCAAGAAGCAGCTCGAGGAGCAGCGCCTGGCCGCCCTGCACGAGCAGAATGTCAAGCGCATGCTGGGCCAGGCCGGTGCCACCGGCGAGCCCACCAGCACCGGCACCGCGGCCCGCACGTCGGGGCCGTCGGCGAGCTATCTGGGCCGGGTGATCGCGCGCATCAAGCCGCACGTGCAGTTTCCGCTGAGCCAGCAGGGCGAGCCCGCCGAGGTGACGATCACCACGGCGCCCGACGGCACCATCCTCACGTTCAGGCTGGCCAAGTCCAGCGGTTCGTCCGCCTTCGACGAAGCCGCGCTGCGCGCCGTGCAGGAGACCGCGGTGCTGCCGCGCGACACCGATGGCCGCGTGCCCTCGCCCATGACCATCATCATCCACCGGCCCGGGACCTGAACCGGGCCCCCGGGCGCTCGGTTCAGGCCTGGCGCCGGAAGCCGGCGATGAAGCGCCGGTCGATGCGGTCCTTCCACCACCACACCCAGCGGCCCTCGGCTGACCACCGGCCCCAGGACGCGATCGCGTAGCGCGTGCCGCACGACAGCAGGTTGAGCGAGCGCTGCTGCGGCTGGTAGGGGCGCAGCTCGCCGCCGCCGACGAAACGGCGCAGGTTCAGGGCCAGCGGCGGTCCGGCACGCACGGCGAAGACGCCGCTGCGGGGACGCGCCGCGTCGGCGCGGCTCGCCACGTCGCCCGCCGCGAACACCTCGGGGTGCGACACGCTTTGCAACGTGCGGCCGGTGCTCACGAAGCCCTGCTCGTCGAGCGCCAGGCCGCTGTCGGCAAGCCATGCGGGCGCGCTGCTGCCGATGGCCACGATGGGCGCATCGCAGGCCAGCCGTCCGCCATGTGCGGCGAGAACGACATGGCCCGGTTCGATGCGTTCGCAGCCATCCTCGAACAAGGTCACGCCGCCGCGCCGCAGCGCCTCGCGCACGCGCGCCTGCACCGCGCTCGGGTAGGTGGCGAGCGGCGGCGGCCCGCCGCTCAGCAGGCTCACGCGCGCCCGCCCTTCCAGCCGGTGCTGCAAGGCCAGCGCGAGTTCCACGCCACCGGCGCCGCCGCCGATCATGACGACGCTCAGGCTGCGCTGCTCGGCCAGTCGTTCCAGCTGCGGCCACAGCTGCGCGAACTGCTCCATCGGCCGCACGAACAGCGCGTGCTCGCGCGCACCGGCGATCGCGTCGCGGTCGATCACGCCGCCGGTGTCCAGGCTCAGGGCGTCGTAGTCGAGCACCTGCCCGTCCGCCAGCGTCACGCGGCGCGCCGCCGCGTCGATGCGGGTCGCCGCCGATTGCACGAAGCGCGCCTTCGCCGCCGCGGCCCAGGGCGCAAGGGCTATCGTCGCCTGCTCGGCGGCATAGTGCCCCGCGACCACCCCGGGCACCATGCCGGAATAGACGAACTGCGCGTGCGGAGAGACCAGCGTCACTGATGCGGCAGCCAAGGGCTGCGCGGCGAAGTCGCGCAGCACGTGCAGGTGGGCGTGGCCGCCGCCCAGCAGGACGAGGTGCTTCAAGGCAGGAGCTGCAGCGCGGCCGCGTGGGCGAGGCTGTGCGAATGGGTGTTGTCGGTGTCGGCGCCCACGGCCACGCCCACCAGCGGCGGCACGCTGCCGGCTTCGTCGCCGAACAGCTGCACGAAGTCCGCCACGATGTCGCGCTGCTCGTGTTCCCAATGGTGCAGCGGGTCGCCGCCGCCGCGCAGCACGAGATAGCGCACGCGCCCGGTGAAGGCGCTCACGAGCTGCGTGTCGCGCGCCAGGTGGTTGTCCCACACATAGCAGACGGTCGCCGCGGGCAGCGGCTCGCCGGCGCGCGAGCGCGCCCAGCGCAGCAGCTGCCGCTCGGCAAAGGGCACGCGCTCGATCGGCATGTCCCACAAGGTGCAGACCTTGAGCGCGATGTCGTCGCCTTCGCGGCGGCGCAGGTCGGCGGCGAGGATCGGCTCGTCCACGCGCCAGGTCCAGGCCAGGTGGTGCGGCGGATCGGGCAGCGCGAGCGGGTGCACCAGGTTGCCGTAGGAGGAATCGGCCTCGACCCGCAGCGCACGCAGGCCGTCGAGATCGACCACGGAAAAGCGCGTGAACGGCTTGGTCTGGCGCGGCAGCCCATCGACCCGCCACGGCGCAGCCGGGACGCTGGCGGCGCCCGCGAACGGCTGGAGTGCCGAGACCCGCATGGATTGCGGCAGGCCGGCGTGGGCCGCCCCAGCGGCCAGCAGCGTGAATATCGAGACGAGAGATCGCAGATGCATCACCCGATCCTATCCGCGACGCCAGTCGTGGAATCGCTCGACCCAGCGCAGCAGCCGCTGCGGCGCATGGGCGCGCTTCCAGGCGCCCGCCACGTACTTGTTCGCCTCGGCCAGCGTCGGGTAGGTGTGGATGGTGCCGAGGATCTTGTTCAGCCCGAGGCCGTGCTTCATCGCGAGCACGTACTCGGCCAGCAGGTCGGCCGCATGCGCGCCGACGATGGTCACGCCGAGGATCTTGTCCCTGCCCGGCACCGTGAGCACCTTGACGAAGCCTTCGGTGCGGCCGTCGACGATCGCCCTGTCGAGCTCGGCCAGCTCGAAGCGCGTCACCTCGAACGCGAGGCCCTTGTCCCGCGCCTCGCCTTCGCTCAGGCCGACGCGTGCCACCTCGGGGTCGACGAAGGTCGCCCAAGGAATCACCGCATGGTCGACCTTGAAGCGGCGCAGCGTGCCGAACAGGCCGTTCACTGCCGCGTACCAGGCCTGGTGCGCCGCGGTGTGCGTGAACTGGTAGGGCCCGGCGACGTCGCCGCAGGCGAGGATGTTGGGGTAGATCGTCTGCAGGTACTCGTCCGTGGCGATCGTCTTGCCGGTCGGGATCCCCAGCGCCTCGAGGCCGTAGCCTTCGAGCCGCGCGCGCCGGCCGATGGCGCACAGGAGCTGGTCGAACTCGATGCGCAGCTCGCCTTCGCCTTGCACCACGATGGCCTTGCGCTCGCCGTCGCGCTCGCAGCGCAGGGCGCGGTGGCCGGCCAGCACCTGCACGCCATCGCGCTCGAGCGCCTGCCGCACCAGCGCGGACACCTCGTCGTCCTCTCGCGTCATGAGGCGCGGCAGCATCTCCACCAGCGTGACCTGCGAGCCCAGCCGCGCCAGGGCCTGCGCCAGCTCGCAGCCGATCGGCCCGCCGCCGAGCACCACCAGGCGGCGCGGGAGCTCATGAAGCGCCCACAGCGTGTCACTGGTCAGATACCCCGTCTCCTCGAGGCCGGGAAGGTCCGGCACGATCGGCTGCGCGCCGGCGGCAATGACGATGCTGCGGGTGGTGACGGTGCGCTTGCGGCCATCGCCTTCGTCGATCTCGACCGCCCAGGGGTGCACGATGGTGGCGTGTCCGTGGATCACCTCGACGCCGAGGCCGCGGTAGCGCTCGGCAGAATCGTGCGGCTCGACCTCGCGCACCACCTGCGCCACGCGCTGCATGGCTCGCTCGAACCGAAGCGTCGGGGCGCCCGTGTCGATGCCGTGTTCGGGCGCACCGCGGATGGCGTGCATCAGCGCCGCGCTGCGGATCAGCGCCTTGCTCGGCACGCAGCCGGTGTGCAGGCAGTCGCCGCCCATGCGATGCGACTCGACCAGCGTCACGCGCGCCTTCACCGCGGCCGCGATGTAGCTGGTGACCAGGCCGGCGGCGCCCGCGCCGATCACCACCATGTTGCGATCGAAGCGCCGCGGCTTCAGGTGCGCCCAGCGCGCATAGACCTTGCGCCGCCGCACGGTGTCGAGCAGCTTCCTGGCGACGAGCGGAAACACGCCCAGCAGCACGAACGAGCCCACCACCCCGGGCGACAGGATGCCGCGCAGCGACTCGATGCGCGCGAGTTGCGTGCCCGCGTTCACGTAGACGGCCGTGCCGGCGAGCATGCCGACCTGGCTGACGAGATAGAAGGTCCCGGCCTTCATGCGGGTGAGGCCCATCAGCAGGTTGATGACGAAGAAGGGCACCAGCGGAACGAGGCGCAGCGCGAACAAGTAGAACGCACCGTCGCGCTCGATCCCCTTGTCGACCTCGTCGAGCCGCGCACCGAAGCGCCTTTGCACGCTGTCGCGCAGCAGATAGCGCGCGGCAAGGAAGGCCAGCAGCGCGCCGACGCTGGACGCGAAGGAGACGATCAGCGTGCCCGCGACCACCCCGAACACCGCGCCGGCCACGAGAGTCAGCACCGTGGCGCCGGGAAACGACAGTGCGACGCTGAGCACGTACACCAGCGCATACGCCGCGATGAACAGGAGCGGCCGCTGCTCGTAGGCGGCCGTCAGCTGCGCCTGCCGCTCTTTGATCGCCTCCAGGCCCAGGGCGCGGTCGAGGTCGAGCAGGAAGAAGGCTGCAACGCCCAGCACCAGCGCGATGAGCAGCAGCAGTTTGCGACGTGGCATGGTCTCCTCGCGGCTGCTCAGGGCGTGAAGCTGCGCCAGCCCGCCCACAGCCGCGTGGCGATGGTCAGCACGCACAGCGCGCCGAAGACCCAGGCGAAGAGCGCGAACTGCGCCGGCCACAGGCACATGAGCGAGAAGCAGGCGATGGTCTCGGTGGCTTCGGTCAGGCCGCCGAGGTAGTAGATGCCCTTTTGCGCAAAGGCCTCGCTCACCATGCCACGCCGCGCGGCCAGCGCCGCGAAGGCCAGGAAGGTCGACGCCGTTCCGACGAAGGCCGCGAGCAATGCGGCCGCGGCGAGTGCATTGGCCGCGGGGTCGGCGAACGCGAAGGCGAGCGGCACGCCGGCGTAGAAGAGGAAGTCGAAGCTGATGTCGAGGAAGCCGCCGCGGTCGGTGGGGTGGGTGAGCCGGGCCAGCGCGCCGTCGAGCCCGTCGCACAGGCGGCTGGCGAAGATCAGCACGAGGCCCAGCCCGCTGTGATGCAGCGCGATCGCCCCCGCCGCCGCGACGCCCAGCCCGAATGCCGCGAGCGTGACCTGGTCCGCATGCACGCCGGCGCGCGCCAGCCCGCGCGCGCCGGCGTCCATCGCGGGCCGCAGCCATCGCAGGGCGATGCGATCAAGCATCGTCGTCGCCCTGCGCGCTGAGCTCGATCAGTTGCGCGCCCGGCGGCACGTCGTGCAGATCGTGGGTCACCAGCACCGCCGGGATGCCCTGCGCGGCGATGCGCTCGAAGACGAAGGCGCGAAAGCGCTGGCGCAGCGCGGCGTCGAGCCGCGAGAACGGCTCGTCGAGCAGCAGCGCGCGCGGCTCGGCCAGCAGCGAGCGCAGCACCGAGACCCGTGCGCGCTGCCCGCCCGACAGGCTCGCCGGCCGGCGCGATCCATGGCCCGCGAGTCCCGCCTGGGCCAGCGCGGCCTCGGCGCGGGCGCTGCGCTCCGCGCGCGTGCCGCCGGCGGGCAGGGCAAAGAGCAGGTTCTCCAGCACGTTCATGTGAGGAAACAAGAGGTCGTCCTGGAACAGCAGGCCCACGCGGCGCGCAACGGTGGGCAGCGCGCCGATGTCGCGGTCGTCCAGGCGGATGCGTCCGCTCGCCATGAAGCCTGCGGGCAAGGTCCCCGCCAGCAGCGCCAGCAGCGAGGACTTGCCCGACCCGCTCTCGCCCATCACCGCCAGCACCTCGCCCGCGCCGACGCGCGCGCACAGCCGCCGCACGAGCACGCGCCGCGGCGTGGCGATGGTGACGGCATCGAGCTCGAGCATCAGGCACCCACCGCTGCCGCACCGGGCGCGCCCAGCCGGCTCGCCTGCACGTGGCCCAGCCACCAGGCGATTGCGAAGACTGTGGCCGGCAGCAGCGCCTGCAACAGCGCAAAGGCCCCACCCAGGCCGCGCTGACCGCCCGACGCGAGCGTCAGTGCCTCGGTGGTGAGCGTCGCGTAGCGGCCGGCGCCCACGAACTGGGTGCTGAGGAACTGCGCCACGCTGACCGCGAAGCCGACCGCGAACGCGGCGGCGATCGGCGCCAGCAGCATCGGCCACTTGACGCGACACAGCGTCGCGAGGCGGCCCCGGCCGAGCGCCTGCGCCGTCTGCTCGTAGCGCGGGTCGAGGGCGCGGTAGGCCGGCGCCAGGCTCACCAATGCGTATGGCGCGGCGGCCAGCGAATGCGCGAGCCACAGGCCGACCCAGCTTCCGTCGAGCCGCAGCGACAGGCTGAGCTGGTAGAGGCCGCCGGCGAGCAGCACGCCGGGCACGAGCATGGGCGCGAAGACGAATGGCGCCGCGCGGGTGTCCCAGTGCGGCGGCGTGGTCTCCATCCAGCCGATCGCGAGCGCGACGCCGGTGGCGGCCGACAGCAGCGCGAGCAGCGTGGTGGTGCCGAGCGTGGAGGCGCTGTCCAGCGCGGTGCGCCAGTTGCGGGTGTCCCACTGCGCGGGGAGCAGATCCGGAAAGCGCCACACGCCGGCCAGCGAGACGAACACGAGCGCGAGCACGACCAGCGCATACGCACTACACAGCAGCGGCGCCGCAGGCAGTGGGCGCCGTGCAGGCGCGGCGGGCCGATCGCCGCGTGTCCAGCGCCGCATCAGCAGCGGATGCAGTGCGCGGGCCGTGGTCACCGCCGTCCAGGCCCCGGCCGCGACGCACAGCGCGAGCAACACCGCGGCGGCTGCCCCGGCGCGGTTGGTCGCCACGTTGGCGTCGAGCAGCCAGCGCCAGGCCAGCATCGCGAGCGTGGGCGGGCGGGTCGGCCCGAGGACGATCGCCATGTCGACCACCGTCAAGGCGTAGGCCCACACCGCGAGCAGCGGCAGCGACAGGCGCGGCAGCAACTGCGGCCACAGCACCCGCCACCAGGCGCTGCGCGGCAAGTAGCCGAGCGTGGCCGCCAGCTGCAGTTGGCGCGTGATCTCGTCGGCCTGTCCCGCGCGGCGAAGCTGCGCGGCCACGTTCCACAACAGGAAGGGCAACTCCTTGAGCACCAGCGCGGCGATGAGCGCGAGGCCCCAGG